>CABZEW010000014.1 GCA_902524845.1 uncultured Alphaproteobacteria bacterium
GATAATTTGGAAGTCCAGAAAGCTAGTTCTAGCGAGCTTTTCAGCAACAGAAAGATTGTACTAATTGGCATGCCCGGTGCTTTTTCGCCTACCTGTTCCGTGATGCATTTGCCCAGTTTCATTAAAAGTGTAAAAAGTTTTGAAGACTTGGGAATTGATGAGATTTTTTGTGTTTTAGTAAATGATGTATACGTAGCAAAAGCTTGGGGTGAAATAACGGGGGCAACCAAAGCAGGTATAAAAATTATAACAGATCCATTATCTATTCTTGCCGATACATTAGACCTTGAATTTTCGGTAAGGGGAACAGGTTTATTAAGAAGACTACAAAGATTCACTGCTGTAATAAAAAATAAAAAAATTGAAAACCTTTACTTTGAAAAAGAACGCGGGGTTTGTGATATAACTTCAGCGCAAACTGTTTTGAAAGATATAGCCTAGGTTTCCATCTCCACCGCATTCGCAAAATCCAGGTCTAACTCTGTTAATCCCCCAGCATCATGTGTTGAAAGCGATATATCAACGGTCTTATAAACATTGGCCCAGTTTGGGTGGTGGTTAATTTCTTCCGCTATAAATGCTGTCCGACACATCCATGAAAATGCTTCCTTGAAGTTTTTGAAAACAAAGGTTTTATGAATATATATTTTGTCTTCAGATAAACTCCATCCTTTTAAAAACAAATGTTCGAACTTTTCTGCAATTTCTTTATTACTATATTTTTTTGGCATTCAATTATTCTCCTTTTTAAATGGACTAATAGACTGTATTTGTTCACCGCTATAACTAACAATTTTTTTCTCTTCTTTTAAAAAATCATCCACAGCATTCATAAAACCTTCATGTGGAAACCAATGACTCGAATACGTTATACACGCTTCGTACCCTCTCGCAATTTTGTGGTCCCCTTGCGCACCTGCCTCTACTCGTTTTAAGCCTCGTTCAATTGCAAAATCTATCGCCTTATAGTAACAAAGCTCAAAGTGCATTGCCGGAAAAAACTGATTACATCCCCAATATCTTCCATATAAGCAATCTGATCCTATAAAGTTGAGAGCGCCCGCAACATACTGGCCATTTTTTTCTGCAAGTACCAGTAAAATACTATCTTTTAAGTTTTCCTTCAAATTAATAAAAAAACCTCGAGTGAGGTAAGGATAGCCCCATTTCCTTTTTCCTGTATTTTGATAAAAATGCCAAAATGATTCCAATTCGCTATCTGTTAGTTCACTTCCTGTTAAGGATTTAATCTCACCACCAAAGTTTCTGGCCTGTTTTCTCTCTTTTGTTATATTTTTTCTTTTGCGGTGAGTTAAAGTCTCTAAGAAATCATCGAATGATTTATAATCGCGATTAAACCAATGATATTGGATGCCCTCTCTTACAAGGAGGCTATTTTTTTTTGCAACACTAACAAACCTGCTATTACAGAAAGTTATGTGTAATGAAGAAAGATTATTTTCTTTGACTAGTCTCTTTGTTGATGCAATCATTTCATCAACTCGATTTTCGTTTTCTGGGCGTATTAATATTCTCTCTCCTGAAACAGGAGTAAATGGTACCGCCACCTGTAGTTTTGGATAGTAGTTTGCTCCTGATCTCTGATAGGCATCAGCCCAGCTATGATCAAATACATATTCACCCTGAGAATGGTTTTTCAAAAAACTTACTATTATTCCAATTATAATGCTTTTTTCTTTAAACGTTATGTAAAAGGGGATCCAACCTGTTTTGGGTCCTACAGAATTGCTGCTTTCTAAAAGGAAAAAAAAGTCGTAAGACAGAAACGGGTCACCTCCTGCTTTGCCGGAGCGACATGCTTCCCATTGATCTCTGGGTATGCTCTTTATGGTTGTGCAAATTAAAGTTTCCACTATTTTCTCTTTAAAAATCTTTGCATTGTCAAGTCGGGCTCGTAATTTTCGAAAGTAATGTTATCGACTAATCCTTCCAAGTCATGCTCGATCTCTTTTGAAGTAATTGTCCATGATAAAATTGCAACATCTAATTTTTTCAACCTGTTAATTCTGCTATTTTCAATCCCCCTCCAGTCCTGAGAGATAAACTGCAGTTTATTCGATACTATTTCATTTTCTATTTTGTTATTTTTGATCTTGTTGCCGATACTTTCAATTTTGGAGAAGCTGGTAGTTAAACCTAAGGGAAACCGCCCAAAAAATTTCTTTTGATTAATGAATCTTATCACGTCGATGCTAAATGACATTAAAGCCAAAGGACCCTTATAACTTTTCAGATTTTCTGCCAGAACATTTGAGAACATTTCCAAATTTTTTTTTATGTGATTGGAGTATTTAATTTCTACAAGCACAGGAACGCGCCCGTTTATTAAATCTAAAGCCTCTTCTATCGTAGGTATTGGTTGATTATTGGAAAGCTTTGCTTCTTTTATATAATCTAAGCTTTTACCACAAACATAGCCTTTTTTTGTAGTAAGCTTACCAAGAAAAAAATCGTGGAACACTATAATTTTGAAATCCTTGGTGAGATGTATATCCATTTCAATTGAATAGGTTTTTTCAATTGCCTGCCTAAAAGCCTCCAAAGAGTTCTCAGGAATTTTCCGATGGTCACTTAAAAATCTCGAATGATACCCTCGGTGGGCAAAAGGCTTTTTAGTTAAGAATCCGTGTTTTCTCTTCAATGCTATGAATTTACTTCAAATATTCCATCAATTTCTACAGCTACTCCAAGTGGCAAATTTGCGCCCACTGCGGTTCGTGCATGCCTTCCTTTTTCTCCAAATAATTCAACCAAAAGGTCGGAGGCACCATTAATTACGCTAGGTTGCTCCGAGAAACCCAACGCGCTGTTCACAAAACCACCAAGCTTGACAACTTTAGTCATTCTATTTAAGTCTCCGTTTAATGCATTCTTCAGTTGTGCCAATAACGAAATAGCGCAATATCTTGCTGCATTATACCCTTGCTCCACATTTAAATCTTCACCTAATACTCCTTTAATAAAGCCCTCCTCGTTTTGTGATACCTGTCCAGATATAAAAACTAGTTTATCAACTCTTACAAACGGTATGTAATTAGCTGCTGGGGGCGGGGCATCGGGTAAAACTATGCCCTTGTCAATGAGTTTTGAATTAATATCCATCTTTCAATCCTTTCAAAAAAACAAATGTTTAGGTATACTGCCCCTTAATACTTATACATAATTCCTTATTCTTTATAAACAAAAAGGTATTTTATGAAAAATACATACTCCGAAATCAAATCTTTTTTCCACAAGTCAACAAATACCATTTGCTACGTCGTTAGTGATAAACAGACTAAAAGCGCTGCAATAATTGATAGTTGTTTAGACTATGATCATGCTGATGGCAGTCTAGATACAGAACATGCAGACTGTGTAATAGACTACATCCATACCAAAAGTTTAAAACCAGTATGGATCCTGGAAACGCATGTACACGCAGACCATTTATCCGCAGCTCCGTACTTTAAAGAGAAATTCAATGCATCAATTGCAATTGGTAAAAATATTACCAAGGTGCAGCACACTTTTGGTGTCATCTACAATACAGAGAGGGGTTTTAGAAAAGATGGCTCACAATTTGATCACTTGTTTGAAGATGGTGAATCATTTACTATTGGAAATTTAAATTGTGAGTATATTTTTACGCCTGGCCATACACCGGCGTGTGGTTCCTATAAAATCGAAGATAATATTTTTGTTGGGGATACTCTTTTTATGCATGATTTTGGAACAGCTAGATGTGATTTTCCAGGAGGCAATGCGCGTGATCTCTATAAATCTATACAACGAATTTTGAATTATCCTGAAGACACAAATCTTTGGATGTGTCATGACTATTTGACTGATGAACGGAAGAGTTTTCAGTGGAAATCTACAGTTAAAAAACAGAGAAGTTTAAACCCTCATGTAAAGGATGGCATAAATGAGGATGAATTTGTAAAAATTAGAGAAGAAAAAGACTCACGTTTAGCCGCGCCTAAGCTCATTGTGCCATCAATACAAGTTAATATGCGCGCAGGAGAAATGCCGCCACCAGAGCAGAATGGCATATCATACCTTAAAGTTCCTGTAAAATTTAAGGAAAAATAATAGACTTAACTCAAATATCTTTTTATGCCATGCAACGCTCAATTAAAGTTTTTTTCTTCTGTTTTCTATTTTTCTATTACTTGATTAGTTACCAAAAATTATATGCGGACAAAGTGATTGAGTCTCAAAATTTAGTTAAAAGCTTGTACAATGACTTGGTTGCAACATCAATGAAAGAAATGTCCGCAGATGAACAAGAAATAGAACTTGCACAGCTCTTTAAAAAATATGCTGATATTCCGATTATAGCCAGAGCGGTTTTAGGAAAAAGCTGGCGTACGGCTAGTACCGTTCAAAGAACACTATTTGTAGAAGCATTTAAGAAATATATTTCAAATAAATATGGGAGGCAATTTTCCGAGTTTAAAGGAACTACACTTAAAATAATAAAAAGTCGTGACACTCTGACAAAAGCCGGTGTTCTCGTGTCCACTGTAGTTATTGTTCCAGGAAACCCATCGTTGAAAGTCGTCTGGCAGGTATCAGATGGAAGTGGATCTTTGAAGCTAATTGACATTAGAGTAGAGGGAATTTCCATGCTTTCAACTGAAAGGCAGGAGTTCCGGTCAAGATTAAAAAAATTTGATGGGTCCTTGGGCGATCTTATTTTAGACATTTCTGAGCAATAGATCTTAGTCACCCCAGAGAAGAGCTCTGATCAGTCCTCCAATAAGGGAAGAATTTTTTGATTTTCCATCTACTTCTTGAGATTGAACCTGGTATTTTTCTGTTATCTCATCATAGGTTCTCAAAGCGTCGAACTGATTGGGAGAAATCATCGCTATTTCCTTTTTCGAAGAAAGCTCAAAACTTATTTTTGTCATTATCTTAGAAAATATCTTTGCTGGTAATCCGCCCCCATTAACATTTTTCAATGGTCTATTATCATCATTACCCATCCAAACCCCAATAACATAATCGTTGGAAAAGCCAACGAACCACGCGTCTCTGAAAGACTGACTCGTACCTGTTTTTCCAGCTATTTGCCATTCTGGAACAGATGCATTTTTACCTGTTCCATTTTCTACACTCGAAAACATGAGATATTTAAGTGTTTGCGCAGCCAAATTAGAAAAAACTCTTAACCCATCCTCAGACCCCTCCCTGATAATTACCTCATCGGTTTCTTTTATACTCAAATCCCTCCAACCCTTTGCATTAACCTTTATACCATTATTAAGTATACCGGCATATGCAGTAGTAAGTTCTAGTAAGTTTACCTCGGAAGACCCTAAAGCTATAGATGGTTCGTTAGGTATTAAAGTTTCTATACCTAACTCCCTAGCCAAAGTTTTTATCCTATTTACACCAATTTGATTTCCCACTTTTACTGCTACAGTGTTTAGAGATTTCGAAAAGGCCTCCTCTACAGTAACTGGACCAAGATACCTATTGTCATAATTTTTTGGGGAATATTCTTTGTGTTTATTTTTGCCAAATGTGATCGTAATTGGCTCATCCACAATTATAGCGTTAGGCGAGATACCGAGGTCAAGGGCTGCTCCGTAAACGAAAGGCTTGAAAGCTGATCCGGGCTGACGCTTTGCTTGGAAAGCTCTATTGAATTGTCCAGGTATTTTTTCTGAAGGTCTGCCACCACTCATAGCTCTTATACGGCCATCTGCAGACATAACCACAACGGCAATTTGTGCTGTAGATTCTGTCACAATTTCCTTTTCTAAAAAAGAAATTATGGTGTCGTCAATCGCTCTCTGAATTTTGGGGTCAAAATATGTTCTAATGATTATGTCCTCTTTGCTTTGTTTTGTTATTTCCTGGGGCGCGTCTTGCATAACCCAATCAGCATAATAAGAGCCTATCTCATTGATATTATTTTTTTTAATTGTAGGAAGAGAATTCGCAGCTTTTCTGAAATCTTCAATCGAAATCGATTTTTGATCTCGCATTATTTTTAGTACGGTGAGCGCCCTAGCCTGGGATAGCTCTTTGTTATTAATTGGTGAATACCTTGTTGGAGCTTTCAACAAGCCGGCTAAAAGCGCAGCTTCACCAGTTGAGATGTCTAATGAATTCTTGTTAAAATATCGCTTCGAGGCAGCCTCAAATCCATACGCTCCAGAACCTAAATATACTCTATTTATATAAATGGAAAGAATATCTTCTTTAGAGTATGCGTACTCTAAGGCCAAAGCGAAGGGGATCTCAAGTAGCTTTCTAGAAATGGTTGATCTCCTGCAATGCTTTTGAGTATTGGTAGCACTTTGTAAAAGACAAAGCATCTTTGCTACTTGTTGCGTAATTGTTGAACCGCCGTGGCCAGAAAAAGGGCCCCTTCCCTCTCTCAAGTTTATTATAATTGCGCCTGCAATACCTCTGATTGAAACTCCAAAGTGAGAGTAGAATGTTTGGTCTTCAACAGATATTATTGCGTCATGAAGGGCGCGGTTCAAACTTCTTGATTTTAAAATGCCGCCAAATTGATTACCCCGCCACGCAAACACATTGTCGTTTTTGTCAAGAAGTGTTACCGATCCTCTTTTTCTATCATCTAGAAGTTCGACGATTGGTGGTAATTTATTTACATAATTTACGACAGCTATAAAAAGAATAACAAGAACTATTACTGTCACATTAAGAAACAACCAAAGTAAGTATTTTAATGTTTTTCTAAAAATTGTGAGCATGGCTAAGTTGAATTTTGTCTAAAAAATTACCCTGTGAAAAAATCTTTGTAAACCCATGACTGTTACTAATAAAGAGTAATTTATTTGCTTAAATATTAATCAATTATTATTTTGTGCCTAAATTATAGTCAAAATATGGGGTTTTTGAAAAAATTTAGTGGGTTTTTACAAAGTGGCCATTTCTATTTTATTCTTATTTATCTAAATAGTTTAAAAGTTCATTTTACGAAAGGAGACTTTATGAAACTTATAATAGCAGTTATTAAACCTTTCAAACTGGAAGAGGTTCGCGATGCACTGAAGGATATAGGCATCCAAGGGCTGATGGTTTCAGAAGTAAAAGGTTACGGAAGGCAAGATGGCCATTCCGAAGTTTACAGAGGAGCGGAATATACCGTTAGTTTTGTTCCAAAATTAAAATTAGAGATAGTGGTTGCAGACAAGGATACGGATAAAACAGTTGAGACTATCAGTGAAGTCGCAAAAACCGGAAAAATTGGTGATGGTAAAATCTTTGTCACGCCTGTCGAGTCTGCCCTACGGATTAGGACCGACGAAAAAAATGATGATGCAATTTAACCAAATGTTTAAAAAGAAAGAGCAAATGATGTCTAAATTATTATTTTTAAGCACTGTAGTGCTAGGATTGTCTTCGACAAACGTGTTCGCGGATGGTCATGCCCAAGACTATACTGAGTCTGGCTACTTTATATTTAATACGCTGCTGTTTTTGATTGGCGGTTTCTTGGTAATGTGGATGGCCGCAGGCTTTGCAATGCTGGAAACTGGGTTAGTGAGATCCAAAAACGCTTCTACACAACTTATCAAAAACGTAGCATTATTCTCTCTAGCTTCAATAGCGTATTTTATTGTTGGTTTTAACCTAATGTATCCTGGAGACGGGTGGATTATTGAAGGGTGGATGGGTGGCTTTTCACTGACCGGCCTAGAGCCTGCTGGAGTAGGAGCTGATGGTGTTGACTTGACTTACGCATCCGTAGGTTCAGATTTTTTCTTTCAGTTGATGTTTTGTGCAGCAACCGCCTCAATAGTTTCTGGGACAGTTGCGGAAAGAGTAAAGTTATGGCCATTTTTAATTTTCACCATAGTTTTGACAGGAATATTTTATCCCATCAGCGCCTCATGGCAATGGGGTGGCGGTTGGCTCTCCGAAGCCGGTTTTTCGGACTTCGCTGGATCAACCGTAGTGCATGCAACTGGAGCAGCAGCAGCTCTGGCTGGTGCAATGGTGATTGGTGCAAGGCATGGAAGGTATAAAGATGATGGATCTGTCGTTCCAATGCCTGGATCTAACCTCCCGCTGGCAACTTTGGGAATGTTCATTCTTTGGCTGGGCTGGTTTGGTTTTAATGGTGGATCTCAGCTTGCAATGGGTACCATTGGAGATGTAGCTGATGTATCTAGAATATTTGCAAACACCAACACGGCGGCTGCTGGCGGAGCGGTGGCAGCTTTGATATTAACCCAAATTATGTACGGCAAAGCGGACTTAACAATGGTTTTGAATGGTGCGTTGGCAGGTTTAGTATCTATTACTGCAGAGCCTCTTATGCCTTCGTTGGGCCTCGCCACAATCATAGGTGCAATTGGCGGAGTGATCATTGTGTTCTCAGTACCACTACTCGACCGACTAAAAATTGATGATGTTGTGGGTGCGATTTCCGTGCATGGTATAGCAGGAATATGGGGAACACTTGCAGTGGTCATTTCTAATTCTGACGCATCAATAGGCACTCAGTTACTAGGTACAGTATCTATTTGTTTATTTACTTTTGTAGTCTCTTACATCGCATGGCTTATTTTGGATATGCTAATGGGCGCCAAGGTTAGCGAAGAAAGCGAAATTGAGGGGCTTGACAAAACTGAACTCGGTATAGAAGCATATCCCGATTTCTCCAAGTAACTATTTAATTTAATTTCTCCTCCCAACCCACTCATTTTCAATGAGTGGGTTTTTTTTTGATATTGTTTGATTTTTAATCAAAAAGATGGTTTGATTCTTTAATATAAATACAAACTTAAGGGTACATCATGACACAAAAACCGATGACAAAGGCGCAGCTAGTATCGGCGTTAGCAGACGCAACAGGTTCCGATAAGGCCTCTTCAAATAGAATGTTAGATGCATTATCGGGTATAATTACCAAAGAAGTAGCAGCAGGAGGCGCAGTAACAGTTCCAAATGTTGGAAAGTTTTTTTGTAGAGCAAGGCCTGAAAGAATGGTTAGAAATCCTGCCACGGGTGAACAAATGAAAAAGCCGGCTGATAGGGTCGTTAAAATTACTGTTGCAAAGGCTCTAAAAGACGTAATCAACTCTTAAAAAGTCTATCCGAATACGATCTAGATGGAGCTTAAACATATCTTGCTCGGGGTAGGCTTTGCTTTTATATGGGCAAGCGCCTTCCCCTCAGCAAAGATGGCTGTGCAGTTCTGCCCTCCATTTTATTTTCTTTTCTTAAGATTTTTGTTAGCTGGCCTATTCTCTATTCTTCTGGGGGCCTGCCTCGGTCAAAGCTTTCAATTTGATCGTAAATCTCTACTGTCGATAGCAGCTTTTGGTTTAATTCAAAACGGTCTATATCTAGGTCTCATCTTTTTAGCTTTGACAAAAATAGACTCTAATGTTTCTGTAATAATTGCGAGTATTCTTCCACTTACAGTTGCGTTTTTTTCATGGATACTTTTCAGAACTAAAATGACCTTATTAGGCTTATGTGGCTTGGTTATTGGCTTATTTGGTGTTCTTTTGATAATGCTACAGAGAGTGGAAAGAGAGTATGAGATGTTTGGAATTTTTCTTTGCCTTTTGGGACTACTTGCAACTACTATTTCAACGCTGATAATCACAAAAATAAACATTAACAAAGATAATATACTTATTGTAGTCGGTCTTCAAATGTTAGTGGGAAGTGTTTTTCTACTTCCTTTAAGCTATTTTTTTGAAGCTTGGAGCGTTTCATTTAGCATAACGTTTATATTCACTTTTTTGTATATAGCAGCATTTCCAGGCATAATAGGCCCCATTATTTGGTTCTATCTACAGAAGGAAATAGGCGCTGTAAAGTATTCCTCTTTTCACTTTTTAGTACCGTTCTTTGGTATTGGAATTTCTTATTTTCTTTTAGGTGAAACGCTCACATATAGTGACATGGCCGGAGTATTGATTATAATTCTCGGTCTTTATCTAGTGAATAGAGACAAAGAAAGGGTTTAAAAATCAAGGTTTTTAACACTTAAGGCGTGTTCTTGAATAAAGTTTTTTCTAGGTTCTACAACCTCTCCCATTAAACATGTAAATAAGTCATCAGCCTCTGTAGCTCTATCTCTATCAACCTTTACTCGTAGCAAAGTCCTCGCTTCAGGATCAAGTGTTGTCTCCCATAGCTGATCAGCATTCATTTCTCCTAATCCTTTATAACGCTGAAGGGATATGCCCTTTTCTCCCATTTTCATAATCTCACTTATAAGGCTGGTTGGTCCGTCTAGTTCTACAGTAGCTTCTTTTTTTACCAAAACAGGGATTCCGAAGAAAATGTCCTTAAACTTGCCACTGAAAAGGCCAAGCTCCTCTATTAAGTCACTTTGAATTTTCATCAGATCTACTTCTATTGTCTCTTCAACGCCTCTAACTGTCCTAAAGAAAACTAATTTACTTCCATCTTCAAATTTACTACCCCAACCTCTTTCATATTCTTTTGAAATCCTATCTAATCTTTGACAAAGAGTCTTTTGGCCATCAATGTCGTCGCCAAGGCTTTTAATCTTGTGGATAATTCCGGTCAGAGTAGCCTGCTCTAAGATTAACTTTATGTGATGGTCGGCGGCTCTATCTAATAATCTGATACAATTACTCGCATCTATTACTTTTTCAGAAAGATCTCTCCCGGATAATACATAATCATCTGTAATCTTTAGAAAAGTATCTTGGACTCCGGCATCCATTAAGTAGCTCTCTAAGCTCTTATCATCTTTTATATATACCTCCGACTTCCCTTTTGCAACTTTATAGAGAGGTGGTTCAGCAATGAAAACATGTCCGTTTTCGATTAACTCGGGCATCTTTCGAAAAAAGAAAGTTAACAACAAAGTTCGTATATGCGCACCATCCACATCAGCATCAGTCATTATAATGATTTTATGGTACCTTAATTTTTCAATATCAAAATCGTCGTTACCGATCCCAGTGCCTAGAGCAGTTATTAAAGTTCCTATCTCTTGACTCGATAACATTTTATCGGGTCTGGCCCTCTCTACATTAAGTATTTTTCCTCTTAAAGGAAGTACTGCTTGATTCTTTCTGGACCTTCCTTGCTTAGCGCTACCTCCAGCACTGTCTCCCTCTACCAAGAAAATCTCCCTTTTCGTTGGATCTTTTTCCTGACAATCAGCCAGCTTTCCTGGTAGATTCGCGACATCTATAGAGTTTTTCTTCCTAGTTAATTCTCGTGCTTTTCTTGCGGCCTCTCTAGCGACGGCTGCTTCTATTACTTTGGTTGCGACGATTTTAGCGTCACTCGGATTTTCCTCAAACCACTCAGATAATTTTTCATTTACAAAACTTTCGACCACGGGCCTTACCTCAGATGACACCAACTTATCCTTTGTTTGGCTTGAAAATTTAGGATCTGGAACTTTAACAGATAAAACACACGTAAGGCCCTCTCTTGCATCATCGCCCGTAACACTTATTTTATCTTTATTTTTTGATCCAAACGACCCTACAAACATATTGACAGTTCTTGTTAATGCACCTCTAAACCCTGCTAAATGCGTTCCCCCATCACCCTGTGGGATATTGTTAGTGAAAGGCAACACCAATTCATTATATGCATTATTCCACCAAAGCGCCACCTCAAGAGAAATCCCATCTTTTTCTCCATTAATAAAAATAGGTTCATTGATTAATGGTACTTTTGATCTGTCCAAATACTTCACAAACTCTTTAACCCCTCCCTGATATGAGAGGGTTACTCTTTTTTCGCTTTCCTCTCTAAGATCAACTAATTCTATTTTCACTCCAGAGTTTAAAAATGCTAGCTCTCTTAATCGTTGCTCCAGAATCTTAAATTCATATTTTATGTTTGAGAACGTTTCCTCTGAGGCCCAAAACCTTACTTCAGTTCCTTTTTTGTCACCCGCCGGTCCTATCTTTTTTAATGCGTTTGTTGTTTCTCCATTGCTAAACTCAACAAAATGCTCAGTATTATCTCTCCATATCCTTAGCTCAAGTTTAGACGAAAGCGCATTAACCACAGATACCCCAACTCCGTGTAAACCACCCGAGACCTTATAAGAGTTTTGGTCAAACTTACCTCCCGCATGCAGTTGTGTCATTATAACTTCTGCTGCGGATATACCCTCTTCCAGATGAGTCTCTGTGGGAATTCCCCTTCCGTTATCTGAAACTGCCACAGAATTATCTCGATAAAGTGTGACTGTCACTTTATCACAATGTCCCGCTAGAGCTTCGTCAATGCCATTATCTACAACCTCATAGACCATGTGGTGAAGACCAGACCCATCGTCTGTATCTCCAATATACATTCCTGGGCGCTTTCTGACGGCCTCTAGCCCCTTTAAAACTTTTATAGATTCTGCGCCGTAATTTTCAGCTTCTGCTTGTGGATCACTCATCTCTACCTCTTGAAAAGTACTATAACTTGATATAGTAAAAAAGTCACGAATAACAGCTTAAAAATACAATATTTTGAATTGTTCATTTTTTTAAAAAAGGAGTTTAGATTTGGAAAAAAGGCAAGTTATAGACCTTATTGGAGATACGCCTCTTATAAAACTTAGAAAGGCATCTGAAGAAACAGGGTGTAATATATTTGGAAAAGCAGAGTTTTTAAATCCAGGGCAATCCATTAAAGATAGAGCTGCATTAGAAATAATAAAAAAGGCAATTGCGTCCAGAGAGTTAGGCCCTGGTGGTTCGATAGTTGAGGGAACAGCAGGAAATACGGGAATTGGTCTTTCTCTCGTCGCTAGCTTCTATGGCTTTCAATCAGTGATAGTTATACCAGAAACACAAACGGAAGAAAAAAAGGAAGCCTTGAAAATGCTGGGAGCTAAATTGATAGAAGTGCCAGCAAAGCCATATAGCGACCCTAATAATTATATCAAATACTCACAACGACTAGCCTCTGAATTAAATAAGGTTTCGAAGACTGGGGCTTTTTGGGCAAATCAATTTGATAACTTGAATAATAGGCAAGCGCATATCGAAAATACAAGTCGGGAAATTTGGGAGCAGACAGATGGGAAAATTGACGGTTTTATATGTTCTGTCGGGACAGGCGGTACTTTAGCAGGTGTCAGCATTGGATTAAAAGAGAGAGACCCTAATATTAAGATCGGGTTAGCTGATCCAGATGGATCAGCTCTCTTCAAATATTATAATGATGGAGTGCTAAAATCAGAGGGCTCGTCAATTACGGAGGGAATAGGACAAGGACGGATTACAAAGAACTTGGAAGGGTTAAAACCTGACTTAAGTTATAACGTTAAAGATGACGAAGCGCTAAACACAATTTACTCTCTTATAGTTGAGGAAGGCTTGAGCCTTGGCACGTCATCGGGAATAAACATATGCGGAGCGATTAAGATGGCCAAAGATCTTGGGCCTGGCCACAACATTGTTACGATACTATGTGATCATAGCCAGAGATATAAATCCAAACTTTTTAATATGCATTTTCTCAAAGAAAAAAAATTACCCATTCCTGTTTGGTTTAAAAATGAAAATCACACCTTGCCGAATGTTTTCATAAAGTAAATGATAAAATCTGATTTATAAAAAAGATTTGTAGCTGCAATAAGAAGGAAAAACATGAGTAACGTTTCGAATAACTTTTCAGATATAAAGGATCTTATTTTTTCTCCAATTAAAAACCCCAGAATTGAAGGGAATAGCATCAAAATGGAGAATATTAGGCTCTGATTGTCTAGTAAATCAAAGAAATAATGAGTAAAAAAAAGTCCAGACGAACCAACAAAGATAAAAAGGCCAGTAAGGCCAACGAACTGCCCTTTGTTTGCTTTCCTTATTACAAGAAGTACAGCAATTGTTGGCGCCCACACATGCGTTAATCCTGCAGCTATGCCTATAATGGCCCCCGATACAACTTGTAAAGATTTATCAAATCCTAGCCCGAAGGATGGAGAAAACCCTGACCAGCGGTAAGTCACAAAAATGACAATAATCAAGCCAAGCAAAAAAGAAA
The DNA here is from genome assembly GCA_902524845.1 of uncultured Alphaproteobacteria bacterium. Taxonomy (GTDB): domain Bacteria; phylum Pseudomonadota; class Alphaproteobacteria; order Rhodobacterales; family Rhodobacteraceae; genus CACIJG01. The sequence continues at coordinate 13,990 of CABZEW010000014.1, forward strand.
GTGTTTTCTGTCCTAACGAAAATGAATAGAAGCTAAATGTGAAAGTACAAGCAAAAAGCGAAACCAATAAAAACTTGTTTGATAAAACCATATTGATTCTATCGACTGATCTATAAAACTGTAAAAAATTCGTAACCAGAGTCGGGACTATTATTAGCATCATTGCTAGTCTTGGTGAGGTGTAAAAGCTAAGGAGTGTTATTGAGACAAGAGGTAACCCCATCCCGATACTTCCTTTTACCATTCCAGCAAATAAAAATACGGCAGCGGTTAAAAAAAAGAAATAATTCGCAACACCATCATTAGAAAAAATGAATAAATTAAACAATTAAATTTTCTTTACTCTGCTCGTGTAAACCAAAAATGTTTTTATAGTGCTCTATCTTTTTGTCCGGACCCATCGCCTTATTGGCATTATCTGACAATTTGACGGTCGGTTGCCCATTGGCAGAGACAGCTTTACAGACCAATGAAAAAGGATCCAACGCTCCATTGTTAATCAAACCTCGAAAATCATTTGTTAATAAAGTTCCCCAGCCAAAACCTATTTGAACTTTCTGATTAAATTTCTGATATAGATTGATAATCTTTTTGGTATCGAGACCATCTGAAAATATTATCAATTTCTTTTTGGTGTTTTCACCTTTTTTTTGCCACCAGTCAATTGCAGATTGGGCTCCTATTTCGGGATCACCTGAATCAATTCTTACTCCAGTCCACGACGCAAGCCAGTCAGGCGCATTATTTAAAAATTTTTGTGTGCCATATGTATCAGGTAATATTACCCGTAAATTTCCATCATGCTCTTCATGCCAATCTTCTAAAACCTTATATGGAGCCTGTTTTAAGTCCTTATCGGTTTTTGCCAAGGCCGAAAAGATCATAGGAAGCTCATGAGCATTTGTGCCTATAGCTTCGAGCTCACGCCTCATAGCAATTAAACAATTCGATGTACCAATAAACTTTGAACCCATACCTTCGCACATTGCTTGCACACACCAATCCTGCCAAAGAAAGCTATGCCGCCTTCTGGTTCCAAAGTCAGCTATTCTTATCTTGTCGAGCAACTTTAAAGCCTCGATTTTCTCCCAAAGCTTGGTCATCGCCCTTGCATACAGAACCTGCAGCTCGAAGCGCCCCATATTTTTTAAAACAGCCTTAGATCTTAACTCTGTCAATACGGACAAAACGGGAACCTCCCAAAACATAACCTCTGCCCATGGACCTTCAAAGCTTATTTCAAACTGCCCATCTTTTTTTTTGAGCTCATATTCTGGTAATTTAAGTTTCTCTAACCAATCTATAAACGATGGACGAAATATGGCGCGCTTTCCGTAGAATAAATTTCCTCTAAGCCAAGTCGACTCCCCTTTACTCAAGGATAAATCTCTTATATGATTTAATTGTTCTCTTAACTCTTGCTCGTCTATAACATCAGCCAGAAGTATCTTGCTTGATCTGTTTAAAACAGAAAATTTTACAGATACTTCAGGGGCATTTCGTAATACAAATTGAGCCATTAATAATTTATAAAAATCTATGTCCAATAGAGACCTAACGATCGGATCAATTTTCCAATTATGGTTATAAACTCTGGACGCAATATCTATCATAAAATCATAACACAAAGATTCTAATCCAAATGCAAGCACTATTAGAAGTTATAACGTTTTAATAACACAACTAAATATGAGCGCGCTTTTTGATTTTTAATTGAGCAAAGTATTGAGGAATTGATTTTTTGATGGTTTATTCATAGTTATCGGCACCTTAGGAAAAGGGAGTTCAACTCAATGGCTTTTGAATTTTTTAATAATAATGGAAAATTTTTTAAAGGTAACTTGCATGGCCACAGTGATCTGTCCGATGGAAAGCTAACACCAAAAGAAGTGTGTCGTAGTTATGTTAAAAAAGGCTATGATTTTATCTCAATAACCGATCATTTCCTCGGGATGTTTAATTACCCAATAGCAGTACCCGAATTAAATATAGAAAATTTTACGGTGATACCTGGAGCGGAATTGCATACAAGCAAGATGGGAAATGGAGAGCTTTGGCATATGCTTGCTTTAGGTTTGAACACTAAATTTGCACCACCTCCACAACCTAACTTTCTGATAAACAATAAATCGGAAGACATTGAAAGCTTGAGTTTGCGGCTTTCTGAAGCTGGTGCTTTTGTCTCACTCACACACCCTGAATGGAACGGCATGACGCTTCAGGATACGCTTAAGGTAAAAAAAGTACACGCTATTGAAATATATAATCATGGATGTGCTATCGAGTGCGATCGAGGGTCAGGAATTGCTGTATTGGACCAAGCTCTTAATCAGGGAAAACACCTTAATATTATAGCCACAGACGACTCTCATTTTCATATCGATGATGCCTTTGGTGGTTGGGTTATGGTGAAGTCTGAGGTTAACAGCGCAGCATCTATACTCGAAGCTCTCAAAAATGGTAATTACTATTCATCTCAAGGTCCTGATTTCAAAAATATCAAAGTTAAAGAAGGACAATTAGAAGTGTCATGCTCACCCGTTGAAAAAATCATTGTCAGTGGATACGGATCCGCATCCATATACAAGAATAAATCCGATATGGAGGCAGCGGTATTTAATTTAGCCTTACTTCCCCAAAAAAAGTGGCTAAGAATTACACTAATTGACAAGAAGGGTAATAGGGCTTGGACTAATCCAATTTATGATTACTAAGTTGGTTCTATTTCGTTTGAATTAAAAAGTTTATAATCTCATTAAATATTCCTCTAGCCTTCCTTGATAAATGACGCGCTCTTAAAAACCCATGGGGTAAACCCAAACCCTGCAAAAAAGTTATATCACAGCCATGTTTCTTTAAACTTTCTATATAAGCCTGACAATCTTCTGCCAAGGGGTCAATTTCAGCGCTTACCAGTAATGTCTTGGGCATATTATCATTATCAAAATTTCTTATAAGATCATGGAGTCCCTTCTCTGGCGGAAGGCCTGCACATTTGTGATAAAAACCTATTTCATCTTGATTTAATAATGGAGCATCCCAAAACCGTCTCTTATTGGGGCCATTGATCTGACCAGCCAAATCGGGGTATATTAGAACTTGTGCATCTGGACGAATTGCTACATTTCTGACCTTATTGGACACAAAACCAGCCAGAGTACCACCTGCGCTATCACCCATCACAATCAATCGTCTTTCAGGATTTTTTATAAAATAGTAAAAGCGAATAGCATCAAGAAAAAACTCAGGGTACTTAACTTCTGGAGCACGTGAATAGTCTAATAGGAAAACGTTAAACCCAGTGATGTCACAAATTTCAGCGCATATATCATCATGACTTTCAAGACCTCCCAGAACAAAGCCTCCTCCATGGAAATATATCAAATCAGACTTATTATCAGAGTTCTTTGAATAGTGTCGATATGCTACCGATCTCTCTTTAAAGTCTACTTTTTTGTCCTCGGCCTGTACGTTTTGAGGCCTAGCTTTTTTGAAATGTTTTACCATTTCATTATAACTTTGCCGCATTTCTGCTATCGATCCGCTAGAAGGTTTTGCGCCGAAAGACTCTGCAATTCGTATGAATTCTTTTATTTCATCGTCGAACAAATTTTCATATTTTGAGATCATTTTCAGTAGCTACTTACCCTAGGTCAATTGTAAAAATATTCATGTTTTCTCTTGTCATAGTTAAAAATGTTACTTAACATTTATGATAATCTTTATAAGAAATGTAGGAAAATCTTTCTATGACAGATCGATTTATACAAAAATTTAGGGGAGAAAACACGTGAAAGATAAATTCATAAAAGATCAACAAGATAAATTGTCGCTTGGAGCAATTGATAGGCGGCAGTTTATGACCTCGGCAATCGCAGCGGGTATAGCCATACCTACCGCCTTGTCATTAGCCAGTGATGCGATAGCGGCAACACCGAAGAAAGGCGGAAAATTTAGAATGGGTCTAGGGCACGGCTCTACTACCGACACGCTTGACTCAGGAACATCAGAAAATCATTTTACTCTTGTTAATGGCTACACCTTTGGAAACCATCTAACCGAAATTAATAATGAAGGAAAGCTCGTAGGAGAACTAGCTGAGACGTTGGAGTCCGATGACGGGAAGACTTGGGTATTTAACTTAAGAAAAGGTGTCGAGTTTCATAATGGAAAAACAATGACATCAGAAGATGTTTTAGCGTCTTATGCACATCATATGGGAGAAAAGTCAACTTCTGCTGCAAAGGGCTCACTCTCACCCGTCAAGAGCATTAAGGCAGATGGAAAATATAAGGTTATAATGGAATTGGATAGCCCTGATACTGATTTCCCTTACATTGTAAGTGACTATCATATCTCTATCAGGCCGGCTGGCGATATGACCTCAGGTATTGGTACAGGCGGATACATAGTTCAATCCTTTGAACCAGGTGTGAAGTCTGTGTTAAAGAGAAATCCAAATTACTGGAAAGAGGGCGCAGCGCACTTTGATGAAGTTGAATTATTATCGATTGTTGACCCGAATGCTAGACAAACTGCTTTGATGAGTGGCGAAATTGATGCAATGGATAGGGTTGATCTGAAAACCATCAATTTAATGAAGCGTAACCCAAATATAAACATTATGCAGGCAACAGGAACGGCTCACTACACCTTTCCAATGCGCCTCAATGTTGATCCATTTGGTGATTATGACTTGAGAATGGCGTTGAAGTGGGCTGTTGATCGGCAAGAGCTAGTTGACAAGATTCTTCTGGGTTATGGAGCAGTAGGTAATGATATTCCAATCGGTACTGCTAATTATTTTCATAATTCAGACTTACCTCAAAGAGAATTTGACGCTGACAAGGCGGCTTTTCATTATAAAAAATCAGGTCACTCTGGAAAGGTACAGTTATCTGCCGCTGATGCCGCCTTCGCTGGCGCTGTCGACGCTGCCCAATTGATGGCGAACTCTGCGAAGAAAGCAGGAATTGACATCGAAGTAATACGGGAGCCTAATGACGGATATTGGTCCAATGTATGGAATAATGATGCTAAGGGCTGGTGTGCGTGTTACTGGGGTGGACGACCAGCTGAGACTATGATGTTCTCAGCAGCTTATGTGGCCGAGTCAAATTGGAATGACACTATGTGGAAAACAACCGACTCCGCTGTTAAGTTTAATAAGCTTGTTAAAGACGCGAGGAAAGAACTAGACGAGAGTAAGAAACGGGATATTCTATATGAGTGCCAGCGTTTAATTTATGACGATGGCGGACTACTATGCCCTCTCTTTAACAGTTATGTAAGTGCCAACAGTAAGAAAATTGCGCATGGACAAATTGCGGCAAACTGGGATAGCGATGGCGCCAAATGTGTTGAGCGTTGGTGGTTTGCCTAAGATTTTAGAGGTTAATTTAAATAGGAAGGGCGGGTAATTCTGCCCTTCTAAAAATAAATAGATAATTCTTTGCATCCTGTAGTAAAAACAGTTCTCGAGCGTTTGGCGTTAGGCTTAGCAACCCTATTTTTCGTTTCTTTAATCATCTTCTCTGCAATCGAAATGCTGCCCGGGGACTTTGGACAAGCGATCTTAGGTCAAGCAGCATTACCAGAAACCGTAGCCGCTTTTCGCGCAGAGCTAGGACTCGATAAGCCCGCATATATTAGGTATTTCGACTGGGCACTGGGTGCAATACAAGGAGATCTTGGAACGTCTTTTTCCGGGCGCAACGCCTCAGGTGCCGACCGATCTGCTGAAGTGGTAGATAAGATAGCGCCCAGACTATGGAATACACTGTTTTTAGCCTCTATGGCGGCCATTATTGCCGTTCCCCTATCATTGATTCTTGGAATTCTAACAGCACTCTACCGTAACTCGTTTTTCGACAGATCTGTAAACACAGCCACTTTAACTACAATTTCATTTCCTGAATTTTTTGTTGCTTACATCTTAATTTTATTTTTTGCATCGCTTAATCAGATATTTCCATCATTGGCTAACGTTGATGCTGATACAGCTTTCGGTGAAAGAATTTATCGTACAGCACTGCCTGCTTTTACCTTAACGTTGGTTATCGTCGCTCACATGATGAGAATGACTCGAGCGGCGATAATAAATTTACTCGCAAGCCCCTACATTCAGATGGCCAAGCTATCGGGAGCCTCTCAAACAGAGATTATTATTAAACACGCGTTGCCGAATGCTTGGGCACCTATTGCTACTGTAATAGCCTTTAATTTGGCCTACTTAGTTGTAGGAGTGGTCGTAGTCGAGGTCGTTTTTGTATATCCTGGAGTAGGTCAACTGATGGTAGATGCTGTTAGAACCAGAGATATACCGGTTGTACAAGGATGTGCTCTTATCTTCGCTGTGACGTATATTCTGTTAAATCTTTTAGCCGATATAATAGGCATAGTTACCAACCCAAGATTACTGCATCCTAAATGAACAAAGACTCAAACGCATATTCTGCCACTGGAGAAGTGGGCTCTGTAGTTGAGAATCGTTCAACTTTCACGAGGGCGAAAATTGAACTCAATAAGGCACCACTTACCGCTAAATTCGGCATTTTTATAATTACTGTTTTTGTAGGGTTAGCTATTTTTGCTCCCCTTATAGCCCCTTATGGTGAGGCTGAAGTCTTTCCTGAGCCTTACGCACCTTGGAACGCAAATCATATATTTGGAACCGACCAGATTGGTCGCGATATATTTTCAAGATTGATATTTGGAGCACGAAATACTGTTGGCGTTGCTTTTGCTACTACAATTCTTGCATTTTTGATTGGAGGTGCATTAGGGTTAACTGCTGCTATTAATAGATCATATCTGGATCTTTTTTTGAGCAGGACCGTAGATGTTTTAATGGCAATCCCTCAGCTAATTTTTGCTTTGGTTCTTTTATCCATCTTCGGCTCTACAGTTGTAAACTTGGTCATAATAATTGCGGTTTTGGACTCTACGCGTGTTTTTCGCCTTACTAGAGCTGTTTCTCTAAATGTTGTGGTAATGGATTATGTTGAAGTTGCCAAACTGCGAGGAGAAAATATTAGCTGGGTCATGCGAAAGGAAATTTTACCAAACATTCTTCCACCTTTGATTGCTGAATTTGGTCTACGTTTTTGCTTTGTGTTTTTATCCATTGCTGCTCTCTCTTTTTTAGGGGTCGGCATTCAACCACCAACAGCCGATTGGGGTTCCATGGTTAGAGAAAATGCCTCTCTCATACAGTTTGCCCAATACGATTTAAAGGCAGCTATGACGCCACTTCTACCGGCCGCAGCAATTGCCTTATTAACAGTCGCGGTTAATTTTGTGGTGGATTGGTTTTTACATAAAACAAGCGGAATAAAAGATGAAAAATAAAAAAGAGAACTCCACTTTACTTCAAATCAAAAACTTAAAAATTGAGGGTTTCTCTGATGAGAGATGGCACAAAATTATAAAGGGAGTAGATTTAGAGCTTAAAAGAGGGGAAGTTCTTGGTCTGATAGGTGAGTCTGGGGCTGGAAAATCCACACTAGGTCTTGCAGCAATGGGTTATACACAACCTGGATGTCGTATTACAGGAGGTAAAATTGTTTTTGATGGCATTGAGCTAACAAAACTCACCGACTATGAAAAACGAAAATATTGGGGCAATAGAATGACGTATGTGGCGCAATCAGCTGCCGCTTCATTCAATCCAGCCCATCGGTTAATTAACCAGACTACCGAATCCACAATCAGGGCTGGCCTTAAAAAACAAAACGAAGCATTTGACGAAGCACGCGCTCTTTATGACGCTCTGAACCTTCCTGATGCATCCACAATCGGAGAAAGATATCCGCACCAAGTTTCAGGAGGTCAACTTCAACGAATAATGACTGCTATGGCCATGTCTCCTAATCCCGATTTAATCGTGTTTGATGAACCCACTACCGCGCTAGATGTAACTACTCAAGTCGAGGTTCTTGCAGCGATGCGCGATATTGTAAAAACCTATGGAACGGCAGCGATCTATATAACACATGATCTCTCAGTTGTAGCGCAAATGGCCGACAGGATTAAGGTTCTAAGATACGGTGAAGAAGTTGAGGAGGCGATGACACGAAAAATGTTAAAGTCTCCAAAAGAGGATTATACAAAAAGCCTCTGGTCTGTTCGATCTATTCAAAAGCCTGAGGAAAAGAGCAAGGACACCATATTAGAGGTTGAAAATGTAGATGCGTTTTATGGAAGTTTTCATGTATTAAAAAATATAAATATTAAATTACCCTTGGGTCGGACGGTGGCATTGGTTGGTGAAAGTGGATCAGGGAAGTCAACGGTTGCTCGCGTAATTACTGGATTACTGGAACCAAAGGCAGGTTGCGTAAAATTTAAAAATAGTGAATTGCCTTCATCCCTTAAGGGTCGAACTAAAGACGAACTTCAGAAAATCCAAATGATCTACCAGATGGCTGATGTTGCAATGAACCCTAAGCAGACCGTTTACGATATTATCAGTCGTCCCGCTAGCTTTTTTGCTGGCTTTACTGGTAATAATTTACGAAAAAGAGTAATTGAACTCCTAGAGCAAATAGATCTGGATGAAAGTTTTATAGACAGATATCCAAGCGAGCTATCAGGAGGACAGAAACAACGCATATGTATAGCTAGAGCTTTGGCCGCTAACCCAGAGGTCATAATTTGTGATGAGGTAACGTCGGCTCTCGATCAAATCGTCCAAGAGGGAATTCTTAAGCTTTTGGGGCGACTACAGAAGGAACTGAATCTCTCCTACATTTTTATAACGCATGATATAGCTACGGTTAAGGCAATATCAGATGAGGTGGTCGTTATGAACGAGGGAGAGGTTGTAGAACAAGGTTTAAAAAGTGAAATATTTGCACCACCGCACCCAGAATATACCGAGTTACTTCTTTCATCAGTGCCAGAAATGGATCCGGATTGGTTAACAGATCTATTGAACGCGCGAAACTCTTAGGAGATTAAAATGAAAATAATATGGCTAGGACATGGAAGTTTTAGAATAGAGATAGAAGATAGGGTCATTCTTATAGATCCATGGTTAAATGGTAATCCATTATTCCCTTCCGAAAAGAGGCAAGAGGCTTTAAATAGCACCACTGATATTCTTATCTCTCACGGTCACTTTGATCATACAAATGATACTGTAGAAATTGCTAAAGAAACAAATGCTCCAATTTTTGGGATAGCGGATCTTATGTCCTATTGGGAAGAGGCTGAAGGGGTCACGACAACGGGATTCAATAAAGGAGGAACTGTTGATCTGGGAACTGTTAACATTACAATGGTCAATGCGGTTCATAGCTCCTCGATGATGAAAGATGGCCAAATAATGTACACGGGTGCTGAAGCAGGCTTTGTTATTGAAGGTGAAAATAACAGAATTTATTTTTCAGGTGATACCGACGTAATGGCTGACATGGAAATAATAAACGACCTTCACAAACCAAATATTGGCATTCTATCGTGTGGTGGGCATTTCACTATGGATATGAAAAGAGCAGCTTATGCAGCAAAAAAATATTTTAACTTTGAAAAATTAATCCCCTGTCACTACAAAACATTTCCACTACTCGAACAAAGTGCAGATGTTTTAACAGAAGAGATAGGTTCTGACATTGTGGTTGAGCCAGAAGTTATGATCCCAATTAAAATCTAAGCGAGCTACTTCATAGATCCTTTGGACAAATAAATTCTTGGAGTTTGAACATCGTGTCTCCAGAGTGGGTCCACTTGTCTATACTGGATGTAAGGGTACAGAAAGCAGCAGTCGGGTATTTGTGTTCCACTCTAGTCAATAAATTCGATTTTTGGTTGCTTTCTGCGAGTCGCAAAACTGTCTCTTGTATGGCTGGATTATGTCCTACAATAAGTACTGACGATATGTTGTCATTTATTTTAGAGATAAAGTCCAACATTATTTGATCGTCAAAAGTATAGAGGTCTTTTTTATATAGTACCTCGGTGTCTATGATGGATGGTTTAATTATCTCAATTGTCTCGACCGCCCTCAAAGCGGTTGATGATAGTACTATATCGAAATTCTTATTTGCGGTCACAAAGAAATCTTTCATAATTACTGCTGCTTTTTGGCCCCTATCTGCCAATCGCCGGTCATGATCAGACAATAGAGGAGAAGTCCAGTCTGACTTGGCGTGCCGTATGAAGGAAAGTTTCTTCAACTTGGTAACTCTTTTAATTCAAAACAGTAAAGGCTTTCTAATCATTACAACTGTAGTTTAATTGGATTAAAAAATAAACTTTGTTCGATAAATTTATTTCATTAAGGTGTCATTATACCGTCACATTTGGATAATAATATCTATCATCAAATTAGGATAAAGAATTGACGCAAAGGCAATTTTATTATTCACTTAAATACGTATTAAACAATGATTACCTGGGAGAAAATAATGACAAATTTTTTTAGGACTTTTATTTTAGTTATACTCGCCTCATTTTTGAGTGCTTATTCAGCTTTTTCTGAGAATTGTAACCGAGGAACTTTAGACAAGGCTTATTGCGACAGAAATTTTGACCAAGTTGCTGACCTTCCTTTGGACCCCAAAGATTGGGTTGATCCAAAGACAATTATCTTTACTTATACGCCAGTAGAGGATCCAGCTGTTTACGCCAACATATGGCAAAAGTTCGTGGAGCATCTTGAAAAGCACACTGAGAGAAAAGTTGTTTTCTTTCCAGTTGAATCAAATGCCGCCCAGTTAGAAGCCATGCGATCAGGTCGTTTGCATGTGGCGGGATTTAACACAGGATCAAACCCTATAGCTGTTAGCTGCGCAGGCTTTGTCCCTTTTGCAATGCATGCAAAAAATGATGGCTCATTTGGGTATGAAATGGAAATCATTGTAAAGGATGATAGCCCAATCCAATCTCCGTCAGAGATAAAGGGTAAGACGCTAGCTTTCACCTCACCAACCTCTAACTCTGGTTTCAAGGCACCTTCCGCCATTCTCAAAGGAGAATTTGATTTAATTGCAGAAAGGGATTTCACCCCAACATTTTCAGGGAAACATGATAATTCCATCTTAGGTGTCTATAACGGCGATTATGAAATTGCATCAGTGGCCAACTCAGTTTTACAAAGAATGGAAAGGCGAGGCGTTATTGAAAAAGGTAAACTAAGAGCTGTATATCGATCTCCAACATTCCCAACTACGGGTTACGGACATGCGCATAATCTTCACCCTGAGCTAGCCGCTAAGATTAAGACTGCTTTCTTTACTTGGGAATTTGATCGTGACCCACTCTATAAAAAAGAATTTGCTAAAGCGGACCGTTTTATCGGAATCCGACATATGAATGACTGGGCTGTTATCAGGCAGATTGACAAGGCAAACGGTGTGAGTTACGACTGCAAGTAATAGATATTACACTTAGTTTTACAGGCGCTCCTTAAAGGGCGCCTGACTTTTTTCAGGAATAATCAGCCGATGCTAAAACTTAGCGCTTTAACAAAAAGATATAACACGGGTGACTTAGCCCTAAATAAGGTAGATCTTGAAATACCTGATGCACAGGTTCTGGCTCTTATTGGGCCTTCAGGTGCAGGAAAATCAACTCTTATCCGCTGTGTCAATAGGCTGGTCGAACCAACGTCTGGAACCGCTACTCTTAACAATGTAAATCTTACTAAACTCTCTTCTAGAGCACTTAGAAAATCCAGAAGAAAAATGGGAATGATTTTTCAAGAGTATGCTCTGGTCGAGCGTTTGACTGTTATGGAAAACGTTTTGTCCGGGCGACTTGGTTATGTAGGGTTTTGGCGCAGCTATCTAAGAAAGTTTCCAAAAGATGATATCAAAGAGGCATTTAGGCTTTTGGATCGAGTAGGGTTACTTGAAATGGCCGATAAGCGTGCAGATGAACTATCTGGAGGACAGAGGCAAAGGGTTGGAATTTGCCGCGCTCTTATACAAGACCCAGACCTTTTACTAGTAGACGAACCCACGGCAAGCCTCGATCCTAAAACATCACGACAAATAATGCGATTAATTAACGAACTCTGTTCAGAAAGAGGCTTAACCGCAATTATAAATATTCATGACGTATTATTAGCACAAATGTTTTCTCAACGCATAGTTGGCTTAGCAAATGGTGAGGTGGTTTATGATGGTGAGCCCGAGGGCTTAACACCTGAAGTGCTTACACAAATCTATGGAGAAGAAGATTGGACCGCAACTATTGACAAAGTTGAAGATGAGGACATCGAAGAGTGAGCTCCTTAAGTGACAAACAGGAGCGAAACTACCCCACGGTTTGGGACAAACCACCTTTTATCTCAAATAATTTATTAAGATGGGGAATAATTCTTGGAGCGATTATTTATTTAATTGCAGCTCTTGCATCAATGGAAATAAATCCTCAGAGGCTTATGGAGGGAATTCCCAGAGGTCAACGATTTATAGCATCTTTTTTTCCTCCAAATTTTGCTGACAATAGGGGTGTCGTTTGGGATGGTATTTTAGAAAGCATCTGGATGGCGATAATATCAACAGTTGCAGGAATAGCTCTATCGATCCCAATTGGACTGGGGGCTGCCAGAAATTTAGCTCCCTTTTGGGTATATATAACGTGTCGATCTATAATTGCAGGATCCCGTACCTTTCCTGAAATTATATTGGCAATCTTTGCGGTTAAACTCTTTGGCTTTGGACCATTTGCTGGCTTCATAGCCCTTAGTCTTGGCACGATCGGATTTTTTGCAAAACTCTTAGCAGAAGATATTGAAAACAGTAGCGAGTCGCAAGCTGAAGCCGTCAAGGCCACCGGTGCAAGTTGGTTTCAATGGATTAATTATGCAATACAGCCTCAGGTCATGCCAAGAATGATTGGGCTTTCTGTATATCGATTAGACATTAATTTCAGAGAGTCTGCCGTTGTAGGGATAGTTGGCGGAGGTGGTATTGGCGCCACTCTAAATACAGCTTTTTCTCGATATGAGTTTGATACTGCTGCAGCCATTCTTCTAATAATTATCCTTATAGTGATGGTACTAGAATACGCATCGAGTTATTTGAGAAAATGGGTCCAGTGATGGTTTTAATTAACAGTGGAAACGACATCGAATGGAGGAGAAGAACAACAAAGAAGCAAATTGGTATATGGCTTGGATGGTTAGTCGGAATTTCAATTGTTCTATTCGCCTGGAGTGTTATTTCTGAAAAAACAGTGTGGTTTTTTGTTCAGGATGCACCAAGACAGGCCGCCGATATTGGTAGCCGTATGATCCCTCCAAAATGGTCTTATATTACTAAGCTCATTGTTCCGATATGGGACACGATAAATATTGCAACTTTGGGAACTATAATTGCAATGACAATTGCCGTCCCCGTTGCTTTCTGTGCAGCACGAAATACAACGCCTCATAGTTCTGTTAGAGTGGTAGCATTATTTATTATTGTTTCCTCTCGATCTGTTAATTCCCTAATTTGGGCATTAATGCTTGTTTTTATATTGGGACCGGGTGTTTTGGCAGGTACGATTGCTATCGGTCTTCGATCAATAGGATTTTGTGCAAAACTATTATACGAATCAATTGAGGAGATAGATGAGTCTCAAGTTGAAGCTGTAAGAGCTACTGGGGCTAGTAACATTCAGCAAATGACTTATGGTATATTACCTCAGGTTTTACCGACCATAGCGGGTGTTGGCATATACCGTTGGGATATAAACATTCGCGAATCCACAATTTTAGGCCTTGTTGGGGCTGGTGGTATTGGTCTTCAATTAAATGGATCCATCAATACTCTAGCATGGACGCAAGTCTCTACAATCCTACTCGTCATTTTGGTTACTGTTTTTATTTCTGAATGGGTTTCTGCAAAGGTCCGAGGGGCAATCATTTAGATCGCTAACATTTTTCCAGAGCTAATAATGAAAAAAATCATAGTCTTTTCGGATATTCACTTAAATTCTGCTGCTGAGGATTCTTTAGAAAAATCGTCACAAAAACTTGAAGAGGCGATAGCGCACTTACAAAGCAATCATAACGATTTCGATACGCTAGTCTTTACAGGCGACTTAGCAAATAGTGGTAAAACTGACGAATATAAAGCCTTAAGAAATTTGATCTCGGTAATTAATAAACCCATAAAATTTATGCTTGGAAATCACGATAACCGAGAAAAATTCCTCGATATATTCCCTGACTATAGACCAGATCATAATGGATTTTTACAAAGTAGTGAGTCTTATGAACATTTTGATTTTATATTTTTAGATACACTTAAAGATCCTTACGATGACGTTCCAATTAGCTGTGGTTACTTATGTCAAAAGAGGCTCGAATGGTTGGCTGAAAAACTAAAAGAAGCGTCTAATAAAAAAGTAATTTTGTTTATGCACCATCCAGCTTTTACGACGGGAATGCAAGCTATGGACCGACTAAGACTAAAAAATTCTCATGATTTTTTTTCATCCATAAAAAGTTTCGATAATGTACATCATCTGATATCCGGTCATATACATAGAAATATAAGTGGTCTTTATGAAGGATATAATTTCTCTACATTCAAAAGCGTAAATCAACAGATGGTCTTACAGTTCAAAGCTGATAGAGTAGAATATGCTTCAGGTGAAAAATCGGGATATGGCATTATTCTGCTGGATGGTAGGAACTACACCATTCATAGTGAAGAAGTATATTAATCCTTCTATACCCTCTGTTTCGTAACGCTAGGCAACCCTAAGAAGAATTACTCCTGCAAGCGTAATGAATGTTCCTATTATTTTTGGGAGGGTTAATTTTTCTTTAAGGAAAAAGAACCCTATAAGAATAGCAAATAAGATTGATGTTTCGCGCATAGCCATAACGACTGCAATTGGAGCCTTCGAAAAGGCCCACATTACCATTGCGTAAGCTGCGAGGGAAGCGCCTCCTCCCAACCAAAATATACCTTTAGCGTCGCTCAGTAAATTTGGCAAAATACGTGGTGAAACAATTCGAGCATATAGCAAAAAGATTAAACCATTTATAATGGACAACCAGCAATAATAGGCAACGGGGCTTTGACCTACGCGCCCTCCGTATCCGTCAACCATTGAATAGCTAGCGATGAAACAACCGGTAATTAATGCAGCGATCGCTGCGTTTTTTGGAACATGTTGTACCTTTAATCCTACTGTAGCGCCAAGGCCTGTTACGATTATCAATATCGATAATATTTCCATATACGTTATTTTTTCATCCAGAAATAAAAATGTAAAAATAGTAACGATTACGGGCGATGAAGCACGAGCGATTGGATAAACCTGTGATAGACCGCCTCTCTTATAGGATTCCACAAGAAATAGTTGATACCCTAGGTGAAAGATGACCCCAAAAAATAAATATGGCCAGCATTCAAGGGAAAGGGGATTAACAAAGAATAGGACTATTATAGCGAAGGGTATGTGGCCAGAAGAAACTGCAGCCATCTGTAGTAATTTATCGTCACCACTTTTTACTAGTGCATTCCAAAAGGCATGCAAAAAAGCGGCGAACAAAATTATTAGAAAAATCTCAGTGGTCATAGACAAACGCTTTTAAAGAAAAATATCACCTTCCCAGCAATTACATAACCTTAATGCAAGTCAGATGACAAGAGCCCCTATATGAATATTGGTTAATATAGCATTTCGAACAAAAAAAGACTAATGAATGACAATTTTGTGACTAATTTATGACAGTCTAAAGCATTAAAAAATAGAGCTAATTTGACTTTTTATACAAATGTGCATATTCTTGATCCCTTAAAGGGGAATAATATGCAAAACGAGCGGTTAGAAAAAAAAGAAGCGTATTTTAAAAAAAGACAGTTTAAGCTTTTGAGAGCATACGCAAAAGGCAAACTAAAAAAAGCAGAGAGACTAAGAGCTGAGCTGTTAGCAGCCAATGTCAATTTTGTGAACAAATCGGGTTTTAAGTAATAAAGATGCGTCTTTATTGCTTTACCCACTAATCATGCCAAAGCCATAACCAACAGCACCCAATAGAATAACGATGCCCCATATGGGAGCCTTGAACCAATAAAGTAAAAACACACTCATTCCAAGAAATACTAAAGAGTCATATCCAGTAATAATGGATGGCAACACAAGCTTTAGAAAGCAGGAACATAATATAGCTGAAACGGCGATATTGACCGCCTTTATCCCCCTGAAAAAAACAGGTATTTTTTCAATGCTAACCCACATATATAGCGCTAGGGGTGTTAAGAAAAGTGTCGATCCATATAAGGCAAATAAGTAGACCAGGCCCATTAATATTTTTTCTGACACCAATGGACCAGATGCAACGGTCCCTAAGTAAGAAGCAAAAGAGAAGAGGGGGCCTGGAATTGCTTGGGCAAAACCGTATCCAAGAAAAAACTCATTAGAGGAAATTATTTCTTGGTCGACAAACCAATCGTGCAGTAAAGGCAAGACAACATGCCCCCCTCCAAAAATTAGAAAGCCTGAATTAAACAGGTGTTTAAGCGAAGGGTATATTGAGCCAACTAATAAATTTAATTGTATAAATACAAAAATGCCCGCAATAAGGCTTCCATATACAAGATATTTATTTATGTTTTCAATCAACGGTTGAGTTTTAATGTTCATATCCGACTTCTTGTAGAAAAATGCTCCTGCCAGCCAAGAAGCAAATAAAATTATGGCTGGGTAATAAAACAAATCAAAAAAAATTAAAATAATTGTTAGAACAAAAAAATAAATTTTTTCCAAATTACTACTGCAAAAATTCCTAAACATTGAAAACACTGCCAACCCAACGACAGGTATAGCGACAACTGACACTGCGGTAATTGTTGATTGGCTCAGAAAGAGAAGGTTTAGTGAATACCCAAGCCCAAGCAATATCATTAAAAAGACGGATGGGAAGCTGAACGCTATGAGCGCGAAATATGCAGTTAGAAACCCTCCTTTTTTTAATCCAATAGAAAAGACCATTTGACTAGAGGTAGGGCCAGGTAATGCCTGACAGATTGCAAGCAATGAAGAGAAATCATCCTCTAAAAGCCACTTTTTTTCTTTTACAAATTCATCTCTAAAATATCCAATGTGGGCCGTTGGCCCTCCAAAAGATACTAATCCTAAACGTAAAAAGGTTTTTGCTATAAAAGTATTATTCATAAAAATCCAAACCTTACTTTAAGATTAGATAAAAATATTTAAGTTGATCTTTTACCTATAATTGACGTCTTAACCAAATCTTCCATCTGCATTAATGACACCTTTTTAGGATTAGTGGACGTCGCACTATCAACCATCGCTTTTTTTGCTATTCTATGCGCACAATCTAGAGGCACTCCTATCTCACCCAAGTTATCTGGAATGTCTGTCCTACCCATTAGCTTTTCTATTTCAGTAATTAACTTAGCTACAGATAACTCTTCTAGATGCATATTCTGAGCAATAGTAGCCGTCTGACTATCCATTCCTTCCAAATTAAAACGTAAAACTACCGGTAGAACGATAGCGTTTGTTAATCCATGATGTGTATTACATTCAGCACCTATCATATGTGATATTGAGTGCACAAGCCCAAGACCCTTTAAAAATGACACGCCTGCAAGGCATGAACCTACAAGCATTCCCGCGCGAGCTGATATATCATTTGGCTCATTATACGCTACAGGTAAAAATCTAGAGACTAGCTTAAGCGCTTCCAAGGCCATCGCATCACATAAGGGATTAAAAGAAGGAACAAGGAAAGCTTCTATAGCATGCGTCAACGCATCAAATCCTGTCCATGCCGTTAGATTTCTGGGTAGCGTAAGAGTAAGTTCTGGATCAAGGATTGTGGTGTTCGGTTTGAAACTGTGATGCCAAACGCAAAACTTCATATCTTTTTTTGTGTCCGTTATCATCGCAGTGCTCTCAGTTTCAGCTCCAGTGCCAGCTGTGGTCGGAATTGTAATTAACTTTGGGAACTGATTATTTGCATTGATCTCCGGAGTGTCTTTTCTTTCATACTCAAAGTCCCATAGATCATAAGCGTTATTAGCCACTAGACAAATTGCCTTGCCACCATCCATTGCACTACCACCACCAATTGCAATAACTGCATCAAAAGCCCCATCTAAAAACTTCTTTTTCCCTTCAGCAATATCCGTGTCTAAAGGGTTAGGAGAAATATCTGCAAAAACATCAAAGGTTATTTTGCCGTCGTTTAGTAATTCTTGAAGCTTAATAGAAAAGGGTAATTTTTCACTTCCTTTGTCGGTAACAATTAAAGGTTTACGAATTCCATGCTGTAAACATTGATCCACAATTTCCGCTATTCTCCCGGGGCCATAGGCGATCGGTATTGGAAACGACCAGTCTTGAGGCTGTAGAATTTCGGATTCGTTTATAAACATAAGAGATCATCGAGCAGAATTATTACCTAAGAATGTCATATAATAGAACTTTTTGTGAAAAAATTTTATTTAATAAAATTTCAGTGTATCGTCTCCTTGAATTAATAGTATATGGATTGACTTAATTTGCTAACTGCCTTCCCAAAGAAAATCTCTGAGACAACTCTAAGCTTTTCCATTTTGATTAGTGGTGGAATTTGGGGATTATATTGGATACCACTCAGGGAGATTGAGGGGTACGGAATTCCAACTTATTGGAGTGTTTTTTTTATTAATGCATGCCCACTAATTTTTATCCTACCTTTATCACTTTTAAAGCTTTCTCACTTCAGAACTAGCTTTTGGCCAACCCTCCAAGTTGGGCTATTAATCGGGATAGCATTTACATTCTATGCAAGCGCACTTTTGGAAACAACAATTTTGCGCGCAACTCTTATGTTCTATCTTAGCCCGATATGGGGGACTATTATCGGCTATTTCTTTCTCTCAGAGCCTTTTACCAGAGCTCGATTATTATCAATTTGCATTGCGATCATAGGATTAATTCTTTTGCTTTCTGGTACAAACAATTCCTCTTATCCTCTCAACATTGGCGACTTATTTGCTTTCTTGTCTGGAATTCTTTTTTCATGCGGTTCGTCTATTTTGAAACATAGGACAGATATTAAAATGATACCTCTAACGAGTTTTGTTTACATTTCTACCAGTGTTGGAGCCTTTTTATTAATAATTTTTATTAGCAACGAGCCTCTTATTAATATAAAAACTTTCTTACCTTCCATACCTTATGTTTTTATATGGTCAACAGTCATATTGCTGCCAAGCTTCATGGTTGTTTTCAAGGTTTCACAAATATTATTTCCTGGCCGAGTTGCTATTCTGCTAATGTCAGAAGTAGTTGTAGCAATAATTAGTGCGAGCGTTTTAGTTCCAGAAGAGAAAATGTTTTTTCTGCAATGGCTAGGGGCCTTAGCGATTATTACAGCAGGCTTTACTGAACTTGTAATTGCCAAATTTAAAAAGAAAAGCTCTTATATCCCGTGAAGAGACTTTGTCTCTAAATAGTCTTCTAACCCCATTATTCCCCCTTCTCGACCATTTCCAGATTGCTTATATCCGCCGAACGGAGTTCCATAATTATATCCGCCTCCATTTATGTGAACAGCGCCTGCTCTAAGCTGTGAACTTATGCGCTCTGCTCTTTCCATATCAGCTGTCTGCAAATATGCGGCTAATCCATAAGGTGTATCATTTGCCATAGAAACGGCAGCAGACTCATTTTCAAAAGGTATTATAACGAGGACAGGCCCAAAAATCTCTTCTTGTGCCACTCGCATATTGTTCGTTACATTGTAAAAAATTGTGGGCTTTACGAACCACCCATCTTCCGAACCCTGAGGTTTCCCCAATCCTCCTGTTAACACTGATGCTCCTTCTTTGATCCCTACATCTATCATATTCTGAACGCGATCGAATTGTATTTTGTCGAATAAGGGACCTATATGGTCTCCCTCTTTTTCAGGGTCATCGATTGTTATTTCTTCAGCCGCTTTTTTTGCAATTTTCAAGACTTCCTCATAGCAGGAGCTTTCAACGAGAAGTCTCGTCGGTGCATCGCAGGACTGGCCTGTGTTTAACATGCACTCTTTCACCGAATATTCGATGTCTCTCTCTAGGTTGGCATCAGAAAAGACGATGTTAGGAGATTTTCCACCCAGCTCTAAAGTAACTCTCTTAATTGTTTCTGCTGAATCTTTAGTTACCAGAATTCCTGCTCTCGTTGATCCAGTAAAGGACATCATATCAATATCTTTGTGTTTTGACATTGCTGTTCCGACAACATCCCCAGCACCATTAACGAGATTAAAAACCCCAGCCGGGTACCCAGCCTCTTCTATGACTTCAGCATAAACCATTGCGGATACTGGAGTATGCTCAGATGGTTTTAGAATACATGTACATCCAGTTGCAAGTACGGGTATGACCTTCAAAGCAATTTGATTAATGGGCCAATTCCAGGGAGTTATCAGCCCACATACTCCTATGGGTTCTTTTAAAAGAATATCGCCATTATTTAATTTAGTTCTCTCTTCTAATTCATTTAATGCATCGATAAATGAATCTAAATGTCCAATGGCTGCATCAGCTTGAGCGGAACGTGCCATTGAAATTGGAGCGCCCATTTCTTGCCGCATAGCTTGCGCCAAATCTTCGAACCTTTTTTCCGTTACAAATTTTAGCTCTTTCAAAAGAGCAAGGCGGTCTTTTTTTGTGGTCTTAGAATATGTTTCAAATGCTCTTTTTGCTGCCTCTACGGCTATATTGACATCTTTCTCATTTCCTAACGCAACTTTACCTAATTCTTCTAGGTTGGATGGATTCAATACAGACATATGATCACCAGATATTGGGTTTGCCCATTTGCCGTCAATATAAAATTTTAAAAGATTTTCCATCGTAATTTGTCCTACATTTTTGATTATAAAAGGTAAAACACATTTTTTTAAGTTATTTACATATTTCTGTCACAAATTTTTGATATCTTGCAAACTTGGAGAATTTATGAAAATAATTATTAACGGTCTCGGACGAATAGGTAAACTAGTTTTTAGAAGGCTTTGCGACAAAGGTCTTTATAAAAATATTTTATTGGTAAATGAAAAAGAGGGGTCTCCAGACGATCAAGAATATTTTTTAAAATACGATAGCGTCCACGGTTCCTAGGGTGACTTTCTAACTTATAAAAATAATTTTTTATATTATAAAAATCATAAAATAAGTGTGTCTAATTTCTCTTCTATTGCAGATATTAACTTTAAGGGCGAAAAGAACGTTTTGGTAATAGACTGTACCGGGAAGCATAACTCTTTAAATTTGCTGAACCCATATATCAGTAAATATGCTAAATTTATTCTAGTATCCACACCTATCGAGTCAAAAAGCGTTCAGAACATTGTGTATGGCGTTAAACATAATGACGTCGATACTAAGAGTTTCCAGATATTTACATCAGCTAGCTGCACAACTAATTGCTTAGCCCCGATTGTGAAAGTTGTCGAAGAAAAAATAGGTATAGAGCACGGTTCTATAAATACAATTCATAATATTACTAATAGTCAAAATCTCGTTGATTCACCTAAAGCTAATCTGAGAAGGTCTAGATCAGGTATAAACTCTCTTATACCTACCACTACAGGCTCAGCAAAAGCAATTTCTCTGATATATCCTAAGCTAAAAGGTAGGTTGAATGGGCACGCCGTAAGGGTCCCTCTTCTCAATGCATCGCTGACAGATTGCGTTTTTAAAATGAAAAAGCCGGTAAGCGTCGAAGAGATCAATAAACTGTTCATAGAAGCATCGGCGTCTTACTTAAAAAATATTCTTTCATTTGAAGAAAGGCCTCTGGTGTCTTCAGATTATGTAAACAATTCACATTCTGCAATAATCGATGGTCTTTCCACTATGGTCGTAAATAAAACTCAATTAAAGGTATACGCTTGGTATGACAACGAGTGGGGATATGCATGTAGAATGGTCGATCTGATATCTCATCTTTTGAATAAATAGGCTTCACATTGTTTACGTTTAGTCCCTTTTTTAGTGTAACTATTATTTATTGGGCATTAATGTTGACCGATGGTGCCCTTCGAATGCTAATACTATTGCATTTGCACCAACATGGCTATTCTCCGTTCACGTTGGCATATATTTTTCTTCTATATGAATTTATGGGAATTTTAACAAACATCACCGCTGGAAGATTGGGAAAGAGATTTGGATTATCAACCCTTTTAATCACAGGGGTATGTCTTCAAATAATCAGCCTGCTCGCTCTCGGTCTTATACCAACCCATGTGGAAACTGCATCAACGATTATACTATTGATCATTTTTCAAGGTATTTGCGGTATTGCTAAAGATTTAACGAAAATTGGGAGTAAGACAGCTACAAAATTTCTTAGTAATAGTGAAAAAGGAGGGATCCTATTCACAAATATAAGTTGGTTAACAGGATCTAAAAACTCGGTAAAAGGATTTGGTTTTTTTCTTGGTGCTACTTTAATATCGTTTCTTTCCTTCTCAACTTGTCTCTTTATCCTTTCAGCACTTTTATTTTTCTTTCTTTGCATGTTTCTTAAATCAATAGTGATATCAGATGTTCTTAGCAATAAGTCCAATAAGAGTGAAAAGGTTGCCGTTATATCAGCCAACCGACAAATCAATAATCTGTCTGTTTCCAGGATATTCTTATTTGGTGGGAGAGATATTTGGTTTGTAATAGGCGTGCCAATTTTTTTGTTAGAGGCTTTTTCTACAAGTTACTTTGGTGACGTTAACAGCGACTCAAGATTTTTTTTGGTAGGTGGTTTTCTGGCATCTTGGGTGGTTTTCTACGGTTTTATACAATCACGGGTTCCAAGCTTTATCCGCAAGAATGCAATAAACCCAATTGAAAAATTGCCTTTAGATGGTCAATAGTGCTAATTTTTCCGACACTAGTTTTAAGCATTATCTCTCTTACATTTGATAAATCCGTTGCACTAATTGACATAGTTATAGTTGTTATATTTTTATTTATTTTCGGTGTTTTCTTTGCCATCAATTCAAGCATTCATTCATACCTAATTCTGAAACTTACAAAGAAAGAAAATGCGTCTGCAAATGTTGGTTTCTATTATTCCGCAAATGCCTTGGGAAGATTTATCGGGACACTATTATCAGGAATAACCTTTCAGTTGGGAGGTCTGTTCCTATGTCTTTTCATTACAACGCTATTTCTAATAGCTTCAAGTTTCTTCATAAAGTCCTTGAGCAAGGAAAGGCAAGAACTGGAATTTTCTTAAAAAAAATACATAATAGAGGCATGTGACTTAAATGGATCGAATTTAAATGAAAGAGAATCCTGCGGCTTTTATTCTATTTTCCTGTATATTGACTTTCCTTGTCGGAATGTTCGCTGTGTTAGATTATCCATTGTGGTCTTTTCCTGTTACCGTGGTGATGAGTTGCCTTATTTTTTACATGTACCGAAATTCAACAAGAGTATTGAAGCGGCATCAAATTGCCGAACCAAGACAAGATGCTATAAAACAGGAAATACAAGAAACCTATAACACGAAAATTACCTATCAAGTAGTTAAGGGGCTTTTGAATATTCTCCCTTCTCCTTATGTCTTGATTGATCGCAATGGTAGATTAACTTTTATAAACGCTGAAGCGAAAAGCATTGTGCCGGATTCTCAAATTGGTTCGCACATTTCCAACGTTTTTAGGTCTCCTGTCTTTTTAAGCGCTGTCGAAAATGCTATACTTAAAGATAAGGAAAAAATACTTTCATTTGAAATTGAGGCCCCGCAATTTCGACAACTTAAAGCGCATATATTTTTTATTTCTTCCAGTAAGATACCTAACAGCTTTAATGATATTTTCATTCAATTTACCGACGAGTCAACTCATATACGAAGTGAGAAAATACGGACTGATTTTGTTGCCAATGCTAGTCATGAACTTCGAACACCTCTTACATCAATAATGGGATATATCGAAACTCTTCAAGGACACGCTAAGAAAGATGTTAAAATGCAGAAGGTTTTTTTGGACCTAATGAATAAGCAGGCAGGAAAGATGGAGAGGCTTATCAGTGATTTAATGTCCTTATCAAGATTAGAGATCGATGAATTAAAACCTATTTCTTCGACATGCTCCGTAAAAGATATAATTGAAGAATTAGTTAATTCCCTTAAACCGCTCTCTATAGACAATAATGTCTCATTGTCATTTAAAATACCTAAAAACTTTTCTGCTGTGATAGGCGATCCTAGTCAATTACGGCAACTTTTTTCAAATCTTATTGAAAATGCGATAAAATACTCTGGGAAAAAAAGTAAAGTTAACATTTATATTTCCAAAGAAAAGAACAAAGATATGTTTGGAGTGGTTGTGGAAGATAACGGTCATGGCGTAGCACCTGAACATTTGTCTCGACTAACAGAGAGGTTCTACAGAGCTAATTTAAATACTGAAATTGAAAAAGATGGTACTGGTCTAGGTTTATCCATAGTTAAACATATATTGATAAGACATAGAGGTAAGCTTCAAATTGAGTCAAAACTTGGTAAGGGCGCCAAATTCATAGCATGGCTGCCTAAAATGAAAAGCACCTTATGAAACGGAGATAGCTTTTTAAAACTATAGGGAAATAAAAACGTGCTTTTTCAGACCCTTATCGATTCATAAATTTTTTACATTTCTGACATAATACATTGAGATTTCAATGGCATCTTTCTCACAGCTTTAAGAGCTTTTATAAAATTTATGGAGCAACCAAAATGAGAAAAATAATTAAAACACTTGCATGCGCTGTTCTGGCAACTGTTGTGACGACTGGTCAATCAATGGCTAGAGAAGGAGATCAAATATCGATAGTTGGTTCGTCAACGGTATTTCCTTTTTCAACCATAGTCGCTGAGAGATTTGCTAAAAATACTGATTTTAAAGCACCTGTTATAGAGTCAACGGGTACCGGTGGAGGCGCGAAACTTTTTTGCTCCGGTATTGGACTGGAACATCCTGACGTAACAAATGCTAGTAGGGCAATGAAATCGAGCGAGAAAGAAAAATGCACTGCAAACGGAATAACTCCGGTCGAATACATGATAGGGTTTGATGGTATAACTTTTTCAAACAGCAAAAAAGCCAAAAAATATTCGCTGACTAAGGAAGAAATATTTAAGGCAGTATCTGCCAAAGTAATGTCAGAGGGCAAGGTGGTTGACAATAATTTTAAGACATGGAGTGACATCAACCCTTCGCTTCCAAATGTGAAAATAGATGTTTTGGCTCCTCCACCATCTTCTGGTACACGAGATGCTTTTGTAGAGTTGGTCATGCACGACACCTGTAAGAAGCTTTACAAGATGAGTAAGGCTGATTACAAAGCTTCTTGTTCAGCTTTGAGAGAAGACGGTGCTGTTACTGAAGCAGGAGAAAATGATAACCTGATTATTGAAAAGCTTGCTGCTAATCAGGATCGATTTGGTATTTTCGGATATTCATTTCTTGACCAAAATAAAGATAAGGTTCAAGGTTCTGTGGTAAACGGTGTAGCGCCATCAATGGAAACAATTGCTGATAGCTCTTATAAAGTCTCACGCCCTCTCTTTTTCTACGTAAAACAAGAGCATGTTGGGGTTATTCCCGGCCTACAAGAGTTTGCAGACTATTTCATGAGTTTAACAGTTAGCGGAAGCCCATTAGAGGCTGCTGGTCTAATACCAAAGCCATAAGCTGAAATCCATTTACTAAATCCATAAAGCCGATTAGCATATCGGCTTTATGGTATAAATGTTTTTTTAGGATTCGAAATTTGCCAAATCTTCCCATGAGTTTAGTTTTTTTTATGCTTATTGGGACTTCCCTTTTCTTTTATTTTTATTCCAAAAATAATATTTTAAAAAAGGCAGCCTTTGTTGGACAAAGATCGAAAGCGTTGCCGTCACATTATGGGCAGCAGTCCTTTTTGTGGGCTTTTATTCCTTCTACAATAATTTTGCTTTTCCTTACCGTTGGAGGCCCAAACTACATAGATCAACTCTTTTATGATAAAATTCAGGAGTCAAACCCAAAACTAAATCAATCCTTTGTAAGCCTTATTTTAGCCAAAGTTATTAACGTTTCTAACGGGAAAATAGCCACCGATGATGAAAAAATTCTTACTCTTGCCAGTGATTATAAAGCAGCTATAGACCAACTATATTTTTATCGGGGACTAGTGGTTATTTTGTGTGCCGCCCTTGTGGGTATGTTTGTAAGTTCACTACAAAGCCCTCGCGCAAATGCAAGAGAAAACGTTGAAAAATTTATAATAAATATTTTCTTTGTTTCAGCAGTTATTGCTATTTTTACAACTGTTGCAATAATTTTGAGCCTTTTGTTTGAGGCGCTGAGGTTTTTCAGTCTCTACAACTTTTTCGACTTTCTATTTGGATTGCACTGGGCACCAAATGTAGCTATTCGCAGCGATCAAGTGGCTGCTGCAGGTTCGTTTGGTATGATCCCCGTATTGGTTGGGACACTCCTTATCTCTTTTATTGCAATGTGTGTTGCTATTCCAATTGGATTGTTTTCCGCCATTTATCTTGCTGAATTTGCTTCGCCACGAACAAGGGACTTTGTAAAACCCACATTAGAAATTTTGGCAGGAATACCAACTGTTGTGTATGGGTATTTTGCTGCATTAACGGCGGCTCCATTTTTCCGGGAAATAGGGTTTTCACTAGGATTAGATGTATCATCTGAGTCAGCTTTAGCAGCCGGTGCTGTAATGGGAATAATGATTATTCCTTTTATTTCCTCTTTATCTGACGACGTTATCAGAGCTGTTCCTCAAAGCTTACGGGATGGTTCAATGGGGCTTGGTGCCACAAAAGCTGAAACAATATACAACGTAGTTCTTCCCGCTGCTATTCCTGGTTTAGTTGGTGCTGTTCTCTTAGCCGTCAGTCGAGCAATTGGCGAAACAATGATCGTTGTAATGGCTGCAGGATTAAGCGCAAGTTTGACTGTTAATCCACTGGATTCCGTAACCACTGTCACAGTTCAGATTGTATCTCTCCTTACTGGAGATACAGAGTTTGATGATATTAAAACCTTGTCAGCCTTCGGCCTTGGATTGGCACTTTTCTTCTTTACCCTGTTACTCAATATTTTTGCTCTCTCTATATCTCGGAGGTTAGCCGAAAGATATGATTAGAAAGAATATCCGCTCAAGAAGGGCCCGTGAAACCAGATTAAAGATCTATGGTATTTCCTCCATTTGTTTTGCTCTTATTATGCTTGCAACCCTACTTATATCGATAGGGCTTAATGGGTATAGCGCCCTTCAGCAAGCCTACTTTAAGGTAGATATATCTGTAAACACGGAAAAGTTCGTTGATGAAAGGGACTTTTTAAACAACAAGAAAATGAACCTTTTTAACTGGGATGGTTTAGTGCAAAGCGCATTAAGAGAATTTTTTCCAGAGGTAAAAGAGAGAGATGAAAAAAAGGAACTGTTTGCAATTATTTCAGCTAATGCTGGATACGATCTAAAGGAAATTGTCAAAAAGAAAGCTCTTGGAAGTGGCTCTCACACTTTGTCCGTTTGGCTTCATTTATCTGATGACGCAGATCAGTATTTAAAAGGTAGATTAAGCATTGATATTCCAGAAGAAGATAGAAGAATTAATAACAAACAAATAGCATGGGTAAATAGCTTGGTTGAGAGAGATATTGCGAAACTTAAATTTAACAAAGCATTTTTCACATCTGCCGATTCTAGAGAGCCTGAGAGTGCTGGAATATTAGGCTCGGTAGTAGGGTCTGCTCTAACCCTTTTTGTCACCGTAATGTTTGCACTTCCACTGGCTATTATGGCTTCCATATATCTTGAGTATTTTGCTAAGCCCGGACGGATAACGGATTTCATTGAAGTAAATATAAATAATTTAGCTGCTGTTCCATCTATAGTTTTTGGCTTGCTAGGCTTATCAGTTTTTCTCTCCACATTTGGTTTACCAAGATCTGCACCGCTCGTCGGTGGTCTAGTCTTAGGATTAATGACGCTTCCTACGATAATTATTGCCTCTAGAGCATCTATTCGTTCCATTCCACCATCTATAAGAGAAGCCGCTCTAGGACTGGGTGCTTCAAAAATGCAAGCTGCGATGCATCATGTTTTGCCCTTAGCGGCACCTGGAATTTTAACAGGTACAATAATTGGAATGGCACAAGCTTTGGGTGAAACAGCACCTCTCTTAATGATTGGAATGGTAGCTTTTATAATTGATATTCCGACCACCTTTACATCAAGTGCCACAGCAATGCCGGTTCAAATTTATATGTGGTCTGATAGTGCAGAAAGAGCATTTTATGAAAGAAGTTCTTTAGCTATACTGTTCTTGGTAGCGTTTTTGATCTCAATGAACCTTTTAGCTGTTATATTGAGGAAAAAATTCGAGAAGAAATGGTGAACTAATGGCTATTAAATTTAGAACAAAGAATGTCGAAGTTTCTTACAGTGATAAAAAGGCTATTAAGGATATAAGCCTTAATATTAAGAAAAACACGATAACAGCACTGATTGGACCCTCTGGGTGTGGAAAATCAACTTTTTTGCGTTGTCTAAATAGAATGAATGATGTCATTGAGAACTGTTCAATAAAGGGAAGCGTACTTCTTGATGAACAAGATATTTATGGGCCAGACGTAGATCCCGTTGAACTAAGAGCTCGCGTGGGTATGGTTTTTCAAAAAGCCAATCCGTTTCCAAAATCCATTTTTGATAATATTGCCTATGGCCCAAGAATTCATGGCTTAGCCAGTAGTGACAACGAATTGAAAGATATAGTTCACAATAGTTTAGAAAAAGCAGGGCTTATAGATGAAGTCAAAGATAGATTAAATGATCAGGCAACAGGATTGTCCGGTGGCCAACAACAGAGAATATGCATTGCTAGAGCCATTGCCGTTAGCCCGGAAGTTATTCTAATGGATGAACCCTGTTCTGCACTTGATCCTATCGCCACTGCTAAAATTGAAGAGCTTATGAATGAGATCTCTGAAACTTACACGATTATAATAGTTACTCATTCAATGCAGCAAGCTGCGCGTGTATCCAAGAAAACAGCCTTTTTCCATTTAGGAGACTTAATTGAATATAACGATACGGATAAAATTTTTACTCAACCTGAAAATGAAAAAACACAGGACTACATAACTGGACGATTTGGATAATTAGGAATTAGAATGACTTTACATATTTCATCAGCATTTAACGAGGACCTCATTCATATCAATGGTAAAATAGTTGAGATGGGTGGTCTATGCGAACAGGTAATAACACACTCGAATCTTTCGATAAAAGACAATAATGTGCAAATGGCAGAAAACGCTATCCTCTTAGATGAAAAGATAGACTTTCTAGAAACAGAGATAAATGAATCGGTAATTAAAGCAATCGCATTAAGGCAACCGGTTGCTGATGATTTACGCGTTTTGTTTTCGGCCATAAAGATCTCTGGTGCCTTTGAGAGGGTAGGTGATCTTTGTAAGAATATTGCTAAACGGTCTCAGCTTTTAACGGAAGAACATCATACAGACATTAGAAATAAAATATTTAAGTTAGGTGAAAAAGTCAAAAAACAACTTACTAAATCAATAAACGCGTACACTAATCAGGATGTAAAACTAGCCCGGAAGGTATGGAAAAACGATTATAAAATTGATCAAATGTATACCGATCTGTTTGAAAATCTTCTGGTTTATTTGAGAAAGAAAAAACGAGTGGCCTCTGGCTCCCACCTCATGATAATAGCAAAAAATTATGAACGCATTGGAGATCATACTACTCATATTGGAGAAATGACTCACTTTGCAATAACCGGTGAGAATTTAGTAGCCATAAGACCAAAAGTAAATCTCCCAGTTTGACAAGGAATTGGAGATGAATAAAAAAATTATACTTATAGAAGATGATAAGGATCTCCAAGAAATAATTAAGTATAATTTTTCGAAAGAAAAATATGACATAGTGTTGTGTTCTGATGGTGAGGAGGCTCTTGATCTTATAAAACATGAAATGCCTGACCTCGTAATATTAGACTGGATGCTACCGAATTTATCAGGGGTTGAGATACTACGGCAAATACGAGCTAGTAAAAACCTAAAGAAAATTCCCATTATAATGCTCACAGCGCGAGCTGAAGAAATTGATAAATTGAGAGCTTTTGACACCGGAGCTGATGACTATATAACCAAGCCCTTTTCAAACTCTGAATTAATTGCGCGAACTAAAGCCCTTTTGAGACGCGTGAGTGAAGACAGTTTTACCGATACTTTAAATTTTCATGACATTGAATTGAACCGCGATAACAAAAGAGTGTTTAGAGGTAAAAAGGAAATAAAATTAGGGCCTGTGGAATTTAAGTTACTTGAAGTATTTCTAATGAGACCAGGACAGGTATTTAATAGGGAGCAATTGTTAGATAAAGTTTGGGGCAATGAGATCTACGTGGAGGAAAGGACAGTTGATGTCCATGTGGGACGGCTACGAAGAGCGCTTAATAGAGGTAAAGTCAAAAAGGACCCGATACGCACTGTAAGAAGTGCAGGTTATTCACTAAATGAGAACTATAATTAGCAAAACCTCATCGTATATGTAGGTAAGAAAAAAATTTTTCTGATGCTTTTTCCCAAGAAAATTTCTTTGCATGTTTTATAGCATGCGATGCACTAAGCGATTCTAACCCTAGCACGGCTTCAGCCAAATCTTCTCTCAGGATTCCTGCTTTCGATTTGCCAATGACATCTTTTGGACCGGAAACATTATATGCAGCCACAGGGAGCCCACATGCCATTGCTTCAAGTAATACCAATCCAAACGTATCGGTTTTTGAGGGAAAGACAAAATAATCACAGTCTTGATATATTTTTGCTATTTCCTCGTGACTTTTATTCCCAAAGAATTTTACATCGGGGTATTTTTCTCTAAGTCTTTTTTCTTCTGGACCGCTGCCTATCATCCATTTTTCTCCATCAAGTTTAAGACCTAAGAATGCGTCTAAATTTTTCTCTATCGCTAGTCGGCTTGTACACACATACACCTTTTTCTTTCTAGCGACTCTTTTCTTAGGTTCAAATGTCGAAAGATCGACTCCCAGAGACCATACTTCAGGTTTTCCTACATTCCATTTTATGAGATCTTCTTGCACTGTTTTGGAAGGAACAAGTACTCTCTTGGAATGCTTATGAAACCATCTCAGAAAAGCGTATGTCCAGGACAATGGGATTGCTGTTCGTGCTTTTATGTACTCTGGAAAGCGTGTTTGAAAAGCGGATGTATAACTAATTTTATTTTTATGAGCATACCAACGAGCAGCTATTCCGAGCGGTCCTTCTGTATTAATATGGAGCGCGTTTGGTTTTAAATCATCAAGAATAGCAAATACCTTTTTTCTTGCAAAAAGCGCTAATCTTATTTCTGGATAGGTTGGACAAGGAATGTTTTTAAAGCGGTCAGGGCCTATAACAAAAACGTCATGTCCCATTGCTCTCAGATGTTTAACTGTTTGCTGGATACAAACGACAACGCCATTGACTTGGGGAATCCATGCATCTGTTATAATGACTATTTTTGACAAGTTTGTCCTACTTAGCGCCTTCTACGGGTGCCAATCTACCTTTTGTTTTAGCCCACTCGATTATTTCAAGTTTACCATCAAGATTCTCAACTAAGGCGGTCATTGATTCTACCCAATCTCCATCATTAGCGTAAATTATATCTTCGACCATTTTAATCTCAGCTTTATGAATATGACCACAAATAACGCCATCACAACCTCTTCGCCTTGTTTCTGTCGCAATAGACTTTTCAAAAGCAGACATAAATGAGACAGCTAACTTTACTTTTGATTTTAAGTATTGAGAAAGCGACCAATAGGGCAGTTTAAATAGTCGTCGAACAGCATTAAAAACAGCATTTGTTTTCAATAAAAATACATACGCCCAGTCACCTATATAGGCGAGCCATCTTGCGTGCTGAATGACATTGTCGAATAAATCGCCATGAACGACCCAGAACTTTTTACCTTCTACAGTATGATGTATATCGTCATCCTTAACTTTTATGCCTCCCATCGTAAGACCAACAAAGTCTCTCG
>CABZEW010000015.1 GCA_902524845.1 uncultured Alphaproteobacteria bacterium
GCCTTTCTGAGGGATATGAGCATGCTAACCTTCAGTTAGGTGTTTTGAAATGTTTTTTATCAAATAATATTGAAAAAGTTAAAAAAGATGTCGCTACTCAAAACAAGTTATTTGGCCAAAATGAAGAATTCATAGACAAGCAGGAGCTTAGAAATTTCGTGTGCTCCGATAAATATACTTGTGGTGTCTTGAGAGAGGGTTCGTTTCAGTTTCATCCCCTAAATTTTATGAAGGCGCTCGCTAAAGATTGTACTACTCTAGGCGCCTCCATTTTTGAAAATTGTAAGTTTATTAAATACGGTAGGAATAATGGAAAGATAGATTCGAGTGTTTCCAACGAAAATAGGATTTCAAAAATTCAATCTGAAAAGATAGTATTTGCTACAGGTGGTTATGGTGGAAAAGAAATAAAAGAGTTAAAAAATTA
Source organism: uncultured Alphaproteobacteria bacterium (assembly GCA_902524845.1). Classification (GTDB taxonomy): domain Bacteria; phylum Pseudomonadota; class Alphaproteobacteria; order Rhodobacterales; family Rhodobacteraceae; genus CACIJG01. The sequence continues at coordinate 428 of CABZEW010000015.1, forward strand.
TTGGTTACCTATAAAAACATTTATTGGCGTAACAATGCCTTTGGAAGAGGAGCTACAGGCTGTAATTAAAAAACCCATGGGATTCACTGATAACCGCAGAGCTGGAAATTATTACCGCGTCTTGCCTGGTAATAGGCTTTCCTGGGGAAGAGGTATTTCAGCTTTGGGTGATTTTACTCCACCAAAACTAAAACAGGCAATTTCAAGAGAAATCAACTATTTTTTTCCAGACTTAAGCAACGTGGAAATTGACTATGCTTGGTCCGGAAATATGGCCTATGCAAGCCATTATATGCCTTACGTCGGTCCAGCGAAGATTGGAGAAGAAGAAAAGAATGTTTTCACTATTATGGGATTTGGAGGTCATGGAATGAATACTGCACCAGGGTCTGCTATGGCTCTGGCTGATTTTATCCTAGGAAAAGGTGACAAGTATGAGGTTTTCAATAGATTTACAAGAAAATGGAATGGTGGCTTAATTGGTCCCTATATTGCTGAAATGAAGTATAAATATCTTCAATTGCAAGATTTTTTCGACGTTGCGTGATTTGAAAGAAAAGTTTAATCGACAATTGACGGGATTTCTATCTAAACTCAGTGAATGAAAAATGCAAAATCACTAGAGTATGGTTTTTCAAATGAGGAATTTGAAAATCGTCTTGAAAGGACCCAAGATCTTTTATACGAGAAAAAACTCGACGCGTTATTAATTTCAAACCCATCGAACCTCAGGTATTTTACTGGGATCAATACTGACTTTTGGGAGAGTCCTACCAGGCCTTGGTTTTTAGTCATACCGCTTTCTGGAAACGCCATAGCTGTAATTCCAGAAATGGGTGAAAATCTTTTTGAAAAAACCTTTGTAAAAGACATTTATACCTGGTCCTCACCTAATGTTAACGGAGATGATATTTCGCCGTTGAAGTCTGTATTGGACTCTCTTCCAAGTCGGTTTGGAGCTATTGGTGCAGAATTAGGAAAAGAAATGACTATTAGAATGCCTATCTTGGATTTTGGCCTTCTTCAGGATAGCTCTAAGTTTGATATTATTGATGCAGCCTCTTTGATATGGAAACTTCGAATAGTAAAAACTCCAAATGAGATAAAAAAAATGGAGAGAGTGAGCAAAATTGTCAGTGATGTTTTTGATTTATTGCCCACGTTCATATCTACACATGATTCTGAGCGTGATGTAGCAAGAAAGTTAAAAAATGAAATTTTAAAGAGAGGAGCAGATAATATCCCCTATTTGCCAGTAGTATCAGGGGTAGGCGGGGTATCGCAAATTATAGGAAATCCGACAAATAAATTGATTTCCTCAGGGAACTTCCTCTTCGTAGATACGGGCGCTACATTCGACGGCTATTTTTGTGATTTCGATAGAAATTTTACAATTGGAACAGCATTGGATGATGTCAAAAAAATAAATGAAATTCTTTGGCATGCAACAGAGGAGGGCATAAAAAATTTGGTACCGGGGGTAAAGACAAGAGATGTATGGAAAAAAATAAATAAAAAAATCGAAGACTTTGGGTTTCTTGTTCAAGGTGAAGGTAGATATGGTCATGGAGTTGGCTTGCAGTTGACTGAACCACCATCAATTTCTTCTTTCGATAAGACTATCATTCAGGAAAATATGGTTCTGACTATCGAGCCTTCAATAGAATATGAACCTGGAAAAATTATAGTTCATGAAGAAAATATTCTTGTTTCAAAAGAAGGTCCCATTTTACTGAGTAGAAGAGCACCAAAAGAGTTGCCACAAATAAATTAGCTTGTAGTAACAATCTTTTGCTGTTTTTTTATTCTTTTGTAGAATTGCCAAAGAATTAAAAGATTAACGATTCCCATAAGCGAAGCAAATTGAAATGACCACGTGTAATCTCCTTTAATATCAAAAAATACTCCTCCAAAATATCCTCCTAAGCCCATACCTAGCCACCCAAAAAAAGAAACAAGAGCCATCGCTCTACCTGCTAGTTTCGCTGACACCATCATTCTTGCGCATACTAAAATCGCGGACATGACACCGGAATACGTAAAACCAAAGGCTGCTGCCAGGATAAATAAGCCAACTTTAAAATCAATGTAAGGAAAGCCAATGACTGAAATCGTTTGCCCGATAGACATCAGAATATATGAAGGTAACGCACCTATAATATCTCCAAGTTTACCGCAAAAAATGCGTCCAACTATTCCAAATATCATAAGTACAAGAAAAACGCTTGCCGCAAAATCCTCTGAGAAAGATGCGTCAGTTAGCAGTGGTATTAAATGTACGATGGGTACCGACATGCAGATGCAGCAAAAAATAACGGCAACAGAAATCCAGGTTATAACTTCTTTCTCACTAAGTGGAAAATCTCTCAATTCGTCGTTAATTGCTCCACGAGCTCTTTCACGCCATGGAGATTCTTTAATAAGAAGAGAGAAGGGAGCCATTATCAAAAGATACATAAGAGACAAATACATATACGCATCTTGCCAGCCATAGGCTTTAATTAGATATGTTGATACTAAGGGAACTATCCCTTGCCCGGCTGCACCACCTGCGGCCGTTATTCCAATTGCCAAACCAGGGTTCTTCTTAAACCAAAATCCGACATTGGCATAAAGTGGAGAGCCGACAACCGCATTTCCAAAAGCACCAAAGCAAAAATATAATGCATAAAAATGAAGGATGCTACTCTGCTTGCTCAGTAAAAATAAGCAAGAAACCATAAAAAAAGTTGCAAAGAAGCCAAAAAACCTCGTACCATATTTATCAGCGATGTAACCCCAAATAATTCCAAAAAAAGCAGATCCTAGAGATGCAATGGTATACCCAAAAGCGGTGTTAGCGCGTGTCCATCCGAATTCATTTGATAGTGGTTTTAAAAAAACAGAGATTGAGCCCATAGTACCAAAGGAAAGAGCCGTTAATGTAAAAACACTAACAACCATTACCCAGCCATATATGGGATCTCTATCGACACTATTCTCAGTATTCAACTTGGATCCTTTTTAAAAGTTTTTATAGAAATTAAATTATTGTTTCAGAGAAATTTTAATCAAACGTGATAGCTACATAGGTGTGATGGTAGACACTAAATGCCTGTATTACAACTTTTGTTTCTTATTTTTCATCCACGTTTGATATTTGGAAGCTACAGCTGCTTCGTTCTCCGATATCATCTTTCCAGAAAATTCATTGGCATCACTTGAGACGCACCATAAAGCAAATTCTCCCGGTCGATTTATGTCAAAAAGATCCTCTTTTTTTACTTTTGAAACCCGATTTATACCGCTGGCTCTTATTTTACGCTGCATTTCAGTATCCACCATTCCGGGACTTATTCCAATTGAGGAAATACCATGTTCATACCCCTCAAGATGGGTTTGCTGGTTTACCATATGAAGGGCCGCTTTTGTAGAGCAATACGCCGTCCACCCTTCTATGGGGTTAATAGATGCCCCAGATAATATATTTATCACTTTTCCTTTGTTTTTTATTAGGTTTTCCCAACAATATGATATTAACAAGGTTGGTGCCGTGTAATTTACCGAAACTGCTTTCTCAAATTCGTGGGGGTCTATTTTTTTTATCGAGCTAATTGGCTCGATGATCGCACCATTATTAATTAATATATCAACTGTTCCCCAAATCGATAAAGCCTCTTCGGTTTGAGCTTTCAAGGTTGAAAGGTCGGATAAATCTATCGGCGCTTCAGCCACTTCCAAACCATTTTCTACAAGCTGATTTACAGTGTCTTTGCAGTCGTCACATTTTCGTCCTGAAAAGATAACTTTGTAGCCATTTGTTGCTAGGGTGCAACCTATAGATAGTCCAATCCCAGTACGAGCTCCTGTAATCAAGCATATCTTTTTCTTTAAACTCTCCGACACTTTGTTTACTAATATCGTCAACTAAAATTTTTCAAGCCAAGGACGCAGCTCAATTTCCCAAGACCAGGCGCTTTTATGCTGTTGATAAAAATGCAAATAGCTTTTTGCGATTTCGTCAGGATCTAAAAATTTGTAGGAACCATCCTCCTTTCTCTCATCACGATGGGATGCGCTTATCCCACCATCTATAACAAAATGACCTATGTGTATGTTTTTAGGATGCAATTCTCTTGCTAACGATTGTGCCAGCCCTCTCAATCCAAATTTTCCCATCGCAAACACAGAGGAAAGCGGGAAGCCCTTAACTGCCGCTGACGCACTGGTTAGGAAAATGTTACCTTCTCCTTTTTTTATCATTCTTTTTGCAGCTTGTTGTGCAACTAAAAAGCCTCCATAGCATGTTATTTCAATAGCTTTTTTGGTTTCAAGAGGGTCCACGTCTTCAATTGATCCTCTTACACGAGCTGAGGGATTGTAAATAACAATTTCTGGCGTACCTATTACTTTATCAGCTTTTTCGAATAAACTTTCTACCTGAATTGGGTCAGAAGCGTCACAAGTAAAAACATGAGCATTTGTCTCCTCTTTAAGAGCTACTAATTTTTCTGGGTTTCTAGAAGCTAAACAAATTGTTTTTTTTTCAGAATGAAACAATCGTGCCAAGGAAGCACTTAGGCCCAAACCTACGCCCACTATTAATACCGAACCTGCCATTAAAGCCCCCAAAATAATTATAAGATATTTGATGATACTTTTATATTAGCGCTTAGGTAATCTTTATTTTAGCTTAATTTTATTTTTTCTAGTATCTGAACCTCTGGCCAATTCTTATCAATTTCGACATTCGACTAATATACTGGTTCATCTTTTAATAATCTCATGATTTAATGACCTTATATTGAAATTCTTTAACCTCTTTAAAGTTATATCAATTCGAAAGGAATATTATATGAACAAATACGTAGTAATGGGGCGTCCAAGGGCAGGATCTTTGATAGCTGAATTTTTATTAACCGCTGCGAATGTTGAGTACGAGTTTAAAAATATCTCTATAGATGAAGCGCAGCAGGAAGACTTTAAGCGAACAAGTCCTTTTTCAAAAATACCAGTATTACTATGTCCTAATGGACAAACTATATTTGAAACAATAGCAATAGTCATTCATTTGGTAGAGAAATTCCCGCTACTGGTTCCTCAAAGCTCCACGTCCGAACGTAACCTTTTATGGCAATATTTAGCCATGATACAAACTTCGATATACGCTGGATATCATCGACAGTTTTACTCCCATCGATATGCGCCAAAGGATGCAGCGGAAGAGGTTGGAATACTTGCTGCGCAAGACAGGGAGGTTGCCTATACATACATTAATGACAACCTTAAACCATATGTTCTAGGAAAAAATAAGTCAGCAGTGGATTTTTATCTGTACATGGTTACAAGATGGGACCCCAACATTGACCAGTTGCTTAGTAATAAACGTAATTTAGATTCTTTCGTAGCTTTGATGAAAGAAGATTATGCGGTTAAGAAAGTGCTGCTATCTCACAAATTATGAATTGAGTTAAGTAATAAGCGCCACAAAGATTATATAAAAAGGAGATTATTTATGTCTATTTTTACTGAGGACCTTTTCACAAAAGGTATTAAACAGAGAGTGTCAACGGTTGGAGAAGATTATGTAAAGAAAAACCTAGAAGAAGCAGACGAATTCTCGCGGCCTTTTCAAGAGGCAATGACAGCGTGGTGTTGGGGATTTGGTTGGGGCGACGAAGTAATTGACGCAAAAACTAGATCAATGATGAATCTTTCGATGATTGGTGCTCTCGGAAAAATGACAGAGTGGGAAACACATTTTAGAGGCGCAATAAAGAATGGGGTTTCAAAAAACGAATTACGAGCAATTATCCACGTGATTGGTATTTATTGCGGTGTTCCACAAGCTGTAGAATGCTTTAGGGTAGCAAGAAAAGTGCTAGAAGAAGAAAATTTAATTTAACAAAAAAGTGGTGTTAAATAACATGAATGACATAAAAGACATGAAACTTTATTCTGATGCCTACAGAATATTTAAAGATTTGAAAGCGATTGGTTATTCGGAAGACGATAAACTTAATTTAGAAGACCTTAATCAATTCGACCAATTGCATTATCATGGAACGCTCAGTGTTCAAGAGGCTATAGAAGCTATTGATATCCGAGAGAATGATAATGTTTTAGAGGTAGGAGCCGGTTGGGGTGGTCCATCGCGATATATTGCATCTAAAACTAGAGCAAATGTTTCTGCATTAGAACTGCAAAGAGACTATTCAGAGGTTGGACAGAAATTGACGCGCAAAACAGGTTTAGATAGTTTCGTTACACATATAAATCAAGATTTTTTAAATTTTTTCCAAAAGGATAATTCTTTCAATAAAATTGTTTCTTGGCTAGCATTATACCATATCCCTGATCGGAGAAAATACACCCACAAACTTTTTAGTTTGCTTAATAAAAATGGAATGCTTTTTGTTGAAGACCTCACGTTTGGAAAAAACTTTGAAAGCTCCCATAAAGCAATGTTAGAAAAGAAACTCTTCGCCAATTCATTAGAAAAATATTCTGATTATTTAGATACTTGTGCTAACGTTGGTTTCAAAATTATTGAGCACAAAGATATGTCATCAGACTGGGGAAATTTCACTAATGAACGTTTGAAGGTGCTTCAAGCAAATAAAATTAATCACGAGAAAATTCATGGTGCCGAAGGATATAATAAAATTGAAGATTTTTATACCACCGTATCTGAGTGTTTCGCTGAAAACATTATTGGCGGTATAAGGTTGATTTGTAGGAAAAATTAGGTTCTTACCTCATGTAATGAATGGAGACTAGCAATGGATTTGAAGAATTACGCAAAAAAGGAAAAAATAAAATATTTTATGGTGACATATACTGATCTTTTTGGAGTTCAGAGAGCAAAGCTTGTTCCTGCCTCAGCTATATCGGGTATGCAAAAAGATGGAGCTGGTTTCGCAGGCTTTGCTAGCTGGTTAGATATGACCCCAGCGCACCCAGATATGCTAGCAGTGCCTGACTCTGAAAGCGTCATAAAACTTCCATGGAAAAAGGACGTCGCTTGGCTTGCAAGTAACTGCATGATGGAAAATAAATTAGTTGATCAGGCTCCAAGAAATGTTCTTAACAAAGCTATTGCAAGGGCAAAAAAAGGAAATATGAGAGTGAAAACTGGTGTGGAGGCAGAGTTTTTTCTTTTAACGTCTGATGGATTAGCTATTTCAGACCCATACGATAACGCTGAAAAACCTTGCTATGATCAGCAGGCTCTTATGCGTCGATACGATGTAATAGCTGAAATTTGTGACTATCTTGGGGAATTAGGGTGGGGGCCTTATCAAAATGATCATGAAGATGCTAATGGACAATTTGAAATGAATTTTGAATTTGACGATGCTTTGCGAACTGCAGATAAACACTCGTTCTTTAAGTTCATGGTTAAATCTGTTGCAGAGAAGCATGGGCTAAAAGCTACTTTTATGCCAAAACCTATTGAAGGTTTAACGGGAAATGGTTGCCACGCACATATATCAGTTTGGGATTTAAAGGCTAAAAAAAATGTTTTTGCTAGTAAGAAGTCAGATATTGGGTTGTCAAAAGAGGGTCTTCACTTTCTTGGCGGTATTATTAATCATGCAAAAGCCATGACTGCGATTACAAACCCGACTGTAAATTCTTATAAACGCATTAACGCTCCTAGAACCTTAAGCGGCGCAAGTTGGGCGCCAAATACTATTACCTGGACAGAAAATAATAGAACTCATATGGTTAGAGTACCGGACGCGGGAAGATTCGAACTCAGACTTCCTGATGGAGCTACTAACCCTTATTTATTGCAGGCAGCTATCATTACTGCAGGCTTAAATGGTGTCGATAAAAAATTGGATCCGGGGGAAAGATCAAATACAAATATGTATGAAGACGCAAAAGCAATAGCCAAGGCTGAAAAATTGCCATTAAATTTACTTGATGCTCTTCGGGCCTTTGACAAAGATAAAAACTTTAAAGACGGACTGGGAAAAGCTTTTTCTGATTCATTTGTTAAGCTTAAAATGGAGGAATGGCATTCGTATACCGCTCATTTTTCAGAATGGGAAAAAAGAAACACTCTGGATATTTAGATAGCTTTAATAATTTCAACCCTCTAATGAACCTCTAATTTTTTCGAGAAGCTCTTTATTTATTTTTCTAGGGCTATTATCTAGTCTGTTGCGATGGCGTCTTTCCCCAGGAAGACGTATTCCTTTTAACTGTCGAATTTCTTTAAAAAAACCTTCAGTATGGGTATTCCAGTCTGATCCGGCTATAAGCTCAGGATTGATAGCGAGGACTAGTTCGCCTCCCTTTGCAGGTCCTCCGTCATTATTGTCTGTTTTTGCTGCTTCAAAAGAAAAGTTATCTCCTGTCAGTCCTGCAGAAAAAAGTTCTATCATCAAAGATATAGCTGATCCTTTATATCCTCCAAAAGGTAATAACACACCTTTTAATATTTCTTTTGGATCATCTGATGGTTTTCCATCAGGCCCAAGACCTGTTCCATGAGGAACAGAATGTCCGTCTCTCGCAGCTATCTGAACATCCCCCATAGCAAGTGTCGATGTGGCCATATCAAAAACTAAAGGCGTTGAATTTTTTCTTGGCCAGGCAAAGGAAATTGGGTTTGTTCCAAAAAATGGTTCTGTTGCACCAGCTGGTGCAACAGATGGCTTGTAAACTGTGCATGCAATACTCGATAAACCTCTTTCAGCCAAGTACTCAGTCTCTGGCCAAAGAGCTGCAAAATGGAAACTATTTATAAGGCGCATAACAGCTATTCCATGTTTTTCAGCGGCTTCCGACAGTACTGGTAAGCTTTTTTCAAGTGAATAGGGGGCATAACCTAAATTTCCGTCAACGGTTATAACAGATGGCAGGCTCGAGGTTATTTTTGGCTCGGCATGTCCATTTACTTTACCTGATTTTAAGGATGCGACGTAGCCGGGAACTCTGAAGAGGCCATGTGACAATGACCCATCTCTTTCTGCTGTTGATACAGTTGTTGCTATAGCATTTGCATTTTCTTTATTGCAGCCAAATTTTCTCAACACATTAAATGCTAAATCATATATCTGCTCAACAGTAAGTATCTCTGTCTCATTAGAGCTCATTGTAATTATCCTCTCTAGTCAACGGCAGCCAAAGCTTCAATTTCTACCTTTATTTCCGGTCTAAAAAGTCCTTTTACGTAAATAAATGACATTGAGGGTCTTGGCGTTGGTAGGAATTCATCGGATGCAGACCTAATCTTAAGCCATTCGGGTTCGTCTATGCTAAAAACAGTAATTTTTGCAATATCCTCCTTTGATCCGCCCTGCGACTCAACGATTAATTTGATGTTCTTTAATGCTAATAGATATTGATCCTCTAGACTTTCTGCAACATTACCATCAATATCATTTCCTATCTGGCCAGAAATTGATAATAGTTTTTTTCCTGAGGGTATAACAGCCACATTTGAGTAGTTGCCAGCAGGCTTTGGTGCATTTGAGGGATTGAGGAAAGTGATTGGCATTAAGTAAACCTTAAAATTTATTATAAACAACTTCATATTATCGCAATAACGAATTACATGAAATTAAATAAATAAGCTTGATGACATTTCTCAGATCTTGACTTTGAAAAGCCAAAAGAACTAAAATTATACATGGTTCTTTTTTAGGAGTAATTTTATTATGGCGACTTATGAATGTGCTAAATGTGGGATGGCAGTAAATGCTTTTTGCGCTAAGTGTGAAACTGCATTAGAGAACGACTTCATTACTAGTGATGAAGGGAAAAAAGTACAAGTTTCAGTTTGCCCAAACGGTCATGGAAAGATAAAGTCACCTACTTGTTGTGGTGCCGACATGAACTGTAAGGGTTAATCTTAAAGTGAGTGATTTAACTCCTGAAGAGGAATTGACGCAATTAAAGCGCGAGCTTTCTAAGTTGAAGTTGGAAGCTAATTTACGAAAATCGTTATCAACTCAGCTTGAAGCTCAAAAGAAAATCGCTGATCAGGCCAAGGAAGAAGCTTTGAAAAAATCGGAAGAATTAGAGGGTATTTCTGGTAAGTTAGCTAAGTACCTATCCCCTCAGATTCATGAACAGATTTTTAGTGGAAAGCAAAGTGCAGAGGTAACAAGCTCTAGAAAAAAACTTACACTTTTTTTCTCTGACATCGTAGGTTTTACTGGAATTTCAGATGAATTGGAGTCTGAAGAAATAACAAGCTTAATCAACTTTTATTTGAACGAAATGTCAATTATTGCTCTCAAATATGGTGGTACCATTGACAAGTATATAGGTGACTCAATTATGATTTTCTTTGGGGACCCAACAACAAAGGGAGCAGAAGAAGACGCTAGGCTTTGTGTTGAAATGGCAGTTGAAATGCTCGAAAAAATGGATGATTTAAAAGGAACTTGGGGTAAAAATTTCTCATTAAGGAACGATCTCGAGATTCGAATTGGTATTAATACAGGGTATTGCACGGTTGGTAACTTTGGGAGTAATGAACGGCTTGATTACACAGCTGTCGGTGGAACTGTAAATCTTGCCTCTAGGCTGGAAAGCGTGGCAAACTCAGGGTCAATTTGTATATCAGAAGAGACATATCTTTTGGTCAATCCTTTCTTTAAATTTCATAAGTCAAACGAGATCGACGTTAAAGGATATTTAAGAAAAATAAAGTACTATGAGCTAAATAGAGATGCAAAAGTAGATAATAATCAAATCATTAATTTAACTGGAAATAATTTTAATATATCCATAGACAAAGAGAAACTCACTCAGGAAGAATATACTGAAATAAAGACTGCAATTGATACTTTACAAAGTCAAAAAACATAATGAGCTTGGCGATTTCTACTTTATATTTACCGTATAAATAAATGAAATATAATACTTTTGTTACTCATCTTGAATGCTCCCTTTCTGGTAATAGGTATGAAAAAGATTTTGTTCATGGTTTGTCTAACGAAGGAAAACCCTTATTAGTTCGATACGACTTAGAGAAGATTAAAGACGTGATATCAAAGGATTATCTGACTAAAACAGAAAAACATGGCTTTTGGCGCTATTCATTTCTGTTGCCGGTTGAAGATACTAATATAATTTCGCTAGGAGAAGTAGTAACTCCATTAATTTCACTTGAGAACATTGCCAAAAAATTAAACTATACCGGTGATTTGTTGGTAAAGGACGAAGGCTTGCTACCTACTTCTTCCTTTAAAGCACGTGGGCTAGGTGTGGCTGTCTCAATGGCAAGACAATTTGGTATACGGCATTTGGCTATTCCAACGAATGGCAATGCCGGAGCGGCGATGGCGGCCTATGCCGCAAAAGTAGGAATAAAATGTACCGTATTTTGTCCAGAGGATACTCCAGAGATAAATATTAGAGAGATTAGTCGACTTGGAGCAGAGGTCTTCAAGGTCAATGGCCTTATTAACGATTGTGGAAAGATAGTGCTTGAAGGGAAAGAAGAAGTTGGGTGGTTCGACATTTCAACTTTAAAGGAACCGTATCGTATTGAGGGTAAGAAGACAATGGGTTTAGAGTTAGCGGAGCAACTCAATTGGGAATTACCCGATGTTATTTTTTACCCAACTGGTGGTGGAACTGGTCTAATTGGCATTTGGAAGGCATTTTCTGAACTTCAGCAGCTAGGATGGATAGGTAAAAAATTACCCCGTATGGTAGCAGTACAAGCCGAAGGTTGTGCCCCAATTGTTAAAGCGTGGAGGCAAGGTAATGAGACGGCAGAGTTATGGGAAAATGCGAATACCATAGCTGCGGGGATAAGGGTTCCTATTGCGGTAGGAGACTTTTTGATAATCAGAGCCGTTAATGAGAGTAAAGGGTTCGCAATCTCTGTAACCGATAATGAAATAATTAAAGCGAGGGATCTCATCTCAAAAACTGAGGGAACTTTATTATGTCCGGAAGGCGCAGCTACGCTTGCAGCATTTAAAAAATCTTTGAGCGAGGGGCTAATTTCAAATAATGATCGTGTTATATTATTCAACTGCGCTTCTGGTTTAAAATATTCTCTACCGGACACAAAAAATATATTAAATAAAGACCAGCCCGTAGATTATTCTATATTCTAAACTTGTTTTGAGGAGTAAATGAGGTTTGACCTCCCTCTCTTGGGTCAGTAACGAAAATCTTTCGTTCAGGGTGCATTCCTGCTCCGAAGACCGCTGACACGGCGGAATACCTCATCTTATGCAACAAACGCGTATCTGCATTTCCAACAGCTGGATGAATCCCGTGATTGTCATTCACTTTTTTCTGCCAGTCTTTCTTTCTTTTTTCATAGGTATCTTTGTTTTCAAGCTCTAGACAATTAATTTCATTCTTATTTAAATCGACAACTATTTGATCGTCTTCTTCAATGAGCGCTATTGGTCCTCCCACTGCTGCTTCTGGCCCTACATGACCAATTACTAAACCTACTGAACCACCTGAGAAGCGACCATCTGTCATTAATGCGACCACAATATTTTTTTCTCTGCAAAGCGTTGTTATTCGTGAAGTTGAGTCAAGCATTTCAGGCATTCCAGGACCTCCTACTGGACCTTCGTATCTAACTACTATCATATCAAAGTTTTCAAAAACCTCTGGTCTTTTGTCCAAAGTATTCAGCAAAGATTGTTCACCATCAAATATTTTAGCTTGTCCTTTGAATATGTTATTTTCAAGACCTCCTTCTACCCCTGCAAGCTTTAAAATTGAGCTATATTCAGGCGATAAGTTTCCACCTAACACGCGAAGCCCACCTGTGGGTTTATAGGGAGATTCAACAGGATAAATTACCACATTGTCGGGATCTGGGGGCGACAGTCTTTTTATTTGCTCAGAAAGAGTTTCACTCGTACAGGTCATAGTTTCTCCATTCAATAATCCTGCCTCTAGAAGATTTTTTACAATAACTTGTACGCCTCCCTTTGTATCGATATCTACCATTGAATATTTACCAAAAGGTCTGGCATCTACAATAACTGGCACAATATTTTCTGATAGATGGTTGAATTCTTCTGCACTCATGATGTCTTTCGAAAAATTTTTGTAGCCCGCGGCTCTAGCGATCTCTGGAGCATGTAGCATTACGTTTGTTGAACCTCCGACTGCCATTGCAACTATTATGGCGTTTCTGATAGACTCTTTTGTGACGATGTCTCTTGGAGTAATGTTTTTCTCAATCATTTTTTCAAGAAATTCTACTAGCTGCTGTGGAAATTCATCTAGTCTTCTTTTATCTTGTGATGCTGGAGAAACCATATGTAAGGGCTGCATGCCCACAACTCCAATAAATGTTTGCATTGTATTATAGGTAAACATGCCTCCACAGCTTCCAAAACCAGGGCACGCCTCTAGTGCGATACGTTTTTTAAACTCTTCGTCTGGGTTGCCGGCAATCTGGTAACTCGAAATAATATCTATCGGCGCACCAGTTTCTGAATCTTTACCTGGTCGAATAGACCCATCAGACATAATAATGGCTGGTCTGTTATGTTCTAAAACAGCAGCTAAAGTTCCTACCGGTGGTTTATCACAGGCTACTACAGCAATAACCCCTTCCAATCCCGAGGCGCTCAAGTGTTCACACATTGAGTCATTGGTCACCTCCCGTCCAATTAAGGAATATCGCATTTCTTTTGTTCCATTCCGTATTCCGTCTGAAGTGGCTATCGTGAACTCAGGCTGCACTAATCTCATTGATAATTGATTAGGGCCTTTTCCTATCCTATCCTTCAAAATGTGGTGGATTTTTTCAACTTTTCTTGAAACACCAATGTAGCACTGTGAGTCTCCTTTATTACCAACGACGCCAACCGAAGGTTCATGTATTAAATCGACATCTGTTCCGAGCTCTCTTGCAATTCCGAAGGTTTGGGAATTTCTTCCTGGGTTTTTATCAATTAATACAGTTCTTGAATTTCTCATATGTTAATGCCTACTTAGTTTTAATAGTGTCTTGAGTTTTAATATAATTTTTTGTCTAAAACAAGAAAACAAACTTAGAGCCTAAAGTATATTACTTTTAAATAGAACGAGGATACATGACTAATCGACCATGTATTTCTTAATCTATAAATTAAATTTTAGAAAACAAACAAACACACGCTTTACTATTTTTTATGTTCAGATCTTTGTTATCTTTACTATAAACCTTAACCTCACTCAATTCAAAGGACCCAATAATGTTTGATTCAATAAGTTGCTTAAACTTTTCTTCAAATCCTTTTGAGTAGTAGTGATCAAAATTAATTCCAATCACAAAATTGGTGCTTGAATTAAAATGAGAAACTAAGTGACTCAAAGCTTTTGGACCTAGGTGCCCGTGTGTAAACGTGCCGGCGCTTACAACAGCCAAATAATTTTTCAATAAAGGATCAAGAGAATCTTCGAGGTTAAGTTCTATTAAATTGCGATAAATATCTTTTTCTCTTGATATTTTAATCATATCTCTTGAGATATCAACGCCATCTATGACAGCGTTTGGTGATTTCTCTTTAATCTTACTTGCTACCAATCCAGTTCCACATCCGATATCACAGATAGGCCCATCTATTTTAATCTTCTCAACTAAAAGGTTTGCCACAACAGATGGGTAAGTATAACCAAGATCTTTTACAAAAACGCTATCATAAAATGGTGCAAAGCCTTCATAATACTTCCTATTATCATCAGGAGTTGATAGGTTGTAAGCTCCCTTTAAGAGACTTAACGCATTTTTTTCTTCCTTACTCATGACCCTATGAATATTCCATAGTTCTTTGTTGCAAAAAAGAAAAAAATGTGAACATTAAACTTTTTTGTGCTTTAAAAGGTATGTGACTTGAAAAAAATTGATAGAGCAGCCTACGTGGTATCAAGGTTGGATGAGATTTATCCTGAGACGCCAGTACCACTAAATCATAAAAATAAATTTGAGCTCCTTATTGCCGTTTTGCTAAGCGCACAATGTACTGACGAAAGAGTTAATCAAGTTACTCCACGTCTTTTCTTGCTTGCAGATAATCCATTAGAAATGAGCAAACTAAAAACAGAAAAAATATATGAAATTATAAGACCATGTGGTCTTGCTCCACAAAAATCTTCAAATATTTCCAAATTGTCTATCATTATTTGTGAAAAGCATGAAGGCCAAGTTCCTTCAAATTTTGAGGATCTCGAGCAACTGCCTGGCGTTGGGCATAAAACTGCAAGCGTTGTTATGTCACAGGGTTTTGGCTTCCCAGCGTTTCCAGTTGATACCCATATTCACAGACTTGCGCAGCGATGGGGTTTAACCAATGGAAAAAACGTAACGCAAACTGAGAAAGATTTAAAAAGACTATTTCCTGAAGAAAAATGGAATAAATTGCATCTTCAGATAATTTTTTACGGAAGATCTCATTGTTCTGCGAGGGGTTGTGATGGAACGAAATGTGAGATTTGCACAACATGCTTTCCCAACAGGAAAAAACCTTTTAAAGCTAAAAAACCATAGTGCTGGAATAAGATTCATGGACATAATATTTGACATAGATGGAACCATTTTAGATATCTCGCATAGAGTAAAATTTGTGTTGCAGAACCCTAAAGACTGGAAAAGTTTTTATACTAATATGGATGCAGATCAACCAATCGAGGAAATTTGTTCTTTGCTTAAATCTTTACTTAAAGATGACACCAATCAAATCCTTTTTTGCACGGGTAGGGTTGAAGATTACCGGAAAAAGACCATCGAACAGATAAATAAAATATTAAAAGGTCGTAAAAATTTTGATATAGACAGTTTCTTATACATGCGACCGAAAGGTGATCTGAGAAAAGACTTTATGGTAAAGAGAGATCTCTTTAATAGAATGATTATTGATGGGTTTAATCCAGTCTTAGTATTTGAAGATAAAGCTACAGTAGTTGAAATGTGGCAGGAGTTAGGTTTAAAATGCCTTAAAGTTACGGGAGCTTAATAATTAAAATGAAAATGAAGCGTACTATTATAAGGCCAAACGGGGTGCCAAGTTCTGTATCAGAGCAGGTTGTAACTCCTATTATGCCATCGGTAGTTTATGCATCTCAATCACCCGATGCACTCGATGAACAATATGAAGGCAAGCAAAAAGGTTATACATACGCAAGAGAAGGTCATCCTAATGCTGAGATTTTATCAAGTTTAATTGATAAACTTGAAGGGGGCACCAGCGGTCTAGTTGTAAGCTCAGGAATGGCCGCCATTTCATCGCTTATTATGGGTACCTTGTCTTTGGGAGACCACGTTTTAGGAGGGAGTCAATTATACGGTCGTACGTTGAGACTGATGCGTGAGGATTTGCCTAGATTTGGAATACAAACGTCGTTCGCTGATCCAACAAGTATTGATTCAGTTAAATCAGAGATAAGAAAAAACACAAAAATGATCTTAATTGAGTGTGTATCTAATCCAACGCTTAGGGTTGCAGATATAGAAGGCATTGCAAATTTATGCAAAGAAAATAATATTTTATTGGCTGTTGATAATACTTTTACAACTCCTGCATGCATAAAGCCTTTTAAGCATGGCGCAGATTTTGTTATTCATTCAATTACTAAGCTGTTATCCGGTCACTCTGATACCACACTGGGGTATGTCTCATCAAAAGATCAAAACAAAATGGAGGCGATTTACAATTTTTCTGTTTCGATTGGCGCAACTCCAAGTCCTTTTGATTGTTGGTTGGCTGAAAGAGGTCTTGCTACATTTGAATTGAGATTTGAAAAAGCTCAAAAAAATGCAAAAGTTCTCGCAGAAGCCCTTAAGAAAAATAGCAAGATTAAAAAAGTACTTTACCCTAGTCTGCCAGAGCATCCTGATATATCTCTTGCAAAGCGGCTCTTTAGAGGAAATGGCTGCAATATGGTAAGTTTTGAAATCGGTGATCAAAGGTCAGATGCTAATAAATTTATTGAAAATATCGATGGCATAGCGTTCGCTCCTACTCTAGGAGATATTGGAACGACCATCTCGCATCCAGGGAGCAGTTCGCATAGATATCTTAATTCTGATGCGCGTATAGCGCTTGGCATTACTGAAGGTTTCTTTAGAGTGTCTGTTGGTCTTGAAGACCCAGATGAATTAGTATGGTCTTTTGAAAGAGCATTAGAGACGATATAACTTTTAATACAAAAAAATAGCTATATTATTCCTTCAATAAAACGATTTAGTCTTTTACAAGACAGTTCTATCTTTTCATCAGGAACCGTTAGACTGATGCGTACTAAATCACGGGCATTTTTCCCAAATGAACTGCCCGGCATGAGGGCCAACTTCTCTTTCTCAAGTAGTTTTTTAACAAAAATATCGGAACTTAATCCTGTTTTTGATATGTCCGCAAGAAGGAACATGCCTGACTGCGGCATTATTGGTTCCACTTTATTATTTTTTTTTAGCACGTCATAAATCTTCACTGCTCTTTTGTAGTAAGAATCTCTCATTTTTTTTGCCGTGTGAAAATCATTTTCAAGTGCATATGCTGTCATGTCTGCAATAAAGGGTTGGTTGCCGAATAGCATTGTTTCGGATAATGGTAAAACTGCATCACAAAAGTTTTTTGGACCCACCATCCATCCACTTCTAAACCCTGGTGCAGCGTGTGATTTTGATATGCTTGAAACGACAACAGTACGGTCCAATGCGTCCCGCACATTTAATGGTGAGTAAAACTTTGCTGGACTATCCAAATCATAAATTAGGGAGGCATAAACTTCGTCCGATAGTATCCACAAATCCCTTTGAAGACAAACATCTACAATTCCTTCAATATCTCTTTTAGTCAATATTGCTCCAGATGGATTATGTGGATTATTCAAAAGAAGAACCTTACTTTTACTTGTTACTGAGCTGGCTAGATCACTAGGGCTCATTCTAAAATTGTTATCTTTTTTTAGCTCTATACGTTTGATTGTTCCGCCTGCTGCGGCTATTACTCCTTCATACGTAGCATATAGCGGATCTCCTAAAAGGACTTCATCTCCCTCATTTATTAGGCCCATAATTGAAGCAAAAAGAGAGGTTTGAGTTCCAGGAAAGCATAATACATTATCCTCGGTAATACGGATCTCACACTCATTATTATACTTATTTACCAAGCTACCTACCAGTTTTTGTTCTCCTCTGCCGTTGGAGTAACCTGTTCTCCCTTTGTTTATAGACTCGATTGCAATATTCGTGAGTTCACTTGAAACGGCTATATCAGGTTGGCCTATGGTTAACAAAATTACATTAGGATCAATTTCAGCCATTTTTTTTGCTCTCAAATGGGGCAACCATTTTTCAGAGCCTAAATTTGCCACTCTCTTTGTTATTGAAGCGAATTGCACGACATTTACATTCCTTTTGACAAAAAAATACACTACTTTCTAAAAGACATGATCTTAATATGCAAGTTTTTGTCATTTATTTTATCTCTCAGAGGATTTTTATCGCGTTCTAAAAATTGTGTCTACGCGCTCTTGTTTTTAGTATTTTTCTTTAATTGTTTTAATTCTTTTGCTCAAGAAACAGTTACACCTCGGATAGTAAAAAAAATTCCTCATGATAGTAACGCTTTCACTCAGGGTTTTATTGTCGATAAGGGAGTATTTTATGAAAGTACAGGTTTATATGGGAATTCAAGTCTGCGGAAATATAATGCGTATTCTGGGAAATTGATAAGAAAAATATCATTGGATGATAAGTTTTTTGCCGAGGGCTTAACTTTATTAAATGATAAGCTCTATCAGTTAACCTGGAAATCAGGGATAATATTCGTTTACGATAAAATGACTTTTGAAATAGAAAAAATTTTACGATATAGTGGAGAAGGGTGGGGGCTGACTAATAATGATAAATACTTAGTAATGAGCGATGGAACTAACACTTTAAAATTTCGTGATCCAAAAACTCTTCGCATTATCAGATCAATAGCCGTAACACATAACGGATTACCGGTTAAAAATCTTAACGAGTTAGAATTTGTTGGAAATGAGATTTGGGCAAATATATGGAAATCTGACTTAGTAGCATGCATTAATAGTGATACCGGAAGATTAGTCAGATGGATTGATTTCACATCAATCAGTGAAAAGAATGGTAATGAAGATGTATTAAATGGGATAGCCTATGATAAAGAAAAAGATAAAATTTTCGTAACTGGAAAGTTTTGGAATTCTATATATGAAGTGTCATTAAACGGACTGTGACACCGTAATGATATTATTTAAATCGATCTGGAGAGACCCTCTTTTGCAATTGTCCAAAACTTGATTTTTTTCCTAAAATAAGCTCACTAGCCATTTTACTAGCCGCTGCCGATGTTTGAAAGCCATATCCTCCTTGACCTGCGAGCCAAAAGAAACTAGGGATATTCGTATCAAATCCAATTACGAGGGTGCGATCAGGTGCAAAAGTTCGTAGGCCCGCCCAACTTGATGTAATTCTTTTAACTGAAAAGTTCACAACTTCCTCAAAATTAAAAATGCCTTTTGCTAAGTCCTCTTCATTGGCATATGCGTCATGGGGAAAAGACTTAGTTTCTTCTGATGGGGAGACAATCATTTCTCCTGCATCAGGTTTTGCGTAAAAAGACTCATTTAAGCCAAAAGCCATCGGCCAATTTTTATGGTTACCGCAATCCTCAGGCGCGGGCACTCTGGCCATAGACCTTTTAAGCGGTAAAAAACCTAGAGGTTTGATGCCACATTTTAATGCTAATTCATCTACCCAGGCTCCTGCTGCATTCACAATAACGTCACAAATAAAAGTTTTACTATCCGTTTTAATTTGCCACTTCCCTTCTTTAAACTCAGCAGCAATTACTCTGGAATTGGTATAAATCTCCGAGCCGTGGGCTTTTATATCTTTGGTAAAATGTTGCAATAATTTATCCGTATCAATATCGTAGATGTCTTCTTTGTATCCAGCATATTTTACTGATTTATTATTAATTATTTCAATTAGGCTGCAAGCATCGCTGACAGATATTTCATGGTGAGCAAAACTTGAACATTGCTCTTTGAATAAATATTTTTCATTTTTTTTTCCTAATATTACGCTGCCCCTGGGAGACAAAACATCTACACCATCCTTGGAAAGAAAGCTTTTACTTGCACTATTGAATTCTCGAATAACATCGTTTCCGTAGTCTTCGATAAATGCGGCCGCTGATCTACTTGATGAGTGCTGCCCAAGATTTTCTTCTGCCTCTAGCAAAGTTACGTTTGCTGATTTACTTAGCCTGCTTGCTACTGAGAGACCAGCAATTCCACCACCAACTACTAATATATCTACCATCTTAAGCTCAATCACTTACCTATAAATATCATTATACCAAAAGCAATACTACCTATTATAACTAACCAAATTAAGCTAGATCCTAACATGAACAGCTTGAGTATTTTTAACATGGGTTTTAATCCAAATAGAAGTAAGAAGCCAATTACTCCAAGAAAAAAAAGTTCCAATTATTGACCTCGATCAAAAACATTTTTATTTTAAGTATTCAAGATAAGTTAACAAAGTTACCAAATAATGCGACTCAAAAACAAAAAAGCTTTCGTAACTGCCGCCGGTCAAGGAATTGGTAAAGCTATTGCAGAGAAATTCGTTAATTTCCGCTCCGATGTCCTTGCTGTTGACATAAACGAAGATTTGTTAACAAAATTAAATGTTCCCAAGTCTCTTTGTTTAGATGTCAGAGATGCTGAAGCTATCCTTAAAGCGATAAAAGATTTTGAGCCAGATATATTGATAAATTGTGCAGGTATAGTTCACTCAGGTACAATACTTACATCTAAAGAAGATGAGTTTGATGACGCAATTGATTTAAATATCAAGTCCATGTATACCACTATAAAAGCTGCTATCCCTTTTATGCAGAATAAAGGTGGCGGCAGTATAGTTAATATTGGTTCCGTAGTTTCATCTGTAATTGGTGCGCCCAACCGTTGTATTTATGGTTTGTCAAAGGCTGCAGTAATCGGTTTAACCAAGTCCGTAGCTGTAGATTTTGTGAAAGAAGGAATTAGATGCAATTGCATATGTCCAGGAACTGTTGATACCCCATCATTACATGAAAGACTTGAGGCAACTGGTGATTATGAAAAGGCTATGAATGATTTTGTAAATAGGCAGCCAATGGGAAGGCTTGGATTTGCAGATGAAATTGCTGATCTAGCAGCTTATTTGGCATCCGATGAAAGTAAATTTGTTACAGGACAAGAGCATATTATTGATGGAGGCTGGTCTGCTAGGTAATTTAGTATTACGCTGGTAAATAGCTTTCAGGAAAGAAGAGGATAGAATGAAAGATAAATACAGGCATATTTTCGAGCCACTGGTAGTAGGTAACCACGTTATAAAAAATAGAATTATAATGGGATCTATGCACACAGGCTTAGAAGAAGGGGGACATGAGGACTTCTCTAGAATGGGAACATATTTTGCTGAGAGAGCCTCCACAGGCGTTGGCCTTATAATAACAGGAGGTATTTCCCCCAATGAAGAAGGCGCTCTAGATGGAGCTATTTTCAATAAAGAAAGCCAAGTTCCAAGGCATAAGATTGTTACAGATGCGGTTCACAATGCGAGTGCTGACACGAAAATTTGTATGCAGATTTTACATTCAGGTCCATTGGCAATAAGTGAAGAATTAGTTGCCGCCAGTCCAGTCCGGTCTAGAATTGGACGTCTTGTTCCAAATGAAATGTCACTAGAAGTGCTAAGAAAACAAGTTGATGACTTTATCAAATGTGCTGAGCTATGTAAAAAAGCTAATTATGATGGAGTAGAAATTATTGGTTCAGCTGGATATTTTATTTCTACTTTTTTCGTAAATAAAACAAATCTGAGAACAGATGAGTATGGAGGTAGTTTCTCCAATAAAATTCGAATTGCAACAGAAATTGTGAAGGGAATTCGTAAAGCTGTTGGCGAAGATTTTCTGATTATATTCAGGATACCGGCAATGGATATGCTTGAGGGAGGAATGTCATGGGAAGAGATCTGTGCCTTAGGGCAGGCCTTAGAAAATTCGGGTGTTTCGATAGTGTCTACCCATTTTTCATGGCATGAAAGCCCTGTTCCAACTATTGCAACAATGGTTCCTAGAGCAGCTTTTACATCAGTAACCAAGCGCCTAAAAAGTTTTATTAATGTTCCTGTAATTACATCAAACAGAATAAATATGCCGGATGTCGCTGAGACAGTCTTGGCGAATGGTGATGCAGACTTAGTTTCGATGGCAAGACCCTTTCTTGCAGATGGTAGAATTTTTGAAAAAATTAAAGAAGGTAGGGAAGACGAAATAAATACATGCATAGCTTGTAACCAAGCTTGCCTAGACCATGCCTTTGATAAAAAAGAAATATCGTGCCTAGTGAATCCGAGAGCATGTAATGAAACCAATCTGAACTATTTACCGACTATGAATAAAAAAAACATAGCCGTTATTGGTGCTGGCCCGGCAGGGCTTGCTTTTTCTGAAATTGCAGCTTTAAGAGGGCATGATGTTGAATTATTTGAGGCAAGTGATCAGATAGGCGGTCAGTTTAATCTGGCCAAACAAATACCCGGTAAAGAGGAGTTTCATGAAACAATCCGCTATTTTTCTACTATGCTTAGGAAAAATGGCGTAAAGGTAAACTTAAATAAAAAGGTTCAACCAATTGATTTAATTGAAAAAAAATATGATGATGTCATTGTATCTACTGGTGTATATCCAAGGTCTCTTGATATTCCTGGTATCGATGAAGAAATCGTTGTTTCATATATAGATGCAATAAGAGACATAGATAAAATTGGAAAAAAGGTAGTTCTTATTGGAGCTGGGGGTATAGGTTTTGATATGGCTGAACTTTTGTCTCATGGTAAAAAGAAGCCCTCTACTAATATAGATGACTTTGCTGAGCAATGGGGTATAGATTTTACCAATCATCCGAGAGGTGGTGTAACTGGTGTTACGGCTAAAGCAAGCAAATCTGAGCGTGAAATCTATTTATTGCAAAGAAAACTAACGCCATTAGGGATAGCGTTAGGTAAAACTACAGGATGGACCCACAGGTTAAGTTTGAGAAAAAAAGAAATAAAGATGCTGAAGGGAGTTACCTATAAAAAGATTGCAAAAAATGGTATTCACATCTCTATTAATGATCAGGATCAGTTTATTGAATGCGATAACATTATTGTTTGTGCTGGACAGGAGCCAGATCGTTCATTTTTTGACTCGGCAAGTAATGCTGAATTTCGCATGCACCTAATCGGGGGTGCTTATGAGGCTAGAGAATTAGATGCAAAGGTCGCAATTAAGCAAGCTTCGGAATTAGCAGCAGTTATTTAGTTTTTAAACTATAATTTTTATAATTATGAAAGGAAGCAGATGAGTAACGAACAAAATTTTGATGCTATCATTATTGGGGCTGGTGTTATTGGCAACGCCGTTGCCTTTGAATTATCTAAACAAGGTTTGAAGACTTTAAACATAGATAGAAATCACGTATCAGGTTATGGCTCTACTTCGGCTTCCTGTGCAATTATTAGAGTACATTACTCGACGTTTGATGGCTGTGCTCTTGCTTATGAGAGTTATCACTTTTGGAAAGATTGGATGGCATATTTAGAGGTATCAGAACAAGATAATCTGGCTAAGTTTATTGAGTGTGGGTGTATGATTTACCAAACTGAGCAAAATAACTATCTAGATAAAGTAATCAAAAGAGCTGAGGAACTGAATATACCTCATGAGCTATGGGATCCAAAAAAAATTAAAGAAAAACTGAGAATTGTTGATACGAATAAATATGGGCCTGTAAAGTCAACAAGCGATAAAAGCTTTGGGTCAATAACGGGAGATGATTTAAGGGGGTCTGTTTTCTTTCCTACAGCCGGTTATATAAATGATCCTCAGCTTTCTGCGCAAAATCTACAAATGGCAGCTTCAAAGAAAGGAGCGAAATTTCTATTTAAATCAAGCGTTAAAGGGATAATTCAGGAAAAGGGGAGAGTTGGCGGTGTTGTCTTAGAAAATGGTGAGAAAATTAACGCAAAAATTGTTGTGAATGTTGCTGGGCCACACTCTATGAAGGTCAACCAAATGGCAGACGTAGAAAATGATATGAATATAAAAACGAAAGCTTTAAAGGTTGAGGTTTGTCATGTGCCTTCACCATCTGGATTTAATTATGAGAAAGAAGGTTTTGTAATTTCTGATAGCGATATAGGATGTTATAGCCGACCTGAAATTGGAAACAATGTGCTTATCGGCAGTGAAGACCCGGAATGTGATGAAAGGTTGTTCGTAGATCCTGATATTTGGGACGAAAGCTTTTCTGAGCAATGGAGAACCCAAGTTATAAGACAGGCACAGAGGTACCCAGATTTGCCAATACCATCAAATTCAAAGGGTGTTGTGGCTTTATATGACGTCTCTGATGATTGGATCCCCATTTACGATAAATCCTCTTTGCCAGGATTTTATATGGCGGTTGGCTCAAGTGGAAATCAATATAAGAACGCTCCAATGGCTGGAAAGATTATGGCTGAATTGATAGTGGAGTGCGAAAATGGGCATGATCATGACAAGAATCCTATCAAACTTCATTTAAATTATATTGATAGAGAAATTGATCTAGGCTTTTATTCACGCAACCGCTTAATTAATGAGGAAAGCAGCATGTCCGTTTTAGGTTAAATTCCGCTAAAAACGTTTTTTAAGGTTCCATGTTTTTCCATAAGAACTTTTGTATTCTCAAAGCCGTCGAGCATTAATTCTCCATCTTTCCACAATGGCTTGTCATCGATTAGCACAGTGTGATTAGGTATCATCCAGCATATCTCACCAGGCGCATAATTCCCGCAGGTATGGAAATGAAGATATTTGGGTTGTCCGAACACTGTATTTGACCATTTATCAGGGTCATATTCATAAAATTTATTATCCTCTGCTCCTGGATGTATCCCCGGGTGCCACGAGTGTACCGCATGCATATCTATGTCAAACTTTTGGGAAACATACATGTAGTGGTTCTGAATGTTGTTGACATCGTCAGATGTTCCCTGAAGGTCAGCAATTCTACCATTCTCAATATGAATAGTTACCTCACTGTTTATTTTTAAAAAACTCGGTTTATAAAATCTTGATCCTGTAGATGTAAGATAGTTGTTCAAAACAACTTTGCCCGAGAACGGCTTTGCATCTATGGGTTTAGGAACAAGTATTGGAAATCTTAGTACTGATACTTCTTTGGTTTCAGAGTTATCTTGAGTTATCTCTCCAATCAAATTTGTTCCTAGTGGGCAATTAATTTTTATTACATTGGAGTTTTCTATCAACCTATCAATTGCGTTCTTTACAAGGACATTTAAGTTATAATCCAGTGTCCCAAAGATAGACGCTAGGCTTTCGCAGTCTCTTACATAGCTCATAACTCGCTTTGTAGAAAAGCCTTTTTTCTCAAAACGATTTTGATCACCCAATCGCGCAAAAAAAATGACACAGCTATATTTATTAATTTTTTCATAAAAATTTTGATCTTTATTTATCTCGGGTGAACCAACTTCATCTAAAGAAGCGTGAATACCCCTTTCTTGGGCATACTTAAAAATAAAGTCAGAAATATCATTCTTATACCAGCCTAAACTTTCTTTTTCCCTCACAATTAATAAAGTGTCAGATTGCTTTAGCCTTGCACATTCTATCAGAAGATTGTGCGCTGCTTTTGAAAGTTTTTTGTCATTCATATAGTCTATTTTCTGTATGAAAATGCTTTGCCAAATCTCCATATAAGATAGTCGCCACATGTTATTGGGTCGCTAAGGCTTTTTTCGTTTTCACCAAATATATCAGCTGGATTAATATATGTCTCTGGATTTGGGTCGAAAGCTAGAACTATCGATAGACGTTCCTTTCCTGATTGATTGACAACTCGGTGGGGTGTGGATTTATATAAACCATTTGTCCATCTGCTCAGAAGGTCTGCTACATTTACTACTAATGTACCTTCTACAGGCGGCGCATGAAACCAATCACCTGATGAATCTTGTATTTGAAGTCCTCCAACAGAGTCTTGGCAAAGCACGGTTAAAACGCCAAAATCTGTATGAGCGCTTACGCCAAATTGATCATCACCCATTTTTTTTGGTTGATCAGGGTAATAAACGAGAGATGCGCGGCTTAAGGGTTGAGAAGCATTTCGGATAAAAAAATCTCTTTTTAAATCTAGGCCCAAAGCAAAGCCTTCTAAAAGAGTTTTAGCCAAGTTGTCTGCTAAATCAAAATAATTAAGGGCATTTTCCTTGAAGCTTGGGATAAAGCTCGGCCATTTATTAGGACCCCTAATAGGGTGGTCGTCAATTTCCCCAACTTGGTATTCATAGCCCCAAATAAAGCTTTCTTTTAAGTCAGGTTTTGCGTCATCTTCCATTTTTGCACCGCCAAATCCGAGCCAACCTCTATGTCTTTCTGAAATCGTCACTAATTCTTTATTTTCCTCGCTGGATCTAAAGAATTTGAGACCATCATCTCTCAGCGCATCAATTTTTTTTTGTGGAATACCATGGTTTTTTATATAAATAAAACCCAATCCCGTACTTGCATCATAAAGCTCTGTTGCGACCGAAGTGGGGTCCGAATTATCTCTAAGAGATCCAATGTCAATAATGGGAACTTTGTCTATGTCTAGCTCTTTTACTAATGAGGTGCTCATTATATTTCCTAATTTGATAGTTGATCAAAGGCCTCCAATGCCTTTGCACTGTATGTTATTGAGGGACCACCACCCATATATGAGCTCATGCTTAGAGCTTCAACTAATTCCTCTCTTGTTGCCCCTAAACGAACTAAATGTTCAACATGTAGTCCTATGCAACTCTCACACCTGACAGCAACTGAGATACCAAGAGCAATAAATTCCTTGGTTTTTTCACTTAAGTATCCATTCTTCTTTGCATCTTTACCCATAACTCCAAAACCTTCAAACGTAGCTGGGGTTTCCTTTTGAAATTTTGAAAACAGTTGTTTGGTATCAGCGGTTAATTTTTTCCAGTCCATATCTTATCTTTCTTTTCTAACTTTATTTAAAGTCTAAATTTTCTGACATTTTATTCAATAGTTCATTATTTCCAAAATGGTCTTAGCTGTTGGCACTTTCATTGGATCCAAGCTTTTTCTCCAAATATCTTACCCCAAAGCTAATAAGCAACACTAGAATTAGATACTCAAAAATCAAAAGTGTGTAGATCTCTAAAGGACGGTATTCTGTTACAACTATCTCGTTTGCTCTCCTTGTTAACTCTTGCATCCCAATAACTGAAGCGAATGCAGACATTTTTACAATATAGATGAATTGGTTTGCCAGAGGCGGTAGAATCCTTCTCAATGCTTGGGGCATGATCACATATCTCATGGTTTGGTAGTAGTTTAGGCCAATAGTCTTTGCGGCTTCAGTTTGTCCTTTAGAAATGGATTGTATGCCAGCCCTATAAATTTCTGCAGTGAATGCACTATCCGAAATTGCTAATGTGATAATTGCTCCCCAGAAAGCATCGATATTGGCATTTATGCCCATTGACTTTAAAATGACAGGAAGTCCATAAAACACCCAGAACAACATTGGCAACAAAGGAATAGACCTAATAAATTCTACATAGACTCTATTGAATAGTTGTAGCAGTTTATTGTCGGACATTGCTGGCAATGCTACAACAAGGCCTATAAAAATTGATAAAAAGGCAGCAATTATTGATAAAAGTATTGTTGAGTAAAAGCCTCCAACCAAAAATTTTATATTTGTCCACCCAGCCTTAGTAGAAGGGTCAATTACATACCATCCCCAAGTGCCTTCCGGCGACGAACAACTACTTAAAGTAAAAAAGATTAGAAATAATATTAAAATACGAAACATTGTTAAATCAGTGGTGTAGTATTTGGTTAAGAAATTTTTTGCATCTTGCAGTTTGGGGGTTTTTAAAAAACATCCCAGGGCTGTTTTGCTCCACAATAGATCCACCATCCATGAATATTATTCGATCGGCTACTTTTTTTGCAAAGCCCATTTCATGGGTAACAACAACCATAGTCATTCCTTCTCGTGCTAAATCGACTATCACTTCTAGGACCTCTGAAATCATCTCTGGGTCCAGAGCAGATGTTGGTTCATCGAAAAGCATAAGTTTTGGCTCCATGCAAAGCGCACGAGCAATCGCAACTCTCTGTTGCTGGCCTCCCGAGAGCTGATTTGGCTTTTTTAAAGCTTGTTCCGGTATCTTTACTCTTTCTAAAAGTCCTCTTGCACGGGTTTCCGCATCCTTTTCCGATAATCCTAGTGACTTCATTGGCCCTAGTTTTAAGTTTTCAATGACTGAGAGGTGGGGGAACAAATTAAATTGTTGAAAAACCATTCCAATATGAAAATCAGAAACATAACTTTCCTTTTTGGGATTTTGAGTGTTGCCTGATATTGATATTTTCCCCTCATCAAAGTCTTCAAGGCCATTAATGCATCTTATAAGCGTAGATTTACCTGATCCTGAGGGGCCACAAATTACAACTTTTTCACCATGCTTGATATTAAGGTCTATGGTGTCCAGGGCTTTAAAGTCTTTAAATGATTTTGTTAGTCCTTCTATTTCGACTGCAAATGTATTTTCCAATTTATGCCCGCTTCCGTGTAAATCTTGCGTTTTGCTTATTTAGCTTAACCGCATGACAATACTTAAAGCAACTCCTTGTTCTTAGTTGCATATTTCTTGGTTGCACTTATAGTGTTAATGGCAAAAAAAGTTGTTTTTATAAACTAAAAATATTGGTTTTAATACCTAAGGGAGATTTTTATGAAATTTTTAAGAATTATTTTTATTACACTGATGAGCATTGTTCTTTTCGTTAGTGGCGTAAGCGCAGAGTCAGCGCTTAACCAAATATTAAGTAGCGGTAAACTAAAAGCAGGGACCACAGGCGATTTTAACCCCTTCACGGTTAGGGATCCAGCGACTAATAAATACAAAGGTTATGACATTGACATAATGACCGAGTTAGCAAATGACCTAGGAGTAGAAATCGAATTTGTCCCAACAGACTGGAAGACAATAGTAAATGGCGTAGTCGCAGGGAAATACCATATAACAGGATCAGCGTCTATTAAACCTTCAAGAATGAAAGCCGCAGGTTTTTCTGAAAGTTACATGGCTGTTAACTTCAAACCTTTTACTACATCTGATAAAGTAGGGCAGTTTAATGGTTGGGGCTCCATCAATAAAGATGGAGTAAAGGTTGCCACCACTCTTGGAACCGCTATGGAGCCCTTAGTTAAGGGTTGGTTTCCAAATGCCAGCATCAAAAGCGTTGAGGCACCTGCTAGAGGGTATCAGGAAGTATTAGCAGGGAGAGCAGATGTGTTTGTTACATCTAACTTGGAAGGCTCTACTCTTAAGGCAAAGTATTCAAATGTAAAAGAAATTAGTATAGACGCGCCGCGTTCACCAACTCCACTTGCTATGTTGCTTCCTCAAAATGACCAAGTGTGGATTAATTTTGTTAACCACTGGATAGAAATAAAGAAGGCAAAAGGCTTTTTTAAGAAAACTGCTGAAAAGTGGGGCCTGTAGTCTGATTTTTGTGATGGGCGGTACTGCCGCCCTTCTATACTTGGAGCTTTTTAAAATGTCCTCTTGGATTAAGATGCTTTCTGATGAAATGGCTGACACTGAACTTAAACAGGCATTGGATGAAGCAAGAACCCCTCATGGAACAGTTGATAATGTTCTAAGGGTCCATTCATTAAGACCTAATACTATGAAAGGCCATATGGCTCTTTATAAAAGCTGTTTGCACGATGATACAAATACATTGCCGGAATGGTTACAAGAAACTATCAGCTCATATGTATCTATTTTAAATTCATGTGAATATTCGCTTCTAAATCATTGGAAAAACACTGAATTTTTGATTCGTGATAAAGAAAAGAGCAATAAGATCTATTCTTCATTGAAAAAAAGAAAACCACAAGATTGTTTCACAGGAGTTGAACTTGCTTTGATGCAGTACGCAGAAAAACTGACTTTAAGACCGAGTGATATAAAGAGAGCTGATGTGGATAATTTAAGAAATGCGGGTTTAGATGATGGGCAGATATTAGAAGCTAATCAGATCATTTGTTATTTTAACTATGTGAATAGAAGTATAAATGGGTTAGGGGTTACCAATGAAGGTGACATTATAGGATATTACAAAGATGATTAACGCAGTTACAATTATTAAGAAAAAACAAGGCCTAACATATGAAAAGTTCCAGAATTACTGGAAAAATGAACATGCTGAAATTGTTACTAGATCTCCACTAGTGGGAACCTATGTTCAATCTCATCCAATCTATAATGACAAATTGACTTTTGAAGATACTATCGATGGTATTGCAGAAATTTGGTTTGATGACACCAATGCAATGCGTTCTTTAGCTGCCACTAAAGAATATAAAGATATCCAAGATGATGAAAAAGTCTTTATAGATGGCAGTGCCGTAAGGTTAATCATTGCCGAGGATATAATAACTTTTGATGGTCCCGTTTCAGACCATAAGCTTTTAATATTTATGAATAAATCTAGTAATGTTGAATTAACAGACTTTAGAAGAGATTTAGTTGAAACGGCATCTAACTACTCCAAAAAAAATCTAAATAGGATGAAAGTAAGTTTGCCAAAAATAGCAGGCTACAAGGGAGATAAAAGTCCTGCATGGGATGCTATTTTAACTTTTTGGTTAGACTTCGAAGTCGATCAACAGTACATAGACGATATAGTGAGTGATTTTTCGTCTTTTTGCTATAATACCATTGCAAAATTATGTAATTCGGTAGTGGTACAGGAAAAATAATCGAATAAGCTATTCGGGCATACCCGCAAGGCGGATTCCCTCAATCATTAATTCTTGTATCTCTTTGTTAAGGTCGGGAGCAACGCTCTTATAGTCGTCAATTGTTTTTATTTCGGGGCGCTCTTCTTGATATTTCAAGAGCCATTCTTTACTTTCAGTCAATTCACCCTTATGAGCTAAAACGGCTGCTTTAAAGCCATAATAACGACTATGGTTGTTTTCTCTCATTTCGCGTTCTAAAGACTGAAGCGCATTTTCCCAATCACGGTTACCAAAATGGCATAAAAATATAACGGTTTCCCCATAACCTTCTCCCAACGGGTCTATTTCAGCTGCTCTAGTAAGCGCGTCAATAGCACCAGTAAACTGCCCTTCTTCCAATAGATTCATTCCTTTAGCCATTAATGATCTTGAGTGGTGGGGGTTAACTTCGAGAGCCTTATTTACATGATCACTGAATCTATTTTTATCACCGTCAATAAATGAAATGAAACCCATATTCATCAGAGAATCAGGGTTTTTGGGATCCAATTGAAACGCTTTTTCTGTATATTTCCGAAAGTTTTTATCATTTTCCTCTCTTTTATCCTGTACTGACGATTCAAAAATCAAAAAATTATGCATTTGAGCTAACAGATTAAAAGCAGAACTATGATTAGGGTCTAATGCAGTCGCTTTTTCCCCATGTTCCATTGATTTATAAATGTGCATGAGTTTTTCTTCAATCGTCTTTGAAGAATTCATCAGTGCAAATGAGTTTAGAGCTTGCAAATACTCATCCCAACTGCTGAGTGCATTCAGCTCTCGATCAGATAATTTTTTTCTTTCATTATTGATGATTGCTGGACTGATCAATGCTGCGGATTTTTGTGAAACTTCATCCTGAACTTCAAAGACATCATCTAATGACCGATCCCAGGTTTGTGACCAGATTTGGGTATCTTCAACAGCATCGGTTAGTTTTGCCATTATTCTAACTTTATTGCCGCCTTTTCTTATGCTTCCTTGCACCAAATAGCTAGCACCTAGCTCAGAGGCAATTTTTTGTGTAGGTTCTTTCGTATCTTTGTAAGGGATTACAGAATTTATAGATATAATCGGGAATGTCTTCAGTTTAGATAGATAGGAAATTATATCCTCAGTGATCCCATCAACAAAGAAATCTTGCTCGGAGTCATTGCTTAAATTCAAGAAAGGAAGTACCGCTACTGAGGGCGCTTTACTTGTTTTTGTAATTTTTTCAGCTGCAGCCTCTGCAAGTTTTTTGTCATTTTTCTCTCGAACTTGTAGATCGGGATCCGCAATATCGTAGGCATGGACCTCAGTGTTTTTTACCTTTTGTTCCCCAAGATCATTGAATAGCAGTTCTGTCTTTTTATTTACAAAATCAACTATGCTCTTTGATACACATATCCCATTGGCTTGTGAGAGAGCCTCAAGTCTCGCGGCTACATTTACACCTTCACCGTAAAGATTATCTCCTTCAATTATTACATCACCCATATTCAAACCTATCCGGAAGCTCATTTGGGATTCTTCAGAAACTGACTTATTTCTCTCCTTAATTAATTTTTGAAATTCATTTGCACAAACCACTGCAGAGACAGCACTCTGAAATTCAGCTAATACAGAATCTCCTGCTGTATTAAAAATTCTGCCACCATGCTCTTCAAAGAGTTTATCTAGGATTTCCTGGCAAGCTCTAAAGCTTAGTAAGGTTTCTTCTTCATTTACTTCCATAGATTTGCTGAAACCAACAACGTCAGTCACAAAAATAACTGCGATTTTTCTGTCTATGTCTCGCTGAGGAGATTTATTTAATTGAACAACGTTCTCTGCCATAATGTACACCTGAGTAGTACTGTAATATTTTTTTTCTTAAAGTCACGAACTTAGAATACATTTTTAATATTAAGTTAGAGAAGTATCAAATCTTTAGGGGTTCCAAAGTAGATTTTTTTTCACTCTTAATTTTAATAAATCTAAAAAAAAGAAGGATGGAACAAACTAATAAACCCAGTCCAATGCCGTAATAAACTCCTGAGCCAGCCAATGAAGTTTTTTGAGAAAGTAAATATGCAGCAGGGATACCTATAGTCCAATAAGAAAAAAAAGAAATTATGAAGGGTTTCTTTGTATCTGAGAAGCCTCTCAAGAGTGCAGCGAAAAGTATTTGTCCACTGTCGGCTAAATGGAAAAAAC
This sequence comes from uncultured Alphaproteobacteria bacterium, assembly GCA_902524845.1. Classification (GTDB taxonomy): domain Bacteria; phylum Pseudomonadota; class Alphaproteobacteria; order Rhodobacterales; family Rhodobacteraceae; genus CACIJG01. The sequence goes on from CABZEW010000015.1 coordinate 33,467, forward strand.
AGCCAACGAAGAGAAAAATTCCTGCATAAAACGCAACTATATCCACATTTAAATCATTACTATTCAAAAATAAAATGATTATAAAATCACCAAAAAATATTATTAGAAAGGTATTTAGAAGTGCCCACCCAAGGCCAAGAAAATAGACAGAAGAAGCTGCTTGGTCCAACCTGCTTAACTCATTGGCTCCTATTGTTTTGGCAATAATTACCGTACCGGCTTGAGAGATTCCTAGGGGTATCATGAAAAAAAGTGCAAATACTGTTATGGAAATACCGTGGGCTGCTAATTCTACGTCACCAATCCAACCCATTAAAATAGAGGCAAATGAAAACATTCCACTTTCGGCCATAATTGTCAAACATATCGGCCAACCGAGCTTAAAAAGATTTTTAAAAATTTCGGCATCGAAAACAAAAAAATCTTTAAAGATTCGCTTTTTTTTCAAATCAGAAAGATGAATGTAAAAAAACCCAGAGAGCATCATGCAAATACTGGTTAAAAGTGAAGAGCACGCGACGCCAGTAATCCCTAATTCCGGGAATCCAAAGTTGCCAAAGATAAATAGATAATTAAATATGAAGTTCGCAATTAAGCCCAAGATAGAAATGAAAAGAACAACTTGCTGCTTTTTTACGGATATCAAAAATGCCTTTATTACATATGTGAGTAGTAAAAATGGCATCATCCACTGAACTATTTGAATATATTCAGATACTATTTCAACAATGTATTCATCCTGTTCTAAAAATGTAAGAAATGCTGAAGTGTTGCTCACTAAAGCCAAACCAAACAGGGAAAAGCCAAAAACTAACCATAGACCCATTCTGAAATTAATTCTAAGTGCTTCTGTATCTTCCTTGCCAAAAGCTCTTGATACATTTGTAATAACAGCTAGTGAAAAGCCAGTGAGAGTTATATAAATAAAGAAAAGGCATGTGTGCCCTAGTGTTAAGGCAGCTAATTCACTCGTCCCATACCAACCAATCATCGCAACGTCGGTTAGTCCCAAGCCTAACTGAGCTATTTGTGCGATTATTAATGGTAAAGAAAGCTTAAAAGTTGATAGTAGATGTTCTCTCAATTGCGTATCACAATTGTATTATAAAATTGATTAAAAAATGACCTACTCTGCCGCCTCGACATACCTGAATTCACGAATAGCTGCCCCATCCAAAACTCTCAATGCTTCTTGGTAACCATCGCTATTATAGCCATTTTCTGCATGTACTAAGCTTTCCCACTCAATGACAACTGTTCGCGTTTTTTGCCCACTTTCTTTTGTCATAACAGGAATTCCTCTGGCAAGAAACTTGCCCCCAGCTCCTTTAATTGCTGGGCCAGCCAGAGCCGCATACTTCGCCAACTTTTCATTGTCAGAGATTGATTTATAGATACCTACTTGATAGATTTTTTTTGACATTTTACCCTCTAAAAATTTTTTGTTAAATTTAAGAACAATATCGGATTTTGTATACTAAAACTTTAAGATAAAGTTGAATAAACAGTTTTTTAGTTTACAATATAAACTGTTATAAAGGAGAGAATAATGCCAGTAGGATTAGCACCAAGACCCTTAAATGAAGAACAGAGAGCGAAAGCAGTTGTAAAGACTGGTTTGATTGAAAGCCCTAATCCAGATTTATTTCAAGTATATTGTGATTTGGCAAAAGATATCACGGGATTCACGGACGCGACTTTCAGCCTTTATGACGGAGAAATGCAGTGCGCTATAGCGATGACTGGAAGAGAAACTGAAGAGTGGAAACCTGGTAGTAAAAACTTACGTACAGAGCACAATATTTGCTCGTTCGTTTTGCTGGACACTGAACCATTATTAATGCATGATATATCTAAAGACCCTGTTTGGAAGTCGCATCCAAAGGCCGAATCTTGGGGGTACGCTGGATTTCCTGTAGTCAACAAAGACAATTATGCGCTAGGAACACTCTGTATGTTCGATAGAAGTGGGCCAAGATCGTTAAACGAGGGTCAAGTCCAGCTTGTGAAAAAAATTAGTAGTAGTATTGCTCACCTGTTAGATGTAAAAACTGAACAGAAGCAAATGACATCGCAAAACATGCTAGAAGCGATTACAAAGTTCAAGAAGTACAACGAATCTTTAAGCATTGACGATTTTGAATGTTTTGTGTCGTTATCAGCTGGACTGAAACAAGCTGATTCTAAAATAGCAGTTCTTGCAGAGGCTGGCCTTTGTGAACTAAATGCTTCAGGAGATATTAAAATTACAGCTGAAGGTATTGAGTTACAGAGGAAAATGCGGCTTGAGGCAAGACTGATGAAAAAAGTGAAAATAACTGGTGATGATGCGAGCGTAATGATAGACGAAATGATGAAGGAGTTACACTAGAACAATGTATGCAAAAGTATACAATTTAAAGTTTCCTGGCCTCAGCGAAGCAAAGGTTGCTGCTACTTTTTGCTCTGAAAACCTCGGAAAAAAAATAGTAGCGTTCAATATTAGATCATTGAATATTTCGATCGGTCAATGTGGAAGTGTTTCTATATCACTAAAGTTTGAAACTGGAGGCGATTTAAAAAAATTTGAAGAGCATTCGACAGGTTTTTTTAGTGAGCTTAAGGATACCTTTGTTTACAAGGAGACCAATTTTTCTGGAATTTTCGTTTATAATTATGACTCGGAAATTACATCTACCGAGCTTTCAGTTAACTAAATGCGCTCATTATAATCTTTGGGTTAACTATGGAAGAGATAAAAAAGCTTGCTCAAGTCCATAAAATTTTAGATTTTCACGTAAAAAAAAATCCAGACAATGTGTCTCTATCGATAGATAGGATAAGGTATTCAAACTCTGACATATTATCAAAAGTATTATCCTTAGTTGGATTATTAAAAAAAAATAAAGTTACATCTGGCGACCGAATAGCTTTTTTGGCAAAAAATTCTTCTGAATTTATAGAGCTAATGTACGCTTCATCCATTCTTGAACTTGTTATGGTTCCAATAAATTTCAGGCTTACGTATGAAGAAGTAAAGTTCATAATACAAGACTCTGGCTCAAAAATTATTATTTTTGGTGAGGAATTTAAAGAACTGGTAGAAAAACTTAATGCAGACAAAATTGACTTACAGCTATCATTGGGAATAAGTGAACTAAGGAATTTATTAAAGTCGAAAAGTCCAGGTGCATTTGATGTATCATTATCTGTAAATAAGGCTACTAAAACCCCACTTTTTCAAATGTATACTTCTGGAACAACGGGTAATCCCAAAGGCGCTTTGATTTCTCAAAAAGGAATTATGTCTTTAATTGCTAATGGAATGAATAACTTAGGGCCATTCGATCCTAACGCTGTTAATCTTGTTTGCATGCCACTGTTTCATATAGCGGGAAGTGCGTGGCTTTTCTTTGGGCTTGCATCAGGATGTGAAAATATTTTACTGGTAGATATAAATCCTGAGAAGATTTTGGATATTATTGAGAACTATAATGTAGCAACCACTCTGATGGTTCCAGCTGTAATTCAAATGGTACTTATAGCTGCTGAAAAAAATAATAAAGTATTTGAAAATGTTAAAAACATTGTTTTTGGTGCGTCACCAATGGCAGTTGATACGTTAAAGCGTGCGCAAAAAATATTTCCGAACTCAAATTTTACGCATGTCTATGGAATGACTGAAACAACTGGCATGTTTATGTCTTTAGACCCGAGCGAATTAAAAGCAAACAGAAGGCTAGAATCATGTGGAAAATGTTTCAGCAACTCAGAGATAAAAATAGTTGATGCTCATAATAATGAAGTTCCTGCCAAAACTATCGGGGAGATTATATGCCGTACCGATCAAATTATGGATGGCTATTTTAACAGAGAAAAGGCGAATAACGAGGCAATAAAAGATGGCTGGTTTTACACAGGTGATGCTGGGTATCTCGATGAAGAGGGGTATCTGTTTATCAGAGATCGGATAAAAGATCTAATTATAACAGGTGGAGAAAATGTTTATCCTGCAGAAGTTGAAAATGCATTGATGTTGCAACCTTCCATTATCGATTGTGCTGTAATTGGCGTTTCAGATCCCAAGTGGGGAGAAGCCGTTATAGCTCTAGTCATCGTTAATAGCGATAATTTTTCAGAGATAGAGGTTAGGTCATCTTTGAGGTCGCAGTTAGCTGGTTTTAAAATACCAAAAACATTTCATGTCGTAGATAGTTTGCCACGAAATGCTGGAGGTAAGATTACAAAACATCTCTTGCGAGACAAATATGCATATCTTGGGAAATAAATGCACATAAATTTAGACTCAAATGAAAAAATAAAAGGGTACTATGATAGCCCTTGGCCCGCTGAATGTGGCGGTCCTAGAAGACAAAAAATACCTAGATCAACTGGGTTAAATATTAGCAACGGCGAACATTTATCTCAAAAAACAAGGGCGAATGGTGAATGGAATGTAATGATGGTTCTAAGAGATCCTGGAGAAGTTTTTTTGATGGGAAACAACCATATTACTTCTACTGAAAAATACGGCTTTTTAGAAAAGATAGATCCTTATTCTCTAGAATGTATCTCGCGTTCACCTTTTTTACCATCTGGAGGCCATACTTGGTGTGGGGGTGTTGTTGTGCACGAAAATGGCTATCTCTATCTCAATAACGGAAATTATTGTTATAAGCTGGATCCAGATTGTAAAGTAGCGGCCTCAAAAAAATTACCACAAAATTCTGCATATAACAGTTTCTTGATCATGAAAGATGGAAACCTTGTCATGAAAAATATCGAGCATGCAAGGGATGCAAGATCAAAATTCGTTATTTTAGAGCCGGAGTTCCTTAACCAAGTTACAGATGAAGTTGCCATTGATGAAAATTCGATGGGTAGAATAGCTATGGATATTGATGCACAGGGAACACAGTGGGTATATGTTCCAGGGCGGGATACTTTCTTTAGGTACAAATATGAAGACGCAAGCTTGACTCTCGACAAGAGTTGGATGCCAAAATACCGAACGCAGGATTATGAGGAGCAGAGTTTTAGTTGGGACAGCTGCATAAGTGATGGTGGGTGTTGGTTTTTAGATAATGGTGACAATAGAGCTAATGTGACAATATTTTCCACAAGACCATTTGGTCAAAACCTTCCGGCTAGAGGGTCTGTTTTTCAAGGGTTATCATCATCGCCACAAAAATTATTTCGAGTTGATATAAACAATGATAAAAAATTGGAGGTTGTACAGCCTTTTGATAAACAAAGAGGAAGCATTTTTAGCCCTCCAGCATTTGATCCCATCCATAAAGTTGCAATAGCGTTTGATACAGGAAATGGCTTGTTGGCAGGTTTGAATTACTCAAATGATTTGGGGTTTAAAAAACTATGGGAAAAGCCTACCAGAATTTCTATGCAGATGGTAATGTTCAGCGATACTAAAGAGATAGCTGTGAATGACTTTCGAACGGGCTATGATAATGTTGTTATTATCGACACTATAACAGGTGAAGAAAAAGGGAGGGTGCCTACAGAGAGTACCACCGCGAATGGTATGTTTCTTTCTCCTGGTTGGGAAAGAGACATTTTTTACTGTTCAATTGGCGCTATTGCTAGAGCTTTCATAGAATGATATATTGAAAGTAGTAAAAAGAGGAGGTAGTTATGGAACTTAGTGGAAGGTGCTATTGTGGCGATATCCAATATGAAATCAATGGTGAAGTGCAAGCTAGTTTCCAATGTCACTGTCGGGAGTGCCAGTATATAACTGGTGGAAATGCTAATACGGTGATGGTTTTTTCAGAGGATGATTTCCAGTTTACTAAGGGAAAGCCCTCGGTGTTTGCTAGAGGAGATCTAGAAACACCAGTTAAGAGGTTCTTTTGCGATAAGTGTGGAACTGGTTTTGGAAGCATCAGTCCGTCAAGACCGGGCTCATTTATAGTTAAAGTGGGCACCTTAGATACCCCTGAGGTATTTTCTCCTGATTTCGCTATATTTACATGCGATATAAAAGACTATCATCACATTCCTGAACATTTAAGTTCCTTTGATAAAAGACCCCCTAAGAAAAACTAACTTAGAAAATATCACTTGAATGAAAATAACACAGGAAGCTTTGTTCCAGTTCATAGTCTGGGCATAAGTCAAATCGTTGCCTACGGTGCGATGTTTTATTCCTTTGCACAAATAAAAGTAGAGTTAGCCGAAAAACTAGGTATGTCCCTCGAGACAACTACTATGATAGTCAGTCTGTCTTTGTTTATAAATGTACTTATTTCAAGTTATGTTGGATATTTAATTGATAAATCTGGAGGTTTAAAAGTTCTCTCCACCGGGCTCTTTATCGGATCAGTAGGGTTTATCTCTCTGTATTTCGCTGAAGATTTGTTGGGATTTCTATTTTCAATGCTGCTGATAGGAATAAGTTTTAGTTCAGCGTCTTACAACGTAGCTTTCAGCGCGGCAATTCAATTAGATCACCAAAACTCGCGAAAGAATATTACCATAATCACATTTTATGGTGCTATCGCAAGTTCGATATGTTGGTTGACTATCGGTTTTTTACGCAACTATTTCGGTCTGAATTCAATATTTTTGATGCTGTCGTTATCTCTTTTTTTAATTGGTTTATATTTTTTTATAAATTTAAACCTTAAAAAGGAGGAAAAGAAAAATGAACTTAAAAAACCAATTGAAGATTTTGTTCCTTTAGCATTTTCTAGAAATGAAAAAGTCATAGTTACTATTTTGATGATTTTTGGGTTTACAGAATATTTAATTTTTTCTACCACTGCGTTATCTTTAATTCAGTTTTTTAACTCAAATTTTAATGATCCCTCAATTGCAATAGTATTAGCAAGTTTATATGGACCGTTTCAGCTAGTAGGCCGCTTTTTAGAAATGAAGTTTGCAACGTTTCTAGATGCCCGACTTACAGGCCTAGTAGCTAGCACAATTGTACCTTTATCGTTAATCATAATACTTATACCTAACCTCTATGTATGTATTATCGCTATGGCTCTTTTCGGCATGGGTCATGGCTTGCTGACTGTAACAGGTGGATATGTCCCAAATTTATTCTTTGAGCCGCAAGTCATTGGGAGAGTTAAAGGATACATATGGGCGCCAACTGCGCTGGGGATGGCATGTGCGCCTTTTTTATCAGGAATATTTCACGAAAATATGAATAATTTGATTATTTTCTTACTAGCTTTGTCTGTATGCCCATTTTTTTCATTGTTCTCTATCTTTAAAATGAAAACAAGATTTTAAAGATGTCTATACATAAAGCGAGCATTGAAGTAGTTGCGGCAGTGATTAAGAAAAATGATTCATTTCTTATTGCAAATAGAAGTTTTGAAGCAAATTCTTCGGGATTATGGGAATTTCCGGGAGGAAAAGTTGAAGAAAAAGAGAGTTTTGTATCTGCTTTGAAAAGGGAAATTGAAGAAGAACTTTCTCTAAAAATTCAAGTTGGTGATAAAATTACTTCCATCGACTTAAAAGCCTCAGATAAACATATATCTGTGCATTATTTTTATGCATTGATATTGTCAGGTGAAATTACATTAAATGTTCATTCCGAGTTTAAGTGGGTAGAACGTAATCAACTCGGTCGCTTTAAGTACATAGATGGTGATAGATATGTTTTGAAGCATCTTTAGTTATAAATATCAAAAGGGGAAGTGTCCTTATTCATATTCCTAGCATATAATTAAACTGCACTTGAATATTCTAGTTGTAAGGAATTAAATTCTCTTTAGGTAATAGAGGCTTATTTAAAATATGATCTACTGCTTTTTCGCCCACCATAATGCTTGGTGCATTTAGGTTTCCATTAGTAATCGAAGGGAAGATTGAGGAGTCTGCACAAAACAGGTTGTCTAAGCCATTTATTTTACAATCAGGGGTTACAACCGTTTCTTTGTCATCAGGGTGGCCCATTTTGCAAGTACCACAAGGATGGAATGCAGACTCAACACTCGACTTTATAAATTGATCTAATTCTGTATTTGTTTTCAATGATGACCTAGGTTTAATTTCGTCGCCAGCATAATCTTTAAAGGCGGTTTGATCAAGAATATTTCTGGTTATTTTGATTGCATTTCTAAAATCCTTAAGATCATCTGGGTGACTAAGATAATTGAATTTTATCGACGGTTGGCTTGTTGGATCAGCATGCTTGATAGCAACAGTTCCCCTGGATTTTGAGCGCATTGTACCCACGTGGAATTGGAAGCCATGACCTTTATGTGGCGATGATCCATCATAATTTATAGCTAAAGGTAAAAAATGGTATTGCAGGTTAGGATACTGCTGATTTCTATCTGTTTTTATGAAGCCAAGAGTTTCAAATTGATTTGATGTACCAAGACCTTTTCGAAAAAAATACCACTCCAAGAATATTCTTGCCTTTGAGAGTAAATTATTGTTCTTAAAAAGACTTATTGATCGCTTACATTTCACTTGAAAATATAGTTCAAGATGGTCCTGTAGATTATTTCCAACACCTTCCAAGTTTTTAAAAGGTTTTATTCCAAGGCCTGCAATGTGTTTCGGGGTACCTATTCCTGATCTTTGTAAAATACAAGGATTGCCAATAGATCCTGCAGCTAATATGACACCGTTCCTGCATTTTGCTGAAAAAAATTCAGACTTTCTTTTGAAAATTAGTCCATTGCATTTATTGTTTGAAAACAATAGTCTATCAACCAAACATGAAGTAATAGTACAGATATTTTCTTGTTTAGCTATATTCTTCAAATAACCTTTCGCAGTAGACCATCTAGTTCCTTCATGTACCGTCATGTCGGCTGCTCCAATGCCTTCTTGCTTGTACCCATTGTAATCTTCAGTCAACGAGTAACCGGATTGTACAGCTGCCTCTGAAAAAACGTTGTGCAATACGTTTTTTTGTTCTGCAGTTTTAATTCGAATAGGCCCATTTTCCCCTCGCCAAGGTGAGCTCTTATTTTCACAAGCCTCCATTTTTTTAAAGTAAGGAAGAACATCTGAGAATGACCAACTTGAAGCTCCTTGAGCGCTCCAATTATCAAAGTCTTGAGGATGGCCGCGTACATAAACCATGCCATTTATTGAAGATGATCCGCCTAAACCTTTTCCTCGAGGGCAAATTAATGATCTTCCCAATAAATTTGGTTCCGGCTCTGTATTAAACCCCCAGTTATATTTTTTCATATTCATAGGATATGATAGAGCTGCGGGCATATCGATGAATATCGATCTATTCTGACCTCCGTACTCAATTAGTAGGACTTTCATATTATTTTCTTGTGCTAATCTATAGGCTATTGCTGAGCCAGAGGATCCTGCACCTACTATAATGTAATCAAAGTCGCCGTCAAAAGGCTTGATGTCTTTTGTAACTAAAATAGCTTTTGATCCTTTAATTCTTTATAAACAATATCTTTATCTAGTATTTTTTTGTAATAGTCTTCTAAAGTATCTTTTCCAAACTCTGGTGTTTTTTTAGAACTATATGCATGATTTTTCTCGTCCCAAAATAACATAGATTCCGTTGCGTAGTAATAAGCAATCTTTAGGAATTCCCTGAAATCTTGTATCTTTTTTGAGATTTTAGATAAGGGCATCAGGACATAGATGATTACCAGGAAAAGCTTTGGAGAGATGTGGGTAATTTTTTTTTCATTTTTGGATAGCTTAAATAATAACTCCGCTTGGTTTTTAGGAGAAATAGGTGGCCCCGGACCACCAACTAAATGGATTTTGTTTTCAGCCCTTTTTCTAAGAACAAACCCAATGATGAATTCACTCAAATCTTTTGCGGATATTGGCTTACAGGTAGTTAATTCTCCATTACCAAAAACTAAAAAGCTTTTGCCTTTTTTAACTCTATCAATTTGCCCAGAAAGACTTTTAAAAAAAGCTGTGGGCCTTATTATTTCATATTCAAGAGTTGAATTCTTTAATAGGGTTTCAAAGGCTAATTTCGCTTTTTGAAATTCTAGAGTAGGCTTTTGAACACATATTGCGGATAGAAGTATAAATCTATTTATACCTGCTCTTTTGCATAGATTTAAAAAGAATTTATTAAGAGTGTATTCAACATCCCATGAATCTGTGACCCCTCCTTTTCTTGATGCAATACATGAAATAACGGTGGTGGGCTTCACTTCTAATCTTTCGAGAAAAGTCTCAATTTGAGATATTGCTACAAAAACAATATTTTCATTTTTTTTAGGAGGCTTTTTGTTTCTTACGGGGCAAACAATTTGAATATTTTTTTCCAATAGTACTTTAGCAAGTGTTGCTCCAATGTAGCCAGTGTATCCTAGCAATAGAACCTTAGTGTTAGCCAAGTTAGTTCCCATCTCGAAACCTCGACTAGTGTTTAATTATAGCTCACGGATTCCTGTAATGCCTCTTTGACAGCAGAGTGAGTAATTTGACCCTTTGATACATTTAACCCCATCGCTAAATCCTGATCTTGCTCTAACGCATCGAGCCCATAAGCTGCTATTTTTGAAATGTAATTAGCCGTTACATTATTTAAAGCGTATGATGCAGTCTTGGGTACAGAACCCGGCATATTTGCTACACAATAGTGTAATACATCTTCTTCATAATAGATTGGGTTTTGGTGCGTTGTTGGCCTTGACGTTTCAAAGCAGCCACCTTGATCGATTGCTACATCAACTAACACAGAATTTTTTTTCATTTTTGAGAGAAACGACTTTTCTATTAATTTTGGTGCGCTAGCTCCTGGTATTAATACGGCACCTACGACCAAGTCCGCATCGACCAATTGGTTCTTAAGTTCTAAAGGTTCTGAGTACAAAACTTTCGCAGAATTACCAAAAATATCATTTAAATACCTTAATCTTTCTATAGACTTATCAAAAATTGTAACGTCTGCGCCCACCCCAATTGCCATCTGCGCTGCGCTTGTTCCGACCATGCCGCCACCCAGAATTATTACCTTAGCTGGTTTTACACCTGGCACACCCGATATCAACGAACCTGGTCCTCCACAGGTCTTTTTTAAATGATAAGCACCCTCAAAAACTGCAAGCCTTCCTGCAATTTCGCTCATTGGTGCCAAAAGAGGTAATGTACCTTTGCTATCTGTAATGGTTTCATAAGCAATTGCATGGCATTTGGCATCAATCAACCCTTTTGCTTGCTTTGGATCTGCGGCTAAATGAAGGTAAGTAAATATGATTTGATCCTCTCTAAGCATCTTCCACTCCTTTTCCTGGGGCTCTTTTACTTTTACGATCATCTCGCTATTTCTAAAAATTTCTTCTGGTTCATCAACAATTTTGGCTCCTACCTTTGTGTATTCATCATCTGCGGCCCCAATCCCTTCACCACTGTTCTTTTGTACTAACACAGTATGATTTTCATTAATTAGTCTTGAAGCTGTAGAAGGTGTAATCCCAA
>CABZEW010000016.1 GCA_902524845.1 uncultured Alphaproteobacteria bacterium
ACAAAGGCTCGTGCCATTACAGAAACAACTCTTCAACAGAATCCAGATCTATGTGGCATCGTTGGCTTTTGGGATGGAATGGATATAGGTACAGGAGCGGCAGTTAAGGAAGCCGGAATGCATGAAAAAGTATTTCTTGCTACTTCAGGCGGCGGTGGAAAGAACGGTTGCGACAACCTGAAAAATGACATTTTTGATGTTTTTGTGAGCTACGATGTTCCGGGCCAGGCTAGAGACCTTTCTAATGTTTTGAAGAGTCTGCTGCAGTCAGGCAATAAACCGGGGAAAGCTGGAAAAGTCTCATTATTCACACAGCTTCAGACACTTACTAAAGAAAACATGGCTTCGTACATGGGATCCGGTGCCTGTTGGACAGTTGAAAGTTTAGCTTCTAATTAAACCTAATTAAACCAAGCTGGCAAAGTTTTGCCAGCTTGGTTCTCAATAATAGGAAAATATGAGTAATTTAAGAGATAAGTTTCTACAGATCAGGTACAATATTTTTCCTGATCATGTTTTGGGTGAGGTGCTTGCCAAAAGATGGGCTGACAACGCAATACCTTTTTTCACTCTTGCTATAGTGGCGATTGGTTTGCTTTTGGTTCTGCCGGGGTTTTATACAAGTTACAACATAACTGAGTATGGTAGACAGTATGCTGAGCTTGGATTAGTGGTTCTTGGAATGACTATTGTTATGATGGCTGGCGGGCTAGATCTTTCAGTTGGCTCAATGTTTGCCATTGCCAACCTTGTTGCACTATATTGTGTACACGTTCTGACTATAGATCCATTTTTAACTCTACTATTGACAATCTCTATCGGTGCATTGTGTGGTGCATTTAATGGGTTTTTTATTGGTTTGATAGGAATGAGAGCTTTTTTGACAACTCTCGTTACTCTGATAATTTTCCGCTCTGTTGTTGATCTATTGTTGTTAGAGTACGCTCTCGATATATCTTCTGTATTTCCGGACTCTGAGATCTGGGACTTAATCGGTGACGGGGACTCCGTTGGTGTACCCTTTGTTTTAGTTGCAACTGCATTAATCTTTATTTTTTCTCATATTATTATTAGTAGAATGAAGCCTGGTTGGCATCTAACAGCTGTTGGTGGCTCGAGAAGATCTGCTTACAATGCGGGTATAAAAGTTAAACAGACAATCTTTCTCTCATATGTAGTTTGTGGAATTTTATGTTCCATTGCAGGTTTTATGTATGCTGCTCGAATGGCAAGTACTGGGGCTGATACTGGTAAAGGGCTTGAGTTGACTGTTTTAACAGCTGCGGTTCTAGGAGGAGTAAGTTTAGGTGGTGGAAGAGGTTCAGTCCCAAAAGCTATATTTGGTTCATTGATTGTCTTGCTATTACTGAACGGCCTTATTCAATTTGGAATACAAGGGGGCGCTATACAACTTGTTTTTGGAATAATTTTGCTTTTGACTATCTTGATTGATGTTAGATGGGTAAAGAATAGGTTCCGATTGCTAAACAAAGTGTACGTATCCCCCTCATTTTTTAACTTACCTCGGTCCGCTGCTTTAATTAGTGAAGATAATGAAAAAGGTACGAAATCTCCTTATGTTTTCAATAATAAGCTAAAAGACGTTCGTGTTATAGGTTTGGGTAAGGTGGAAGGCCCAGAAGATGTACTTCTTGATGATGATGACAATCTATACGCAGGGAATAGGCATGGAGATATTGTTCGGTTCTATGGAAAAAATCATGAGAAGATGGAAGTTTTTGCACATGTTGGAGGTCATCCTTTAGGTCTGGCTTGGGATAAAGACTACAATCTGGTTACATGCGTACCCGACATGGGAGTGATATCTGTTTCTCAAAAGAGAGAAGTAACGAAAATTACAGATCAGACAAATAGAAGCTGGACCTCTGTTATCGATGATAGGAGACTTAGTCTAGCAGATGACTTAGATATAGCCCCTGATGGGAAGATTTTTTTCTCGGAAGCAACCATTCGCTATAGACTAAAAGACTGGCCAATGGATTGTGTTGAGAGTAGAGGCAATGGAAGAATTTGCTGTTATGACCCAAAAACCGGTAAAACAAATACGATAATCCATAATCTAAAATTTGCTAATGGCGTTTGTGTAGCTCAAGACTCACAGTCCATACTTTATGCTGAATCCTTCGGCTGCAGAGTGAATAGATACTGGTTCGATGGCCCAAATAAAGGAAAAACTAAGGTAATAATGGATGATATACCAGGATACCCGGATAACATAAATAGGGCTTCAGATGGCAACTATTGGCTTGCAATACTTGGAATGCGAGGACCCGCTCTTGATTTAGCACTTACACTACCAGGGTTTAGAAAAAGAATGTCTAGGAGGATAAATACTTCTAATTGGCTTATGCCTAATATTAATACCGGGTGTGTAGTAAAAATTGATGAGAATGGAAACGTTCTTGATATCGTTTGGGATCTCGAGGCAAAAAACAACCCTATGGTAACATCAATGAAAGAGCATAAAGGATGCTTATATTTAGGAGGTATCATGAATAATCGCATCAGCGAGTATAAAATTCCAGATGCGGATAGAACTTGGAGTGGTTATGCCGACTACTGGGCAAAATCAAAATGATAATTGCCCCAATAAAAAATTTAATAGATTACTTTTTTGGCCGAGGCGAACATAGTGTCTTCGTTCCAGTAATGGATGGGCCTTTTAAGCCAAATGAGTTTTTGGACAATATTAAATTGTTTTCATCACTTGACTCAGTCGACAACCTTGAAAAATGTAAAACTGAAAATGTTTGTTCCTCTGGAAAAGACCTTTTCAGTTTCAAAGCTGGGGGGAAGCTTAGGAAAGTTCACGAATTTGATAGTGATATCACAGCTATAGCTTTTAATGAGGAAAGAGGCATTTTGGCAGTAGCGCTGGTTACAGGAGAAGTTTTCACTACGCCATTATCCAAAATAAAGTTAAACAAAGAATTTAGTGATGAATGCATAACATCAATGGCTTTTGTTGAGGACCTCTTGTTATACACCAAGGGCTCCACGAACTTTCAATCAAGCCAATGGAAGTATGACTTGATGTCTAAAGAACCAACGGGGTCGATATCAGTTAGTTCTCTGGATGGCAATAACCCTAAAGTTTTGGCATCAAATCTAGCTTGGCCAGCTGGGATTATTAACTTCATTGATGGTCAAATCTGTGTCTCCGAGGCTTGGGAACATAGGGTATGCTTTTATAAATTTAATAAGGATGAAATTACTCTAAGTTTATTACAACAAAGTTTAGATAAATTACCAGCATACCCTGGAAAACTCTTTTTTGATTTAAGCAAGAATCAAATTTGGGTATCTTTCTTTGCTCCAAGAAACCAACTTGTAGAGTTCGTTCTTAAAGAGGATGAATACAGAAATAAAATGGTTGATCAGATTCCAGAAGATCTATGGATATCTCCAACTTATCGTAGCGGAAAATCCATGCAAGAACCTTTACAACATTCTGGAATAAAGACTATGGGTTACTTGAAACCCTGGGCTCCGGCTTTTTCATATGGATTGTTTGTAAATTTCGATATTAACCTTAGGGCCCTGTCTAGTTTTCATAGTCGAACAAATGGAAGTTTTCATGGAACTACCAGCCTTATTATAGATGAAAAAAATAATTTCTTCGTCTCCTCTAGGGGTGATAACAAGATAGGAATGTGGAAGTAAATGAGTGAAGTTTTCAAAATAGTAAACGGCGCCAAAGATTTTCATGGGGTGCAAGCTATAAAGAATGTTAATTTCTCTTTGTTAAAAGGCGAAATACATTCTCTACTTGGAGAGAATGGTGCTGGGAAATCTACCATGACTAAGGTGGTAGCGGGAGTATATCAATTATCATCTGGTGAGCTTTACTTTGAGTCAAAAAAAGCAACTTTCAACACCCCCTCGGAAGCGCTGAAAAATGGTATAGTAATGGTATTTCAAGAAAACAGCTTAGTACCCAACATGACAGTTTCGCAAAACTTGTACCTAGGAGCTGAAAAGTATTTTAATAGTCTAGCCAGGCTAAATATTAGAGCGAGTAGATTTTTACAATCACTTAACTTCAATGTAGACCCAAATCTGCTTGTGTCTCAATTAGGCGCAGCTCAAAAACAAATGGTTGAAATCGCTAGAGCAGTTCATCATAACGCCAAGGTCATAATCTTTGATGAACCAACAGCAACTCTCACACCAGAAGAAAAGCATCATTTTTTTAGTCTAATGCAAAGACTTAAGGTCCAAGGAGTTTCAATTGTTTTTATTTCCCATGCATTAGAAGAAGCACTCCAAAACTCTGATCGAATTACAGTCCTTAGAGATGGCGAAATAATAGTAACTGATTCAGCAAGTAAGTTCACTCGGGAACGTATAGTTAAGGCGATGATAGGTCGTGATTTATCTGACTCTGCTTATGCAGCATCAGGGGGCTCCAAGAGAAAATCTAGAGATAGAGGAGAAAAGGTTCTTGAAGTAGAGAATTTATCAATGGGCTCTATGGTTAAGAATTCTACTTTTTCGGCTTATTCTGGGCAAATAACCGGTGTATTTGGTTTGGTTGGTTCAGGGCGTACGGAGATGATGAAGGTAATATCTGGCGTATATAAAAGAAATATATTTCACGGAGGAAACATTTTACTGAACGGAAAATATGTTAGATACCTAGTTCCTAGAACAGCAGTTAATGATGGCATTATTTATGTAACCGAAGATAGAAAAAGTGAAGGTTTTTTTGAAAACTTTGGTATCAGTCAAAATATACAATTGGGCAAAATGGTAGCTGAAGATAAGCTTTGGAACACTGTAAACTTAACTGAGGCTAAAACCCTAGCAGAACACTGGATAAAGCGGCTAAGTATTAAAACGAAAGATATTAATTCACCGGTAGTTGAGCTTTCTGGGGGTAATCAGCAAAAGGTAGTGATTGCAAAAGGATTGGTTCAAAAACCTAAGGTCGTTATTTTTGATGAACCAACTCGCGGAGTTGACGTAGGTGCTATCAAGGAAATACATGATTTCATTAAGTCTTTAGCCGATGAGGGAATTACTGTTATCGTTGTTTCATCATATCTTCCTGAGGTAATGTCGATTTCAGATAGAATTTTAGTAGCTAGACTTGGCCAAATCGTTGAGGAGTTTGAAATAGAAGATGCATCAGAAGAGAAAATTATTTACGCAGCAGTACATTAAAAAACCTATGGTAGGCAAGCTATGACCTCAACTGACTCTAAAGGCTTACCTCTGGAAGGTGTTGTTGTCCTCGATGTGACACGAGTAGTCGCTGGTCCCTACAGCGCAATGATCCTTGCAGATTTAGGTGCCACAGTTATAAAAATCGAAAACCCCTACGATCCTGATTATACAAGAAACTTTCCGCCATTTACAAAAACAGATAAGGAAAGCGCTTTTTTTGCTCAGTACAATAGAAATAAATTGGGGATGACCCTAGATCTAAAAAATGAAGAAGGTAAAAAAACTCTAAAGCAATTAGCTAAAAAGGCGGATATTTTGATTGAGAACTTTCGACCTGGTGCGATGAACGGTCTAGGTTTAGGATACAAGGATCTTAAAAAAGAAAATTCTGCACTTGTGTACACCTCAATAAGTGGTTTTGGACAAACTGGGCCCAAATCATCAAGACCAAGCTTTGATAATACTGGACAGGCTGAAAGTGGTCTTTGGTCAATGAATGGTTATCCTGACAGACCTCCCGTGAGAGTTGGTACAATCATTGGAGATTTAGCAGCATGCTTTTTTGGCACGATAGGGACCATTGTGGCTCTAAGAGAGGCAGAAAAAACAGGAATAGGCCAATTGGTTGATGTAGCTCAGGTAGACTCCACTTTATGCCTTACCGAAAGCGCACTCCTCCGTTACTCTGTAGATGGAGTAGAAGCCACTCCCACGGGAAATGATCACGCTTTTGTCCGTCCATATGAGCAATTTTCCTGCAAGGATGGGTTTGTATTTTTTGGGGGATATAATGACAAGCAGTGGCGAGAAACTCTAAAAGTTTTTAATTGTGAAGACTTATCTTCAGACCCTGAAATTGATACAATGCATAAGCGTTTCAATAAGGAAGTTTATGATAGACGAATAAAGCCTCTTATAAATGGATGGTTTTCTAGATATACAAAGGCTGAGCTTGAAACTATGCTCTCAGATAAAGTTCCCTTAAGCCCAATCAAGGGAATTGGGGAGGTTGTTGCCGATCCTCAATTAATAGAACGCAAAATGATTCTAGATATGCCTGTGCTCAACGAGGTAGTAAAAGTCTTTGGGAATCCCATAAAGCTATCAAATATGGCTGAAACCAGTATTAGAAGAGCACCAAAACTGGGAGAAGATAATATCGTTATATTAAGAGAAATGCTTGGATTTAATGACAACCAGATTAAAGACTTAAAGGAGTCTGGCGCGATATCAGAGTAACTTTTTCTATATGATCAGCTTTTCACAGCCTGTCTCTTTTAATAGATTTAGTGCTTTTTGTTGTTCATTCGGCTTAAGAACTCCAAATTCTTCGCGAATCCACTGCAAACATTTTACTTGGTAGGGAAATGTTCTTTGCTCCCATTCACTGCCTAGAATTTCTGCATTCCATTTTTCTTGGCCCTTACTAAAAGCTTCCTCATTCTTCAACATAGTTGGTACATATGTCTTTCCAATCTCGCTAAGAATGCTTTTGAGGGTCTGTGGAAGGTTCGAATCACTTATCCAATCTTTGCTGTCTGGTTCTAATCCAGATAAGTCTTCAGTTTTTCCTACCCACGCCACAGTGCGCATTGAGCTATTCTGTATGATTGAACGAGGTGTTGGGTCAAAGCCTACAAGCTGACTTAATTGCCCAAAGAAAGAAAAATCTGCTGAGGCTGGACGGGATCCTAGTAAGTACGGATAGGTAATAAAGTGGTCCTCCAAAATACCTATGACCTTCTTGAAACTTTGATCTATAAGAGGGGCTGTTTTTTTGTTTGATCCTACAACCCAAACCCTTCCAAGCTGGCGGTTTGCTATTTTCTGTTTTTTCTGGCTAAGTTCCTCATTTGTTAGCGTGGTGTTTGCATAAAGAGGTAACAAAGTACCGGCATTATCTATGTCCTTGTCATCAAACCATCTGTAATGAAACATAAATTTTGTTCCCCATTCGTCCCCATAATCTTCAAGCAAGTAATTTAAAAATTTCAAAACAGGACTTGAAGGAATAGTGCTACGGCTAGCGAATTTTTTCTCAAGCTTTCTAATGATTGGGGTTGAGTCAGTAACCGCAATAATTTTCTTATCAGAGTTCTCAAACAAGAATGTTGGATGTAAAACTGGCTTAGGTTTTTCAATATTGTGTTGGTCTAAGTATTCCTCTGGATCCCTCCAGATAATTTTGTATGGGATATGCTTATACCTAAGTAAGGACACCATTTTTCGGGTATATGGAGATCCGTTATTACCAATTAATTTTATGGGGGCTTCAATGATCATAGCTTTTTTTCCTCATTAGTAACAAATGGTTACTTCTCTAGCTTTGGTGAAATAGATTTTCATCAGCTGTTTCAATTTTTTTATTGAGGCTAGAATACCGCAAATTCAAAAAAACTTTTTTTAGTGCTTCTCGTAGAACTCTTTTACTTCCAATTAAACAGACATTCTGTTTGCCTCTTGTAATTGCGGTATATATCAATTTTCTTGTAAGCATTATTCGATGATCATCTACTATTGGCATAATTACGTTTGAGTATTCAGAGCCTTGACTTTTATGAACTGTTATAGCGTACGCTAAGTCCAAATAATCAATTTTATTACTATGGAAAAGTTTCATTCCTCCATCAAACTCTACTCTAATATTTTTCCCTACTTTATTAACAACGTAACCAATATCACCATTCCTAACATCAATATCATAATCATTTTGGGTACAAATTACCTTATCTCCTGCAGAAAATTTTACTTCTCTATCACCGTCCATTTTTGAAAAGACTTTTTCTCCATAAGGGTTATATTTTTTTTGCATGATAGAGTTTAAGTTTATGAGTCCACTTGGATAGCGGCGCATAGGGGATAGAATTTGGGTTCTATCAAAATCATTATTGCCATTTTTGTTCCAAGTAAAAAAATCAACTACTTCAATAATCTTATCGACGACTTGTCCTTTCTCAACTTCTAAGAATGAGAAACCTGAGTTTGCAAAGTCGGTAGGGAATTCTACTATTTCGCCTTTATTTATTGCTCTCGCTACATTTGGGATCATACTGTCACTTCCTTGTCGGAATTGCTTTGTTAATCTACTAACAACAATTTTTTTTGATCTTATTAAATCTAAAAATGGTTGCCCTGCACCTACAGGTGGAAGTTGATCCACATCTCCTATCAAGATTAGTTGAGATCCTAAAGGTAACATTTTCACTAAATCTTTGAATAAATTTATATCAATCATAGAAGACTCATCGACAATCAATGCATCAAACACAACGTCCTCTGCTGCAGAATCGATCATCACTTTTAGCATGTGAATTGTCGAAGGTTGGAATTTTTTGAGCGCCTGATTTTCGGCTATGCGTTTTGCTGCTCTTCCAGTTGGGGCACAGATGCGAATTGTCTTTCCGAACCCATTTACTAAAACTTGAGCTAGACCTTCTATAATTCTTGTTTTTCCTGTCCCAGGACCACCAGTAATAATGGAAACCCCTGCCTCTAACGAATTTTGGATAGCTAAAACTTGTTCCTCAGATAAAGGATTAGTGGCATTTTTATTAGCCGAAAACTTCTTACCCTTTATTGCCCTGAAATTATCCTTAATCAAAAAGATCTGTTGGGCAATGTCATTATCTCGTTCGCATGCTTCAATTGTTTCTAAAAACTCCTTATCCTTAACTTTAAAATTATTAAACAAATGGGCATGACTACTAATTGCCGTTTGAATCGTTTCAAAATCGTTTTTTGTTATTTCTTGAGCTCTCAATAAAACCCTCTCTAAGGGCCCACAAGTATTTCCGCGTTCTACTTCACTTTGCATCAGTGCATGTCTTGTAGCAGCAACTATTTTTTGTTCTAAAGTTACTTCAATTCCGAAATTAGAGATAATATCCTCTATCTTGTCGAAACTAAGTCTAGGAACTCTTTGGAGTAGCATGTAGGGATCTTTATGGATCTCAGCAAAGAATTTATTGCCAAACTCATCTTTGACAAATTTCTTTTGTGTGTAGGAAAAGCCAATTTGTGAAAATAAAATTTCAAAGCCTGAGTTTTCGTAATCTAAATCCCAGCCTCCTAACAAAGCTTCAGTAAGTTTTTTGGTCGTTTTCTCTTCTAGTGATTTTATGTTGCGTTGAAGAAGATATTTAATAACTTTTATCCCTAGCTTCTGCGCAATGCTATCGGCATTCTTAGGTCCAATACCCAGAAAATTTTTATTTGACAAATATCTCTTCAAGCCGTCTATTGGTTCTTGATTTAAAATTATTTGAGTTCCAAGTGGTGCCCCGTCTTTATTAAGTGGAAAAAAATAAAAGCCATCCCGGGCAAATGCAAGATTATCAGATACAACTTCCTTACAGTTAATGAGCTCTGTACTACCATCAAAATAACGTATTATACCGATCAAAGAGCCTACTCCATTTTTATCATTTGAGTATAATAAATCTCTTAATATAAAAGAACAAATAGCTTACGGTTAACTGGCAATAACTGCTTACCAAACAAATTTAATATACACAATTTCCTAGCTTGGGATATATTTGATTGAGAGTTCTGAATATAAACTTTTATTAGAGAAAAACGATAAGCACCATAACTCGAAAACTAACGGTCATTTTTGCCACTGATGTGGTTGGTTATAGCAAGCACATGGAAAAAAATGAAAGTGAATCTGTTAGAACACTACGTGTCTGTGAAACTATTCTTAAAGATCTCTTTAAAAAATATGAGGGCCGTCTTTTTAATTCTGGCGGTGATTCTTTCTTTGCTGAATTTCCTAGTGCAGTTTCAGCTGTTGAATGCGCATCTGAATTTCAAAGACAACTTAGTGAATTTTACTCCCAGAACGATCTAGAAATTAAGCTAAAATTTCGCGTTGGAATACACTTGGGTGATGTAATAAAAGAGAAGCGAAACCTTCTTGGAGATGGCGTTAACATCGCAGCTAGACTGGAGTCGTTGGCCCAACCTTCAGGGATAACGATTTCTAAATCAATTTTTGATTTAGTAAAAGGAAAAGTTAATTCATCCTTCAATGATCTTGGTTTACAAAAAGTGAAAGAAAATGAATTTCATGCGTATGATATTCTATTAAGCAAATCACAAAAGCGAAATCTCAGAAAATCCTCAAAGCCCACGTTACGTTATTTAGGATCTGCAGCAGCACTCTTCGTAGCTGCTTTTGTTGGAATATTTTTTTACTTCCAACCAGATTCAACACCAATTAGCAAAACTAAAATATTGCCGACGGATAAACCGTCAATTTTGGTAATGCCTTTTGAAAATCAAACCGGACAATCTAATCATGACTTTATAGGGTTTGGAATAACAAGTAATATTATTTCCAACTTATCAATAAATGACTCGATTTTGGTATCTTCTTCTAGCACCGCGAAATATGTTCGAGAAAAAAACTTCTCCGATGAAGAGATCAAAGCAAAATACGGCATTCAATATCTCTTAAGAGGAGATGTTCAAGGTGCTGAAGGAGCCTTTCGAGTTACCTTACAGATGACTGATCTTAAAAAGAGTGAGGTTGTATGGTCAAAACTGTTCGATTTTAAGGAGTTAAAAGAACTTTTTCCTGTCCAAGAAAAAATAAGTCTAGCCATTTTGGAACAGATGAGGATTAAGACAAGCGGATCACAGTTGCCAAAAAAAAATTATTTCACTAGTCCAGAAGCCTATAAACATTTTCTTAATGCCTGGGCTGCTTTTGGCTTGAAGACTGTAGAAGGAAGTCAAAAAGCTGAAAATCTTTGGAAAAAAGCCATAGAATTAGATCCAAATCACCGCCGATTAAATTTTATGATGGCATGGGTTCATTGGAGAAAGGTCACAATGAGAATGTCTGAGGACCCAAAAAAAGATATGGAAAAAGCCTACACCATTGCATTAAATACAATTGAAGAGTTTCCTGAATGGGCAACACCTAAAGCTTTAGCAGGCTTAATCGAATTATTTTTAAAAAAGTATGATGAAGCCTGTGGTAGGATCCCTACTTTAATTAAGGAAGCAAAAGACCATTCAGATTTAGGCACAGCCAACCTAGTGATCCACTCTTGTGGCAGTCTAGAAGAAGCGATAGAAAACTATGAGAAAATAATGTTGGCAACTCCGCATCATGCGGCGTGGATAACTTATATGTACAATCACGCCTTAATTGAGAATAAACAATATGAAAAGGCCGAGAGCTTTGCCCTGTCAAAACTAAATGAAAAGCTAAATTGGACTGGGGTTGATCAAACGTTATATTTGCAACTTGCTTATCTGTATGAACTAAGAGGGAGTAAAAAGAAGGCAAAGAAAATGTTCGAACTGCATAAATCCATTGATGGAAAAGGTAAAACGGGTGAAGTTATTCATAAAGAATATATTACCGCTCGCGATAAAACTTATCTTAATGAGTTAATATCTGCCTTAAAGCCATATGGATTGACTGAAAAATAACAACCCAACTTTTACAAGCCTTAATCTTGTAATATTTTTTTTAGAACCCATATAAAAATTCAGGCGCCTAATAGGGCCTACTTATATAAATCTTGCTTAATAAAGGAGATAAACATGAATAGTTTAAGCACACTGAGAAATGCTTTGCAGGCATTTGATACAAATACATTTTCACCTTTTGCTGTAGGCTTTGATAAAACTTTTGATCGACTTTGGGACTACGCAGCGCATCAAAGTGATACGAATGTAGGTTTTCCACACTATAACATCGTGCAAAACGATAACTATAAATATACCATCGAAATGGCATTAGCCGGCTACAGCAAATCCGATATTGACGTCGAGGTCGCAGATGGTGTCTTGACGATAAAGTCGATGAAAACAATTGAAGACAGCGACAATAAAGTTTACCGAGGCATTGCTTCAAGAAACTTTACGAGGAAGTTTACAATAGCCGACGACATCGTCGTTAAAGATGGGTCCTTGAAAGATGGGATGCTTTCAATAGAATTAGAGAGAGTGGTGCCAGAAGAAAAAAAGCCACGTCTCGTGAAGATAAAATAATTTTATATGGGAGAGGGTAAACACCCTCTCCCGATTTCAGACTAAAAAATTTCTTTCGCAAACTGGTTCACTTTTTTCCAATCTGTAAACTCATAAGTTTTCGTGGTATCGGTAGGACCGTTTGTAATCAACATGATAAATCTAATAATTAATCGATCAAAAAATCGATAACTGGGGTAGTCAATCCTTCCCGCGAAAACTGCTAATTTATTGGGTCGCCAACCCGATAGCTCCAAGAATTTTTTCATGTAGGGATTAGTATCAGGTTTATTTTTTCCTTTTTTTCTGGCAACTACATTTACCGTGAAAAAAGCTGTTTGTTTTTTTTCTAGCTCCTCTTTATTTACTTTAACGAACTTGTAAACTAATGGATTATGTTTTCCATATCTAATACTGGCTCCAATCACTATTTTTGTGTATTGGGCTAAATCAACCTCAAGAGAATTTTCTATTTTACACAGAGTTACTTCCAATTTTTTATCAGAAGACTCTATTATTCGATCACAAATTCTTTTTGTTTGCCCATCTGTCGTGGAATATATAATTAGAGTTTTTTTCATATCTGATAAAGTTTTACCAAGGTTAGAAATAACGTATCATCTTTAATTTTCTAGTAAAAAGTTTTTATATATTTATTAAAAATACTTGATACGATAGTACACTATATGAACTTAACAAAAGGGGGTCCATTATGAAAATAGTATCAGTTAGACAGATGTCTCCATCAGCTGGAAAAGAAATGCTTATGGAAGAACGCATTAGAAGAGCATCCGGTGTGATGGCGAGGCATGGAGCAGCATCGCGTATTTTTAAAATTCAAGGAGGAGATAGCGCAGGCGACTATCTTTTGATGAACCTATTCAATAGCTTTTCTGCAGCGAGTACAACATTTCAGAAGATGTCTGCAGATCCGGAGATAGCAAAATTATTCATGGAGCGAGCACTAAATCCTGCTGGTGATATAACAGGTCCTGATTTATTCAGGTCTGTGTATGGCGAACCACCTGAAAAACCATCGCCAATTTTGATTGGTAGAGGGTATCAAGTACCAAGAGGAAAAGTAAAAGATATGCTTTCTATGGCACCGGAACTAGAAGCTCTTTTTAAGAAAGTGGACTCGTCGATTGGTGTGGTAATGCCAGTTATCGCTGCAGACCACGAAATGATGTATATCACGTATAGATTTACTTCATGGGATCACATGGGGAGTGCTCTGGACACAATGGTTGAAAACCAAGATTTTCAGAACCTCATCACAAAAGCGAATGAGCTAGGCACTCTTAAAATGTCGCGCATGATGAGCTTGATGTAAATAATGCTAAGGCGTCTAATATTCTTTGGACGCCTTTTTTTTATCTTAACTGAGAGCTAATTCAAAAGGGGGATTTTAATGACTGAATCCCAAATATATAGCTTGCAAGCTAGTAATTTTATTAACCATGTGATGTTTCAAGTATGTGTGGTCATATCTATGTTCATAGCGTTCAGGCTCTCTAGAGTTACAAATGAAATGGGTGCAGGAATAGCAATGAAAGGGCTCGCTACTCTTTTTGGTTTGGGTGTAGTCTATTTCAATTTAGATATGGGTGCGTGGCGAGTAGATATTTTTCAAGGTACGGCAGCAAGGCTTGCTGCATTAAGGGACTCCAGTGTCGAAATTTCCCAGGGCTCAGCTAATTAGCTTGAGCAATCTGGCATGCAACAGATTTTCCTACACACAACCTCTTCGCAGATGTAGGTAATG
The DNA here is from genome assembly GCA_902524845.1 of uncultured Alphaproteobacteria bacterium. GTDB lineage: Bacteria > Pseudomonadota > Alphaproteobacteria > Rhodobacterales > Rhodobacteraceae > CACIJG01. The sequence continues at coordinate 13,943 of CABZEW010000016.1, forward strand.
TTATATGTTCCCTAGTTATTTTGGCAATCATTCTACTAGGCATTTGGGGTCCAAAGATGAAAGCTTCATAAGAATAGATAATTGAGGTTAGGGGCTTAAAAAGCCTATCCCTATTACCTCGAAAAATCTTTTGTTTAACTAATATTTTTAGATCTTAATTAATACGCTGCCTTTTCTACCGGGTATCAATGTAGCGTCATGAGACTGTGCAAAATCAGTAAAATCAAAAACATGACCTATAGCCATCTTTAGTGCCCCATCGAAGTGTGCATCGTGAAGAGCTTTTATTGCTCGGTCTCTATCGTCTTTTGGCAATATATAAATTAATGCGATGTTTATTTTTAAAGCTTTGAAAAGATAGGGACCAAAAGGGAATGTTGGGTTCATGTTCTTTGCACCACCATAGAGAGAAATTTCTCCATTTTGCCTTACAATTTTATGTAAAAGATTTACATTTTCCCCAAACTCCACCTCTATTGCTCTGTCAACTCCATTTGGATATATATCTAAAATCTTTTTGGATATATCGGGATCTCTATAATCAAATACATGATCTGCACCGGCTTCTCGCATATGTTGAAACCCATTTTCTGATCCAGAGGCAATTACTGAAGCGCCAGACCACTTTGCCAACTGTATGCAGGTGTGTCCTACCGCTCCTGCTCCCCCTGATACAAATACTGTTTTTCCGCCAAGCTCTCCATCACCTAAAGTACAATAGGACGCGGTAAGTCCAGGAATTCCTAAACATGCTCCAGTTTCAAATGACATACTCTCTGGCATTTCAACAGCTTGAGCACTTGGAAGGGCAATATACTCTGCAGCGGTTCCATTTGGTCTTTGCCATTGACCATTCCATATCCATACTCTTTGACCAATTCTATTTTCATTAACACTTTCGCCTACAGCTGTGATGGTTCCAGATCCATCAGAGTTTGGTACTATTTGCTCAAACTGAGGTTTTGTGACTCCAGGGCGATTCCCGGCTCTTGACTTTGCATCAGATGGATTAGATCCAGAAAATTCAAGAGAGACTAACACCTCACCCTTACCTGGTTTTGGTATAGGCAGTTCCCTAAATTTCAGAACATCGGTCGAAACACCAAAATCGCTATAGGTTATAGCTTTCATCATACTCGCATCCATCTTAAATTTTCCTATTCTTTAATTTTTTTTTATTATTAGACAACTTGCCTTAGGCGATTAGAATATACTACACGAATGTATGAATTGTAATTTTATTGTTTTAGAAGATGAAAAATAGAGCGTCATTAGAAGCTGCGATTAATACTCAATATTCAAAAAGATTTAAGAAGTTTGGAGCCACACCTAAAGGAGTCTTTTGGGTTTCAACCGAGCGACAGCAAACACGATTTGATCTAATACTACAAGAAATTAAAAAAATTTCTTCAGAGCAGATTGTCTTAGACATTGCTGATATTGGTTGTGGATACGGTTCCTTTGCTGACTATCTTCTCAGAAAAATAAATGGGAGTAAGTTTAAATATGAGGGTTTTGATATTAATACGGACTTGATAAAGCACTGTCGCAGTAAATTCTCTGGGTCCAATCTCAGGTTTTCGGTTGGTGGAAGCCCCTTATCAAACAAAGACTTTATAATAATGTCTGGGACTTATAATCTTGCGACCACAAAGGACGTTTCATTATGGGAGCAATATTTATTTGGTTGTCTTTCCGAATGTTGGGCTTGCACAAAGTCAGCAATGATTTTTAATTTGCAGACGTCTAATACAAAAAAAATTGCTTCGCAAAACATTTACTATGCAAAAACATCAGATATCATAGATTTTTGTGTTGCGAAGTTAGGACCAACACGCATCACAAGAAATGCTAGCCTAGAAAATGATGTAACCTTTACAATAGTAAGATAAAAAATGGTTCACTCTTTTTCAGTTTCAAAAAGAAGCGATAGTTGTCTAATATTTTCTTCTCCACTTTGGTCCATTAGCGTCGTTGGATAATCTCCTGTGAAACAATGGTCTGTATAAATTGGGTTTTTGGGATCTCTTCCCTCTTTGTGACCCATAGCTCGGTAAAGCCCATCGATCGATAAGTAAGCTATGCTATCCACGTCTAAGAAATCCTTTATCTCATTGAGACTATGGTTGGCAGCTAGTAAGTTTTCTTTTACCGGAGTATCGATTCCGTAATAATCAGGATACTTTATAGGTGGTGCAGCGATACGCATATGTACTTCCTTAGCTCCAGCATCCCTCATCATTCTAACAATTTTAATAGAGGTAGTACCTCTAACCAGAGAGTCATCGACTAATATTACCTTCTTTCCGTCAACCAAAATATTGTTAGCATTATGCTTAAGCTTTACTGAGAACGCTCTTATTGATTGCTGAGGTTCGATAAACGTGCGGCCAACATAGTGGTTCCTGATGATTCCAGTTTCAAAAGGGATCTCTGATTTTTCTGCATAACCTATCGCAGCTGGAACTCCACTGTCTGGAACAGGAATGACCATGTCAGCCTGTACAAAAGACTCCTTAGCCAATTCTTTACCAAAAGCTTTCCGACATTGGTAAACACTTAAGCCACCTACAATACTGTCAGGTCTGGAAAAATAGATGTATTCAAAAATGCATGGTCTTGCTTTGATCTGTGGAAAAGGCTTAATACTCTCTATTGTATTATCGGTTATCACCACTATCTCACCATTTTCAACCTCTCTAATAAACTTTGCACCAATTATATCCAATGCGCATGTCTCTGAAGTAAGGATATAATTGCCATCTAATTGACCAAGTACTAGCGGTCTTATTCCAAGTGGATCCCGTACTCCAATTAATTTTTTGTTTGTTAATGCGACTAATGCATAGGCGCCTTCGATCTGGGATAGTGCATCAATAAATCTTGAAATTGTATTACCTTTTTTTGATCGAGCGACTAGTTGGAGAATAGTTTCTGTATCCGATGTGGATTGGAAGATTGCGCCTTCTTTTTTTAGCTCATGCCGTAATGTGAGGCCGTTTGTGAGGTTTCCATTATGGGCTATTGCAAAGCCCCCAACGGTAAGGTCGGCAAAGAGTGGCTGGACGTTCCTCAAAACCGTTCCACCAGTAGTTGAGTACCGAACATGCCCAATTGCCGTATTTCCAGAAAGTCTATCTATAATATTCTGTTTAGTAAAATGTTCACTAACTAAACCAATTCTTCTTTCGGCATGGAAATGATTCTTATCGAACGTAACTATGCCAGCGGACTCCTGACCTCGATGCTGAAGTGCGTGTAGTCCAAGAGTGGTTATAGCTGCAGCGTCATCATGCCCATATATTCCGAAGACACCACACTCATCTTTTGGCCTATCATCGTACAGCTTATGGAACACAGATCCTCCATTTTTATATCCCTATCCACATTATCACATCGGCGCTAAAGAAAAATCACTTAAATTGAAGGGATAATTAATTTTCCTTTACAATACACTTTTTTAGTTCTAATCGAGAGCTTAAAGAAGAAACTTATCATGTCATCATTAAGCACCTCAAAAAAGCAAAGTACGGACCAAAAATATTTGCTAATTGTTTTAGCAGCCTCCTGTATTGTAGCTGCGGTGTTTGGGAGCCGTAACACCATTCCCCTTACTATTGAAGGTATCAACCGATCTGAAACATTGGATTACCTACAAATCAGTTTTGCCTTCGCTCTCGGCCAACTACTTATGGGTGCAATATCACCTTTTGGAGGAATGATTGCGGATAAATATGGTTCTGGGAAAACTTTAATAGTCGGTATTTTGCTCATTCTTTTAGGCACCCTCCTAATTCCTTATTCAACTACGGCATTCACTCTGTCAATATCCTTGGGAGTTATTGCCTCTATTGGACTTGGGATTGCTGGTCTTCCAGTGGTGCTTGCGTCAGTAAATAAGCTTTTACCACAGGAGAAAGTTGGAATGGCTTTTGGTTTTGTAAATGCTGGCTCATCCTTGGGGCAATTAATATTAGCGCCGATTGCAGGGTTTGTAATTGTAACTTTAGGTTGGGTTTATTGTATTTTATTCTTATCTTTAATTTTATTACTGGTATTGCCCCTTCCTATTCTACTCAGGTCTAGGACGGAGGAAAAGACGCTTAATACTGTTGCTGACAGAACCTTGTCAGATACCCTCAATATTGCTTTTAAAACGCCAAGCTACATTTACTTGGTAGCTGGTTTCTTCGTTTGCGGATTTCATGTAGCCTTTATAGCTACCCACATGCCAGGTGTAATCCAGGTATGTGGTTTTTCACCTACCGTCTCAGGATGGTCCTTAGGGCTTATAGGCCTTTTTAATATTGTAGGAAGTATATTTGCTGGTTGGTATATATCAAAAAGGAGTATGCGGATTTTTCTAGCTTATACGTACTTTGCGCGATGTATAATTGTGCTCCTTTTTCTTGTCTCACCTAAGGACCTATTATCTGTTATGCTATTTTCTATTGCGTTAGGACTAACCTATTTTTCCGTTATTCCGGCAACTGCTGGGCTGGTAGGAAAAATGTTTGGTCCACAGTTCATGGCAACTCTTTTCGGCTTCGCACTTTTTTCGCATCAAATCGGTGGCTTTCTTGGGGCATATCTAGGTGGCTTCTTTTTCAGTATATCTGGAGACTATACTACGGTTTGGCTTCTTGATGCCGCCCTTGCCGTTTTCGCAGCCCTTATTCACCTACCTATCAAGGAAAGGCTTGTCTATTCAGAAGCGGCTTAGCGTAGATTTAAGCTTTCAAGATAAAATCCCATCGAGAAAACCTTTCATGAACTCTTGAAACTCATCTTTCTTGTATAGCTTTAACAAGTGTTCGCATGATCTGGGAAAATCTTCCTCGAAATTTTTTGACACAATATCGTAACCCTTTTCCTTGATTAAGACCTGTCGATCTCTTTCTCTCAAAAATTGTGCTACGTCACAAGCAAATGAGACATCAGCTATTGTCAAATGTGGTCCGGAAATGAACTCATCTTTCGAAAGAGCATTTTCTATACCACCCATATAAAATGAGTAAGCTGCTTTCATTCTGTCATAAAACTGATCATTTAATGACTTTAATTCTAAGACATAGACCTGAAACTCTCTTGAAAATACGAGATTTGCATCCAAAAAACTGTCTATCCGGGATTGTAAATAGAGATCATTATCTCCGTAAAGTGTGGCGTCAGTCGAATTACGGGCCACGGCACGCATTATGCTATTTGACTCAAATATGCCAATTGACCCATCATTATTAAAACCAGCTGGCACCGTGCCAAATGGTTGTGTTTTCAGAAATTTATCTGTTTTGTAAAGGCTCCCCTCAAAGCCCCTTTTCCCCTGTCTTTCAAAATGCTTCAAATTATCTTTATCTTGATTGCTTAACTTCTTCGCATCAAAGTCCCATAACCAATCAACAAGATTTTTCGGTTTGTCTCCCAATACCTTCACTTCGACATTACCAAGTTTAGCTGTAATTAAAGATTTCCATACTCTCGGGCTCGGTAAATAAGCGAATATTCTGACTTTTTCATCCATTCTATTATCTAACTTAATTGGTTGTTAAACTTGGAAATATTTTTTCCTATATGTTTTTTCTTAGCATTGAACGCAGCTCCTGTTTTGTCCTCTCAAAGACTTCAATAGACTGTTTGGATATTTTGCCAAAGTTTTTGACATCATCAAGCCTTTTGTCGAGAAAATCTTCAGACTCATCAATGCTTCGGGTCTCTTTTGCAAGCCAGTAGGCCAGGGTTGATGAATATACTCCTGCCAAAATTAATCTTTTTGAATAAAAGTTTCTTCCCCTTGAAGTATCACCTGCAATTTCCCAAATTTTATTAGATGTTTTCATCAATTGGTTAAAAGCCTCATATGCGTTTCTTGGCTGTGCCATGAAAAATAAAGATGTCTTTATTATGCTCTTGTAATTTTCAGATGCTCTTAACCTCGATAAAACAAGAGCCTTCACGGTTTGGGTCACTCCCAAGTTTTCATTGTCTTCGGAGTTAAATATTATATACATTTTGTCATCTAATTTATCATTGAATATACCAATGATGTTTGAGATTTTATTATCAAAAAGAGTTTGTAATTCTTCTTCACTAAGGCTCTTTGGTTTTTTTGAGTTTAATTCAGCCTTGTACAAAGCGTCCCAGGTCCAACCTAAGTCTGGTACACAGCTAAGCATTTTTGTCACTAAAGCTACTTTATAACTATATTTCATGATAGGTTGACTGATCAAACTGAATTTTGTTTCTTATTATTGTATGATCTAGTTCTTTTCAGATAAAATTAAATAAATTTTTTTTATTCACCTTTTTGGAAATATCAAGAAAAGAGATAGAAAACAAATCGTTACAAAAAAGCCTGAGAATTCCTGTAGCGACAAATACTGGTTGAGAATAAATAGTGCCACAATGGTTGCGAAAAGAGGCTCTGTTAAAGCTAAAACAGAGGCTGTAGTTATGCCCACAGCCTTTGAGCCGATGAAAAAGAGAACATAGCTTAAGACGTAAAATACTCCGTTACCTATTATACCAAACCAGCCAATGCTATTGTCAGGCAGTGAAAGTTCCGCAGGTACGAAAGAGATATATATTATTAGAACGATTATACTAAAAAAACTTAAGTGTAGATTTATTGTAGCTGAGCCTATCTCGTCTACTAGCTTCCCAGTGAAATATATGAATGTAATAAATAATAAAAGGCCTATCACACTAATAGATATTCCGTAAAGGCCAGTTTTAGAGGGTTCGTCTAAAATTAGAATTCCAAGGCCTAATAAAACGCCTATGATACAAAACCACTGGGTTCGTCCTAACTTTTCTTCTCCTCTAATCGTTGTGATAAGAGCTACCCCGATGGGAAACAGATAAATGATCATTAACACGAGAGCGATGCTAATGTATTCAATAGCGTGGTATGTTGACGCAATTAAGCAGACAGAGATGATGCTCACAAAAATTAATGGAAGAACTTTGCCTCTATCCACAAGGATTTGGTGCCCCAAACTTTTGGTCAACGGTGCTAGAATTATTAGACCTATAAGACATCTGGACATTAGCAACGCCATAAGAGATACGCCACTATCCAAAGCAAGTTTTGCTGATGTCGGAACAAAGGCAAAAAAGAATGACGATAACAACACAATCGCTATACCATTCCATCTCTTGTTGAGTAATTTAGTCATTATAATTTTTAAAGATAAGGTTAACTATCATTAGAATAAAAATCTTGCTTTGTATAATTGTTTGTCGTTTAGGCCCGCTCTGATTAAACTCAAAGCTAACCCGTTATTGTGGACTTCTGAAATTACATGAAGAAAAAAATTGTTTACATGGTTAACCCAGCAGCCGGAAAGCTGTCTCAAAAAAATAAAAAGCGCGTAATCAACAGTATAGATCCAAGCTATAAACCAGAAATAGTTTTTTCAAAGTCGGCAGAGGATGCAGGAAAAAGAGCTCAAGAGTTCATGTCGAAGAGATACTTGGTGGTGGCCTGCGGAGGAGACGGTTTCATTAATTTAATTGCTCAAAAGGCAATAGAATGCTCCTGTAAAATGGCTATCCTTCCGTTTGGTAGAGGTAATGACTTTGCCAGATCACTGAATCTCCATTCGCTTGATAAAGCAATTGATGCGATTAGGAAGGGTAGTTTTAAGTCAGTTAGTTATTTGAACGTAGTATTTTTAAATAATAGCCGAATTTCCCTTACGAATGCAGGGGTTGGATTATTAAGTGAGGCATCATTTCGTGCCTCAAAGATTCCAATACTTAAAGGTTCTCTATTATATGCATTCGCTGCATTAATTAGTTTTATTAATTTAAAATCACACAGATATGTTGTAATCACCGAAGTACAAAAAATGGAGATGGAAATCTTGATATTAGCAGGAGCTGCTTCACACTATACTGGTGGTGGAATGTATATTGCGCCTGATGCGAAAAAGTTCCGGAACAAACTAAACTTATTGTTTGCAAAGAAACTAAGTCGGATCCAAACCCTAATCTTATTAATAAAGGTTTTTTCTGGTAGACATATTTTTCATAGGTCGGTCACAAACACTCACGTTGAGAGCGTAAAAATAGAAAGTCACTCTTCAGATCAATGGAGCTCTATTGTCTCTGGGGATGGAGAATATCTTGGGGATTTACCTGTAACGATTCATTTAGGTAGAAAGCCACTCAAAATAGCACATTAAATAAGCATTAATTTTATTTAGTATCTATTTTATACTAACTATCAAAATCACCTGTTTTTTCACTATTTTCAATAGCTAAAAAGCTATTGTTTATAGTTGGTTGAAAGATAGTCCCAGAAGCTCCATAAATGTATACGTTTCCACTTTGCAAATTTGGCTCTATTGGTTTTGCGCGATTTGGATCCAAAACATCAATTACCACTTTTTTAATAATATTTTTAGCTCTGAATACCATGCAAATATAAATATCTCCGCTATCTTCCACAAAAATGACATTTGAGTCGATCCCCTCTTTTTTAATTTCTTTCTCCATTAACGATACAAATTTTCGTCGTTCTGAGCTAGTAGCCATTCTTTTTGTTGCCATGAAATACCAGCTTATTTCTACTATTCGGTTGAAGAGATTAATGCGCTCAATAAATGGTTCATTCATTGACATTATCTCTACCTTTAGCAATCCAATGGTTTAAGAAGCTTACAACTAGAGATCCAAATAAAAAATAAAAGCCCTGCAAGAGATTGATCTCAAAGAAAAAGGACGCTTGAGAAGAGAAAATAAGGAAACTTATAAGAAAAATGTCTATCATAGCTAGCTTATGTAAATTTAAATTTTTGAGTTTATCGCTTGGAATCCAGTTAGTACATAGCCTTATAAAAGGGATTAAAACACCAAAGGCCAAAATTGTTCCGCCGAGCAAAAAGTTTTGCTGATCGAGTAACGAAAGGAGTAGGCTGAATATTGAAAACTCCTCTTCAAAAATCCAGAATTCTTGTATTCTTGCAAATGGAGAAAATATTCCCAAAAAAAGCAGAATTGCCTCAGTAGCTGTAAAAATAGTTGTTATCAACAAATAGGGCCAATCCTGAGATTATTTATGGTATAATCTCAATGAATAAATTAACTTTATTAGTAATGCAACAGCTTCGTTGGCAGTTTGCAATAAGCTTAATCTTAGGAGAATACCTATGGAAAAGTCTTTCCCGAAATTGGATCTAGTATATTTCAAAATGAGAGCGTTTACAGAAGCTATCCAAATGCAATTATGCTACGGCAAAGTTCCCTATACCTATCATATGGCTTGGGAATATTTTGAAAAATCATGGCCGGAAATAAAAAAAGAAACCGGGTTTGGCCAGCTACCTGTTCTCATTGTAGACAATAAAACACATATTTGGCAGAGTGGCTCAATAATGAGGTATACAGCCAATTTCGCAAATACCTTTCCCACCAATGAAGAAGATAGAGGAATAGCCGATGCTATATTTGAGTCTAGTCAAGAACTATTCCAACCACTAAATGCAACTATAAACTTTAAAGTCGAAGAGGAATATGAGGCTCTAAAGAAAACGATACTATCTGGGTTTGAACCAAAGATATTTTATTTCAATAAATATCTAGAGAGAGTTAAGAATGGTCCATTTTTTCTAGGAAAAAGCCCTTCATATTGCGATTTCGGAACATATCATCAATTATCAATGATTAGAGTTCTAGAGCCCACTATTTTTAATGATTGGCCCTCTATAGACGGCTTTCTTAGTGCAATTGAAAATCTAAAAGGCGTTTCCGAATATCTGGATACTAGACCCGAACTTGTTGGAATAAAAAAAGAACCAAAACTAATTATCAAAGGGAAAGCAGTACCAACAGGAATGACACCCGATTAGTGGGTTTGAGTTGAAGGATGCTAAAAACTAAATTTTTTCCAATTTACACCAATCGGCTATGAATAATGCTATAGTCTTTGTGATTTTCCTTACGGAACTCAAACTCACTCTTTCATCAAAACCGTGAATATTTTCTGAATATGGACCATATACCAAGCAGGGGCAATCGCCATACACCATAAACACTCTCGCATCGAGGTATGCTGGGCTGATAAAACTCTTCATATCACCTTCGTAGGCGAGAAAGTGAGCCTCCCCTAATACCTTCTCAGCATCTGTACCCTCCTCTAAAACATACCCTTTAGCAAAAAATCCATTCCACTCAATTTGGGGTGGGTTATTTGAGAGAAAAGCATCATTTAGAGAAGTTTCTCTAATACAACTTTCTATTTCCAACGATTTTTCCTTAGGGTCCCAGTCAGGAAAAATTGCAATTCGGCAGTCAAATTCACACCATGAGGGAACAGAGGAAGCCCAATCACCTCCCTTAATTTTTCCGACATTAAAATTTATAGGGTGTTCAGTGTCCTTATAGTATTTAAAATTAGTCTTCTCTGCGTTCCAAGCCTCTTCAAGTTTTCTAAGTGCTTTAATTATAGGGAAGCACGCTTCAATTGCATTTTGACCAGCTCCCGCTTCTCTTACGTGTACGGGCAATCCTTTTACACTTACTTTAAACCATAAAACGCCAACATTCCCTCTAACTAATTTATCATCGACAGGTTCTGGGATAATTGCAGCTTCAGCATTATAGCCTCTAACCAAGCATGCTAGAGCGCCATTCCCAGTACATTCTTCCTCTACCACTGATTGAATATGAACACGCGCAGCTGGTTGATAGCCTAGGTTTCTTATCGCATCCATAGCAAATATGTTTGCAACAATGCCCGCCTTCATATCTGCCCCTCCCCTCCCATACATCCAATCACCTTCAATTGCTGGGTCAAAGGGGTTGCGCGACCACATTTCATAAGGACCTTCAGGAACGACATCAATGTGTCCGTTAAGTATTAGAGATCTGCCTATCTCTTTTTTTGGTCTATGGGTGGCAACCACATTGATTGCATTTGAATAATCTACCTTTACTGGTGAAAAACCTGGATGATCCTTAATATCTTCGACATTTACCGTCCACCGATCAAGTGCGTAGTTTCGCTTCGTCAATTCATCAAAAAGAAAGTCTTGGGCTGTATGTTCCTGGCCGCGTAAAGACGGAAATTTAGTAAGCTTTTGTGTGAACCTTATTTGATCGTCAAACAGTTTATCAACTTCGGTATTAATTTTTTCTGAAAGTTCTGCTTCGATCATTCAAATAAGCTATTCCTGTAAATTGTTTATATAATAAACTATTAAATAAACAAATGCATCTCAGTTTTAGTAAGGAGCCCAAGTTGCCGAGTATTAATATTGAAGAAAGTTGGAGAAAGAGGCTTATCAAAGAATTCGAAAAACCTTATATGCGAGAGTTAAGTGCCTTTTTGAAAATGGAAAAAAAAGAGGGAAAGGAGATTTTTCCAATAGGCTCTGAGATCTTCTCGGCATTTAATTTTACTCCTTTTGAAAAAGTAAAAGTAGTGATCTTAGGCCAGGACCCCTATCATGGAAGAGGACAAGCGCATGGACTAAGCTTTTCTGTAAAGGAAGGAGTTCAGCCGCCTCCATCCCTTGAAAATATCTTCAAGGAATTAAAATCAGACATCGAATTGGCGCGGCCTAAATCAGGAAGTCTTGAAAAGTGGGCAGAGGAAGGCGTTCTTTTGTTAAATACCGTATTGACCGTTGAAAAGAGCAAACCGGCATCCCATCAGAGTAAGGGCTGGGAAACCTTTACTGACAAAGTGCTCTCGCTTTTAAATGAAGAAAAGTCACATTTAGTTTATATTTTATGGGGAAAAAAAGCGCAGGAAAAGGGAATGTTTTTAGACGGAGATGCAAATCTGATTATTAAAAGCGCTCATCCATCGCCGTACTCAGCTGCTAACGGCTTTTTTGATTCAAAACCATTTTCAAAAACAAATGAATATTTAAATGAGAATGGTATAGCCTCTATTAATTGGAAACTATGAATAAGAATTTAGATTTTTATCAACAAATGGTACTATGACTGAAAAAAAATAGGAGATAAAAATGAAAATAATAGCCTTAGCAAAATATAATGAGTCAGCATGGAAAGGTATGATCGGAAGCAATTATGCAGAAAGAAGGAAAGTAATGGAAGCCGTTGTTAGTAGTGCTGGCGCAACACTTACAGATATGATGTTCACTCGCGGTCAATACGATATAGTAGTTACCTTCGAAGTTCCATCCGAAGATGTTGCTTTAGGTGCGGCCATTGCCGTTAATGCTAGCGGAGCAATCAAAGATCTAGTTACCCTTAGCGAAATTGATATAGATAGTGCTCTAAAAACGGCAAAGAGTGTGGCTAGTGCCTATTCTCCTCCAGGAACCTGATTTAAAGGCTTTCTGACCACTCTTGTAATTCTGGATAAAATCGTTTTCTCCACTCTAAGACCTTTGGATTCATAACTTTCATCCAAAATTGTGGTATTAAACTCAAGAGTACCATCAAAGGGTAGCCAAAAGGTAACTGAGGCGCATCATCTACACCATATGATCGAAGGTGTTGATATTTTTTATTTGGCCTTGCGTGATGATCTGAATGCTTCTGAAGATTGATTAACAGCAGGTTACTTGCGTGGTCATTAGCATTCCAACTGTGGTGTGGCCGAGTAGGCTCGAATTTTCCATTGTCTAATTTCTGTCTGACAAGACCGTAATGCTCGATGTAATTTACGACCTCCAAATGTAGTACAGCGACCAAAGCTTGTACGAAGAAACAGAGAGCGCCGAGTAACCCTCCGATTGTGATAGCTAAAAATAAAAAGAAAAACATAAGACCAAAGTAGATAAAAAAAGGATTTTGAAAGTCCCAGAATGGTAAATTTTTCTTCTGTAAAAGCTCCTTTTCTGTGTTCCAAGAGGACAAAAAACATTCGGGTATAACACGGATAAAAAATCGATAAAAGTTTTCTCCATATCTTGCGGTGACCGCGTCGTTGCGTGTTCCAACATACCTATGATGAACGAGAACGTGTTCAGTTCTAAAGTGACCATACAGCGCCATGCCCATCAGGAGATCGGATAAAAATCTCTCAAACCTTGTTTTTTGATGCATAAGCTCATGTGCAAAGACAATTCCAACTGCACCTGATATTATGCCTTGAACTATCATAAGGAAAAATGCTTCGAGACCACTGAGATGGTCAAACATAAATATTGTAATCAAACTGCCAAATATCAAAAAGAATTGAATGGGAACCCAACCATAAATAATATATTTATAGCGATTCTCCGATACACCGCTACCCTCAATGGGCTTTATTAGCTTCTTTCCTATTAACGCATCAAAAAATGTGATAACGACATACCCAAATATTGGCACAAGAAGTATTGTCCAACCTCCAAATATCCAGGAGATCATCATTAATGGCGCAAAAATATAAGGAAGACCAAACTGGAATGCTGGCGTTATCTCACTTGTAAAATTTTCTGTAGCTGCTTTATTCATCTTTCCCCTACGTAGAGATAAAAACTATTTGGTTAATTTCAAGGAAAACACTTATACTACAGTTTAACAAAAATCACTATTAAGTTTTGCATCTGAACTAAAAAAGGAGAAACCATGAGTACAGTAATGAAGAAATCATTTGATAATCCAGATGAAGTGCGCGCGCCTGATAAGGCTAAGGTATCTGTTTGTGATCTAGGAGGAATAGCTGCGGCAAAGCTCGTTCTTCAGCCAGGATGGAGTTGGGAAACGTGTGTCAAACCGATGGTTGGAGGGGAAAGTTGTCAAGCAAAACACGTTGGTACTGTTATATCTGGCCAAATGGCGGCCAAACACAATGACGGAACAGAACAGGTTTTTGGGCCTGGTGACGTTTATATCATTGAACCTGGTCACAATGGTTGGGTAGTAGGTGACGAAGAAGTAGTAGCGTTCGAATTTAACTCAACCGCAGCACAAACATACGCGAAGACCGATTAAGCGACTTATAATTTTTAATAAATCTGGGCAGAGTCGCTAAAAAATCATTTAAGTTGAGTTTTATATGTCTAATAATCCAATTGATTTTTACGTCGATATAAAAAGTCCTTATGCTTACTTGGCTTTAGACCCTGCAATTAAAATATTTGATCAATTAAGCTTAAAGTGGAATTTATGGCCCTACACACTCGATATTGCGGACTATCTAGGAAGTGCGACAGTCAACAGTGAGGGGAAAATAATGTCTTCAGATAGAACACCTCATCAGTGGCGGAGAGTAAAGTATTCCTACATGGATTGCAGAAGGATGGCTAATCTACAAGGGAAGACAATTTTAGGAACTCAAAAAATTTGGGATAGCTCCTTATTTTCTATGGCTCATTTGTGGATCAAAGAAAAATCGGAAAAAACTTTGTTGCCTTTTTTGCGCGAGTCTTTTCAACTTTTTTGGAAAAGAGAGCTAGACATAGAAAATGAAAGGGTAATTTTAAATTTAATCGACAAATTTCAACTTGATAGCGCTGATTTCACATCTTGGAAGAGCAATAATCAAAATTGCGTGACCTCTTTAATGGATAGCGCACTATCTATGGGAATATTTGGAGTTCCAACCTTTGTCTTTGAAAAAGAAATATTTTGGGGAAGTGAAAAATTAGCTCTTATAAGTGCGAGAGTTACGGGAGATTACTCAGCTTTAACTTGAGTTTTTTCAACCCTTTTTTAGTGGCCAAAGTCCCTTATTGATGCGAAAAAGACAAACCAGTAAAATCTAAGCTTTGCGTACACCCCTTTTTGTGATTTGAGTAATTCGTACTTTTCTAACCCACATTTTGTTTTTATAAAATAATTCATAAAAGTCTCATTCATTATCTATTTTGGTAAAGTTCACGTTCGTACATTTCTATAATGTCATTTTCTTGTTTTATTTCACAATTTAATCCAGTTTGGTCTTCAATCATTTCATAAAGCGTTGGTATGGGTCTTTTGTCAGGCCAGCTTTCAGGTTTCCAAAGACTTGATCGAAGCAGTGCCTTGCCGCAATGCAGAAATACTTTCGTTGGCTTGATTACAGTAACTGTCTTTGGGAGGTTAGATTTCAATTGATGCTTTTCAAGGACTTTCGGGTCTTTTGATATAGTTGCCTTTCCTTGCACCCTAAGTGTTTCACTAACTTTTGGAATGAAAAATATTAGAGATACAATTAAGTTTTTGGAAATGTTTAAAAGCCCATCAATCCTATTATTTCCAGGTCTATCTGCTATTTCGATACGATCCTCAGATAAAACTTTTACAAAACCTTTGGGATCGCCTTTGGGAGAGAGATCTATATCCTCACCATCAAAAGTCCCCATGACCAGAAAATTAGACGCTTTTATGAAGCTGACACTGTGTTGATCCAAGCTTTTCATAACCTTTGCAGACGCTTTTTCGGTGGCAGGACCATAAAGATTTCTTAATTGACTTTCATCCATAGTAAATTTTTTGTAGTTGAAACCGTTTTGTAATAAGCTATTTTCAAACAAGTAATGGAAAAACACAAGAGGTAAGAAAATGAGCGTTGAATTATACTATATGTGTCTCTACGGACTTTTGATCATAGCAACTACCCTTGTCCAACAGCTTACTAGCATGGTAAACGTTGGAATTATGCCCGTGTTTAGCAGTCGGGAAGGCGTAAAATTTTCAGGTATGACTGCACGATTAGAGCGGGCAATTCTAAATTGCGTGATTGCATTAGCGATGATAGCTCCAGCAATCCTAGTACTTATGATGACCGAAACCAGTAATGTGAATACTGTACTAGCCGTTCAAGTTTTCTTTTGGGCCCGTCTTGTTTACGTGATTGCATACGGTTTGAATATTATCGGCGTAAGGTCTGGGGGTTGGGTTACAAGTTTGCTGAGCATCTTATATTTGTATTGGTCAGCGATGTCGATCAGCTAACTTTTTGAAAATAGCCAATTAGAGAACAGAGAGCTTTATGGAAGCCATAGATAAGCTGATCAGTTATAATAAAACGACTGGTTTACTTCAATCCGTAGCTGGTAGAAATGCCTGGGATCAGGAGACCATGATGCCATCTAAGAGTGGCGGCTCTCGGGCGATGGAGATGGGTGCACTTGAAGAAGTTATTCACGATAGAAAAAAAAATTCGAAAGTGGGAAAATTATTGGAAGAAGCCGAACCTAAAACTCCCTTCCAAAAAAGAGCTTACACGCTAATAAAAAGAGACTTTGATAGAGCGGTAGCTATACCGAGCAAACTCGCTTCTAATTTAGCAACAACCACATCCTTAGCTCAAATGGCCTGGCAAAAAGCTAGACTAAATAGTGATTTTTCTGAGTTTTCACCGCATTTGAAGAAGGTAATTGATTTAAAGAGAGAAGAGGCATCCCTTCTGTCTCCAAGTGGAGATTTATATGATGGGTTAATAAATGATTACGAATTTGGAATGACAAAAAAAGAGACCGCCAGTATTTTTGAAGAAATGAAGCCAAGACTTATAGATTTGCGGCAGAGAATAAGCGAGGCAAAACTTTCTAAACCTGTATTAGAAGGCGACTTTAATACTGAAAAACAATTAAAACTCGCCCATGAAATAGCAAAGACATTCTTCTATGACTTTGATAGAGGAAGGATTGATATCGTAGCGCATCCTTTTTGTTCAGGTGGTGGAGATGATGTGCGCATTACTACCCGAGTCGATAGGAAGGACCCATTTAACTGTTTATATAGTACTATTCACGAAGTAGGGCACGCATGCTATGAGCAAAACGTATCCTCAGACTTTTTACACTCGCCTCTCGGTTCTGGCGTATCTTTAGGCATTCACGAGAGTCAGTCTAGGATATTTGAGAACCAAATAGGAAGGTCTAGGCAATTCACTAGGTGGCTGTTCAAAAAAATGAAAAGCTATTTTGGAGAATTTGGTATTAAAGATGAGGAAGAATTCTACCGTTTAGTTAATAAGGTTGAAACTGGTTTTATTAGAACTGAGGCAGACGAAGTACACTATAATCTACATATTATGCTTCGCTTTGAGCTCGAAGTAGAGGTAATTGGAAAAAATTTGGAAGTTCCGGATTTGCCGGAAGCCTGGAATTCAAAATTCAAGGAATATTTTGACCGTGACGTTGAAAAATCCTCTGATGGTATTCTCCAGGACGTTCATTGGTCGATCGGTGCATTTGGATATTTTCCAACCTATACTTTAGGTAACTTAAATGCCGGTTGTTTATTTGAAAAGATGCAAAAAGATATCCCTGGTCTTGCAGACAGATTTGAGAAAGGTGACGTGTCATTAGCAACCACTTGGTTAACAGAGAACATACATCAGCATGGGAGCCTATACGAACCGGCTGACCTAATCAAAAAAGCTACAGGAAAGGCTTTTACCCCTGAGCCCTTTTTAAATTATTTAGACGAAAAGTTTTCTGATATCTACGGGATCTAATCTCTAAAATTTATAAATTGTAAAGGAAGAGGTAAATCAAGCTTTTTTGCTAACGAAATAACTTCCTGAAGACTATCTTTCTTTTGCCCTGAAACCCTAAGCTCATTACCTTGTATTTTTACCTGAACTTTTAGCTTACTCTGCTTGACAGAAGAAATAATTTTCTTTGATGTGTCTTGTTCAATCCCCTCCAGCAAATCATAGTTTTGCCTCACTCGATTACCTGAAGCGCTTTCCGTAGATTTAACTTTGAGGGCCTTAGGGTCTATACCCCTTTTAACAAAATGACCTATTAAAAGTTCATTAACTTGCTTTGCTTTCAAGTCATCTTCTGTTTCTACAGTTAACGAGTTTTCATTTCTCTCAATATCAGTCTTCGAACCTTTAAAATCATATCGCTGGTTGATCTCTTTACTAGCATTAAAAATCGCATTCTCAACTTCCTGCATATCCAATTTACTTACAATATCAAAACTAGGCATTTCCTCTTAACTCCCTTGACCACAAAATAAATTGCTTTGTTGTTATTTTACAATAAATGAACCCTAAATTTAACTCATATTTAGATTCGGAAAAAATTACAATATTTTTAAGTTTCACAATGATGTATGATACAAACTTCGAGTAGAGCCGGATAATAATAATGGAAAAGCAAAATAAACAATCAGAGCCTAGCTTTTATATAAATTTTGAGAAAGTTTTAGCGCGTAATATCGACAGCAATATAAGTTTGCTAAACTTTTTGAGGCATAATTGTAAATTTACTGGAACAAAAGAGGGATGCTCAGAGGGAGACTGTGGTGCATGCTCTGTATTGATTTTTGATGAAACGGGATCCTTAGCACCAGTAAACTCTTGTATTTTAAAGGTGGGACAAATACTCGATAAGAATATAGTAACGATTGAAGGTGCTAGCAAATTAAGCTCTGCTAAACCTTTAATTGAAGCACTAAATTCCAAGGCGGCGTCACAATGTGGGTTTTGCACACCTGGCTTTGTAATGGCAGCTCTTGCGTTAAAAGAAAAACATAAGAACCCTTCTGAAAGCGTTATCCATGACACTATATCTGGAAATTTGTGTCGCTGTACCGGGTATAGACCAATTGTGGATGGGATCCTATCTCTCGAAGAAAAAATTAAGTTTCCAACCCCCATTAGTTGTGGAGGCTCAAAATTAAAAACCGCGGTTTTTGGAAATACAACATACATCTATCCAAAGTCTAAAAAAGAACTGATTGAATTTATATCAAAAGAAAAAAATTATACTATTTTATCTGGAGGCACAGACTGGAACCTCGAGGCAGAAGACTCGAATTTTAAAAAACAGAAAATTTTATTTCTGAACAATATTAAAGAAATGTCTACAATTAAGACCTTGGCTTCGTCTTTTGAAATAGGGGCTTGTGTTACACTATCAAAATTCGAAAAGTTATGTCGTGAATTTTTCCACCCCTTTTTGGACACAATTATCAGGTTTGGTTCTCCACAAATAAGAACAGCCGCAACGGTTGGAGGAAATCTTGGGACATCGAGCCCCATTGGTGACCTAGCCCCCCTATTTTTAGTACTAGAAGCCAAATTGTCTCTACTCGGTCCAAGAGGAGAAAGAACTATTCCGATTAAAGATTTTTTTAAGGGCTACAGAAAAAACTCTCTTAAAAGAAATGAGCTTATAGTCAAGGTTATGGTACCAAAAACAAAAAAGGGAGATTCAATTTTTTCTTGGAAGCTATCAAAGAGGTATGATCAAGATATATCAACTTTATCGCTAGCAGCTAAATTAAAGATGGATAAAAACCAGGCTATAGAAAATATTATTTTATCTGCAGGGGGCGTAGGACCCACGCCTTTGTTTTTGGATAAAACGGGCAAACTATTAAAGGATAGTAATCTACTCTTTAGCCAAAACGCTCTGCTAACTGCTTTAAGTCATGATATTTCCCCAATAAGCGATCTTAGAGGGACAGCAACATATCGATCGGCTGCAATGGTTGGATTGATAAGGAAAATGCAAAGATCAGTCATTAGTGGTGAAAAACAACATTCGATAATGAGTATTTAATGGCATTAGACAGCAAAAATAATATTTCAGTTGGAAAGTCTCACTACCAAGACTCGTCTTTTAGACAACTTACAGGAAGAGCCGAGTATATAGACGATATTCCATTGTCAGAAAATGCACTGCATGGGGCTCTCATACTTTCAGAGATACCATATGGTATGATTATTTCTATAGATACCAAAAAAGCGAAAAAATTCGATCCAAGTATTACAGTTATTACGGCAAAAGACATACCAGGCAAGAATGATATAGCACCTATTTTTGAAGATGAGCCCATTTTTGCAGAAAAAGAAGTGACTTATGTAGGCCAACCTATCGGGCTTATTGTTGCTTCTTCAATGGAGAAAGCAAGGGCAGCCGTAAATGAAGTAGAGATTGTTTACAAAAAAGATAAGACACCGATATTAGACTTGGATTTAGCATTCAAGAAAAAAAGCTTTTTTTTAAAGCCAATTCACTTTGAGAGGGGTAAGGCAAACGAACAGATTAAGCAGGCGCCCCATAAACTTA
The DNA here is from genome assembly GCA_902524845.1 of uncultured Alphaproteobacteria bacterium. Taxonomy (GTDB): domain Bacteria; phylum Pseudomonadota; class Alphaproteobacteria; order Rhodobacterales; family Rhodobacteraceae; genus CACIJG01. The sequence continues at coordinate 33,868 of CABZEW010000016.1, forward strand.
AGGGTTCATTTTCTATAGGTGGTCAAGATCACTTTTATTTGGAGACGCATATTGCTCTTGCCATTCCGCATGAAAACTCTGAGTTGACAATCTGGTCAAGCACACAACACCCAACTGAAGTCCAGCATGGAGTATCCAATGTTTTAAATATTCCAGCGGCCAAGATTTCTAGCAAGGTCAGGAGGCTTGGTGGTGGCTTTGGAGGTAAAGAAAGCCAGTCAACAATATACGCCGCCATGGCAGCTCTAGGGGCATACATTTTGGATAAACCGGTTAAGCTTCGTCTTAATCGCAAAGATGACATGGCATCATCTGGGAAACGTCATGACTTTGAAGTGAAATATTCTGTAGGTTTCAACAAAAAAGGAAAAATTAAGGGATTAGATATAACATTGCTCAGCAATGCAGGTAATGTCTGCGACCTATCCGCTCCTGTAATGTCGAGAGCATTGACCCATTTAGATAATTGTTACTCTTTTAAAGATTTTACCGCACGCGGCTATATATGTAAAACGAACACCGTTTCTAACACGGCATTTAGAGGCTTTGGTGGCCCTCAAGGAATGCTTGCTATTGAGACTATCCTTGAAAGAATCTCTAGATTTCTCAGAATCGATTTAGATGCGCTTAGACGTGAAAATTATTATTCCCAAAAAAATGGAATTAAAACACCCTATGGGCAAATAGTTAAAAATATTAAAATTGAAAAAATAATAAATGAGATGGAAACCTTCGCAGGTTTAAAAAAGAGAAAGATCCTCGTAGAAAAGTTTAATACGTCACAAATTAATAATAATCAGCCTTACAGAAAAGGAATTGCCTTCATGCCTGCCAAGTTTGGGATATCCTTTAATAAAGTATCCTTAAATCAAGCAGGTGCTTTAGTCCATGTATACACAGATGGTTCGGTGAGACTTAATCATGGTGGGACAGAGATGGGACAAGGACTATTTACAAAAGTGGCTCAGGTTGTCTCAGAATGTTTCAACATCCCTATCGACTATGTACATATTTCCGGGACGAATACCGATGAGGTCCCGAACACCTCAGCAACCGCCGCATCATCCGGCTCCGATATTAATGGTATGGCTGCGTGGAAAGCCGCTACTGTTATTAAACAGAGAATGCTGAAACACGCTAGCAAAATTTTTCAAAAACCACCCTCATCGATCGAATTTAAGAACGGTCTAATACTGAGCGGAAATAAAAGCATGACGTTTAAGGAACTAGCGTTTTCCTGCTGGGAAAACCGAATATCTCTTTCATCAACAGGTTTTTATAAAACACCAAAAATATCTTGGGATCAGGAAAAGTTTAAGGGAAGCCCCTATTTTTATTTCACATGGGGGGCAGCCGTATCGGAAGCAATTATAGATATTGATACTGGAGAAAGTCGAATACTTAGAGCAGACATCGTTCAAGACTGTGGGAGCTCTCTCAACCCGCTAATTGATAGAGGGCAGATAGAAGGAGGTTTTATCCAGGGTATCGGATGGCTAACGTGTGAAGAACTATATTTTAATCCGGACGGCAAACTTTTAACTCTTGGCCCCTCAACATATAAAATACCTGGAAGTCGTGATGTACCGCCTGAATTTAATATTAAGCTATTAGAAAATACTCCTAATGAAGAGAAGACTATATTTAGATCTAAGGCAGTTGGTGAGCCACCTTTATTGCTATCTATTTCTCACTTTTTGGCTTTGAAAAATGCCATATCGATGGCTAGTGAAAAGTCAAATGCAGATTTATTAAATGCTCCCGCAACGCCGTCAAAAATTCTTGCCGCAGTTTATAATGATCACTCTATGTAAATCTTCTTATCATTGCTTTGAAAGAAATACTCTCTTAAATTTTCTCTGTTCTCATCCAATGCTGATGATCTATCGACAACCAAAAAATCTTGGACTGTATTAACGAGGAGTGGAAAATGCCAAACTTTCGGATTGTAATTTATACCTACATCACCTGGTACATCGAAACATTTGATTGAAGAAAGATCTGGAGATCCGTCATTATCATTTGCCACGACTACTTGCCAATCAATTTTTTGTATTGGCATAAAAGCTTGAGAAGCTAGCGGGTGCATCTCCATATAATCAATTTTTATCGGTCTTTTTCTAGGAGTAGCGGAAAATATCGAAATAATGGGTTTGGCTTTTTTGTCCAGTACCTTTACCGACGTTACCTCATCAAATCTTTCACAATATCCATGATTTATCAAAAACTTATTATTTTCCATTCCTTTTGAAATTATATCACCAAAAGCTTCGAATAATTTACTGCTTAAGTCTAGCTTTTCTAAATTTAAATCCATTTTAGCTTACTGGTTGACCAAATATTCGAAATCTCGAAACTCCCCCATCGGGATAGATATTTAATCTTATGTGGGAGACTATTTTTTCATGTAAAAAATCATTCTTTTCAAATTTATGAATAGTGTCTGCTTTGCACTTTTTCTCGCCTAAAAATAATTCCCAATTGTTAGATGCTTCGAATGCTTTCATTTTGTCTTTTTCATTATTTAAATCAATTGTTTGAATTGAAGCTCTATCCGGAAAATTACCTTTAAAGTGACAGGTATCTATCTCTACATTCGAAATAAGCCCAGGTGTTCCTAACTCAATGATTATAAAATCATTTCCAGGGACACGTCTACGTCGAGTTTCCCACCCATCACCCATCGTAGTTCCTCTTCCTTCAGACAGCAGAGCGTTTACGTTGCCATAATGTGCGTTATTATACCCTACGATTTTTCCCCCATTTTTTAGAGCGGATAATTCAATTGCTTTAGACAGATCCTGAGAAAAGGGAATAAGATCACCAAAAAGTCTAAGCCGAGCTACGCCTCCATCTGGAAAAATATTTAATCTTACATAAGTTACATTTTCATTTTTTAAGAGCTGAAATTCATTTACGTGATCGCCTTTCAAAATCTGTTTTTCAAGAAGTGGGTGCCAGTCTAGAGATCCTGCTTCATAACTATGGTTAGATGAGAAATCTAGCGAGGCTGCAGGCGGATAGTTCCCTGTAAAGTGACTAGTGTCAATTATCACATCCTTTATAGAACACCTGCCTCCTAAGCCAATTATAGCCCAGTCGTTTCCCTCTACTCTTTTTCTACGGCTTTCCCAACCATCCATCCATTTCCCATGGTCATCATATTTATCATCTATGAAAATAGGATCCGTATCATTTAACATTCGATCACATTTTGCAAAAAAGTCGTCAGACACATCAATGATTTTTGCCCCTGCTTTCGGTGATGCCAAGTTTACCTTTTTTGACATTACTAATTTGTCTTCATTTTTCATGTGGTAGCACCTTTCTCCAATGCCTCGCAATTTCTATTCTGGTTGTAAACCAGACATCGCTGAATGACTGAACGTAATCAACAAACTTTTTTAGCGCCGAAAACCTGCCCGGTTTTCCAATAATACGGCAATGAAGTCCAATATTCATAATCTTAGAGCCCTCATGTCTTTCCTGATATAGGCAGTCAAAACTATCCTTGAGATAATTGAAAAAATGCTCGCTATTATGAAATCCTTGCGGTGTAAGAAATCTCATATCATTGGTATCAAGAGTATATGGAATAATTAGGTGCGGTTTTTTTGTAATATTAGACCAAAATGGTAGGTCATCACTATAATCGTCTGAGTCGTAAAGAAAGCCCCCTTCTTCACAGACCAAATCCCTTGTATTCTCCGAAGTGCGACCCGTGTACCAACCCCTAGGTCTTTCTCCACAAATTCTTTTTTGTATCTCTATTGCTTTTTGCATGTGCTCTTTTTCAATAGCTTTGGGAACATCTTTGTAATTTATCCATCTTAGTCCGTGTGAACAAATCTCATGATTGTCCTTTAATATTTGATCTACAATTTTTGGATTTTTTTCCAAAGCCTGCGCTACTGCAAAAATTGTTATCGGGATTTGTCTTTCTCTGAAGAGCTTTAAAATTCGCCAAACTCCAGCTCTTGTGCCGTATTCGTATAAACTTTCCATAGACATGTGTCGTTGACCAAAAAAAGGCTCAGCACCTATGATCTCTGAAAGGAAAGTCTCAGAATGCTTATCTCCATAAATGATTGAATTCTCACCACCTTCTTCTAAGTTTAAAACGAATTGAACCGCCAACTTTCTTCCCCCTGGCCATTCAAAGTGGGGTATTTCGCCATGGTAACCCTCTAGATCTCTAAGCTTTGTATCCATTCTGCTCAATTCTCTTCTATTAATATTTCCTCAATCTTGTGAAAAAGTTTTGCGTACAATAACCGCTCTTCGTCTTCTAAAAAAGTAATATTGCCAGGTGGCATCGCCCTTGACGCCGCAACCTGCTTATAAATAGTTTCGTAATTATTAATCAAGTGACTGAATTCGCTCAAATAAATCCCTTTAGGAGGATTTTCCATTCCTTCCCAAGATGGCTCCTTCATATGGCATGTGGAACATTTATAAGCCGTCACTTCCAATATATTATCTTTGAATTCTTGAGAAAATGATCCTTCGATTAGACTTAGTTTTTCTGGTGATAATTGATCCAACCTTGGTTTGTCAACTTCAGACAACATTAGAGAACCCCACGATAGGATGACAATTGGAACTGCGACCCAATATGGAGTCTTGTTACCAGCATGTCTTTCATTAAAAAAATGTCTAACAAGCCCTCCTATCATAATGGTCAATACAATTATCACCCAAGAGTAGGATGTAGCGTAGGCAGTAGGATAATGATTGCCAATCATTATAAATATTACAGGAAGTGTCAAATAGTTGTTATGAAGCGATCTCTGTTTTGCACGGATTCCAAATTCAGGGCTGGGTGTCTTTTTGGCGATTAATTGTGCTACAACTTTTTTCTGACCTGGAATAATTACCATCAGAACATTTGCTACCATTATCGTGCCAAGAGTTACTCCCATCTGCATAAACGCTCCTCTAGAACTCAGAATTGAATAGGATGCCCAAGACAAAAATGTAAAAAATACTAGAAGTGCAATTGATAATACGAAATCAGATTTTCCTACAAGTAATCTACATATTAGATCATATATCACCCATCCAAATATAACGCCGCCTATTGATACCAAAACAGCAGCAGCTATAGATAGTTCTATTTTTTCATAATCAATGAGATATAATTCAGCGCCGAGATAGTAAACGAGTATGAATAGCGCTGCGCCCGTTATCCATGTCGCATAAGCCTCCCACTTAAACCAAGTTAAGTGATCAGGTAGGTGATTTGGAGCCACAAGATATTTTACTAAATTATAAAAACCACCTCCATGAACTTGCCAAGCTTCCCCATGTGCTTCCTTTGGTAAAGAGGTTGATTTTCTTAAGCTCAAGTCGAGAGCAATAAAATAAAAGCTGGATCCTATCCATGCAATTCCAGCAATTACATGAAACCATCGAACCATAAATTCTATCCACTCAAGGTAATCAAAATCCATACTTAACTTCCCCGATAGGTACTATAACCGAATTTGGAGAGTAAAAGAGGGACATGGTAATGTTGCTTTAGATCATTAATTTGGAAGGAAATAGAAATGTTGTCAAAAAATAAATCCGTTACTTTCATTTTATGTTTTACACTCAAATATTTTCCAGCGTGGAAAACCATTTCATACCATCCTACCTGAATATTATACTTATCAAATATAGGTTTATCTAACCTTCCATCAGAATTGGTTACGAAGTTAGCAATTAGCTCTTTCCCGGATAGCTGTGTACTATAAAAGCTAATTTCAAATTCATCAGCCGGTTTCCCTTGCGTCAAATCTAAAACATGTGTGGTAAGCCCTGTCATTTATTAAAAGCTCTTTTTTTTTGTTATTACATGGTAACTATAAAGAGACAAAAAAAAAAAACCAAAGAAAAGGTATGAATTGGAGCGAGAAAAATTCATTCAGTATTATGGTAGTTTGTATGAAAATTCATCTCATATAGCGCTTGCGATATACGAGGCCTATAGTTGGGATAATTTGTCACCCTTGGAAATACTGAGCTTAATGAAGGATTACGTAAACACGATGGATCGTGAATCCAAAATGAAACTTATTTTAGAACATCCAGAATTAGGTATTAAGAAGGGACAACAAAAAAACCTAACAGCCCATTCAAAGAGAGAGCAGAACCGAGCTGGTCTGGATAATCTTTCTGATAGTGAATATACTCTATTAAGGGGGTTAAATAAGGAATACACGAATAAATTCAAGTTTCCTTTTATTATTGCTGTATCAGGCCTAAACAAAGAAGAAGTTTTTAAAAACATTCGAGTGAGGCTGAAAAATAGTGTTGAAATAGAGTTCAATACCGCTGTGGAGGAGATACACAAAATTGCAGAAATAAGAATGAAAAATCTGTAGTAAGTTTATTTAATTTTTTTACCCGCAATAAAAACTGAGTCTATCGCTCTATCATCTCCTAGGGTTTGAAGAATGAATAATTCTTCTTTAATTGTTTTACATTTTTCCATTCTATGTTTCATTAAAGAAGTGCTTTTACTATTTAAAACTATCAAGTCAGCATAGTTTCCAGTCTTTATCGTTCCGATTTGGTGCTGAAGTCCTAGACACTCTGCATTACCCATGGTTGACCAAAAGAATGAAGCTAGTGGGTTTAGGCTATAGTTCTCTAATTGCTGAATTTTGTAAGCTTCGTCAAGCGTTCTTAACATTGAGAAGGAAGTCCCACCGCCTACATCTGTTGCTATGGCTGTTCTTACTCCTTTTTCTTCTAGCTCTCTAAATTTAAATAGCCCGCTTCCTAGAAATAGATTTGATGTTGGGCAATGAACAGCAATAGACTTTGTTTCTTTCATTCTTTCAACCTCGTTCTTTTCCAAGTGTATAGAATGAGCTAATAATGTCTTATTCGAGAGAAGATTATATTTGTCGTAAATAGATAAGTAGTCTTTTTGATCTGGGAATAGTTCCAATGTTGTTTTAATTTCGTCTATATTTTCAGAAAGATGAGTTTGAACGTAACAGGAGTTATTTTCGGCATATAAACTTTGAGAAACTTCCATTAGTGCAGGAGTAGAAGTAATCGCAAATCTTGGTGTTATGGCATATTTGCAACGGCTGACATTATGCCACTTACCAATTATCTCTTTGCTGCCTAAATAGCTTTTATCTGGTTTTTCTAGAACTGTGTCTGGCGCATTTCTATCCATCAATACATTACCAGCAATAAGGCACATGTTTCTTCTATGCGCTTCCTGAAATAGATACTCGACTGAACTGGGATGCACTGACCCAAATGAAACAGAAGTTGTAATTCCGTTATCATTTAATACATCGAGAAATATTTTCGACTCTCGTTCACAATGCTTATTGTCAACAAATAGGCTTTCATTTGGAAAAGTATATTTATTCAGCCATTCCAGTAATTTAGTCCCATATGATGCTATTACCTGTGTTTGAGGGAAATGATTGTGTAGATCTATAAATCCAGGAAGGATTATTTTAGATCCAAAATCTATTATTTCAGTATTCTCATATTTCTTAATAAGTTCGAAATAATCGTCAACTTCAATGATAATTCCCTTATCGTCAAATGCTACTCCTCCTTTTTCTAAATAGATGTAGCTGCCATTATCATTAATATTTTCTGGTTTCCTCAAAAACGAAAAAATTCTTCCTTTTAATATTTTCATTCTTTAAAAAGTCTCCAAAAAAAAAGGCCCTTTATAGGGCCTTTTTCCACTATCGAATTTATCTCATTGCGGGATGTCACCTTGAATACCTTCAACATAAAAATTCATGCCAAGTAAAGTACCCATGTCGGCTGTTTCCCCAGCTTTTAGCCATGGAGATCCATCCTGCTTATTAATTGGACCGGTAAAAGAATGAAGCGTTCCAGAAGCAATACCATCTCTGATTGCCATTGCCTCTTTCTTTACATTGTCCGGAATCTTATCGGAAAGAGGTCCGATAATGACCATGCCAGCGTTAATTCCATCAAAAGTTTGCTCAGCACCCTTCCAAGTTCCGTCCATACCCTGTTTAACCTTTTTGACATAGTATGGAGCCCATCCATTAATTATAGCTGTTAAATGGGCATTGGGACCAAAAGCACTCATATCGGAGGCTTGACCAAAGGCATAGACACCCGCTTCTTCAGCAACCGTCATTATAGCGGAACTGTCCACATGCTGTAATATCACGTCCGCACCCTGGGATATTAAGGTTTTAGCGGCATCAGCCTCCTTGGCAGGATCATACCAAGTGAAGATCCAGATCACTTTAAATTCCACATTTGGATTGGCTTTCTTTGCGGCAAGATAAGCAGAGTTTATTCCTCGAACGACCTCTGGAATAGGGTATGAAGCAACGTATCCAATTGTATTGGATTTAGTCATTTTTCCTGCAATGTGGCCTGCCACTGTTCTGCCTTCATAAAACCTTGCACTATAAGTTGAAACATTATCAGCTGTCATATAGCCGGTAGCGTGTTCAAATTTTACCTTTGGAAACTTTTTTGCAACATTTAACACAGGTTCCATGTAACCGAAAGAAGTGGCAAAAATCATATCGGCCCCAGAGAGAGCCATTTGGGTCATAACACGTTCAGCATCTGCACTTTCTGGAACATTTTCTTGAAAGACTGTCTCTACCTTATCTCCAAAAGCCTCATCTACAGCTTTTCTCCCAACATCATGTTGATAATTCCAACCATGATCCCCCGGAGGACCAATATAAATAAAGCCTACCTTGTAATCCGCGGCAATAGCTATACTTGAAGTAATCACCATTGATATAAGTAAAAAAGAGGCCGAAAAAAATTTTATTAATTGTCTCATATTTTCTCCATTTTTTAATTAAGTCTTATGTTGTTTTCACAAACGATCTACCTAAACATCCCGGAGCTCCCCTATTCCCTCGGAATCGACTCATCGATATTACCACTAAAGCTAATATCGTTGCAAGATATGGAGCCATAGATAATACAGCTATGTTTATATTTACTCCGATTGCCTGTAAATTGAGCTGAAGAATTGTTATACCGCCAAAAATATAGGCACCTATAAGTAATCTAAGAGGCCTCCATCCTGAAAAAACCACGAGAGCGAGGGCAATCCAGCCTGCTCCAGCCGTCATTCCCTCTGTCCATTGAGGAACTCTAACAAGTGATAGATATCCCCCTCCTACTCCAGCCATAGCTCCACCAAAAACAATAGCCAAAAACCTTATAGTTATTACTCCGTATCCCAAGGAATGTGCGACATCATGATCCTCCCCTACTGATTTAAGGATGAGACCTGCTCTCGTATAACTCATAAAATACCAGATCGCTACCACAGATATTAACGACAGATAAACAATCAAGTCATGTTGAAAAAACATCGTTCCAAGTATCGGAACATCAGTAATTATTGGAATTGCAATCGTTGAAATTTGTGGTGATTTTATACCAGTATATGGGTGACCTAACAGAGCTGCTATTCCTAGACCGAAAATAGTTAAAGCAAGGCCAGAGGCGACCTGATTAGCTTGCATTATCAAAATTATAAAAGCAAAGAGAAGAGAAAGTAATGCCCCTGCCACCGCTGCCGCTAGCATCCCTATATAGGCGGACCCAGTTTCCACTCCAACTATAAAACCAGAAACAGCACCTATTATCATCATACCCTCAACACCAAGGTTCAAGACACCAGATTTTTCAACAACCAACTCGCCAAGAGCAGCTAATACAAGTGGTGTTGAGGCTACAATTAGACTAGCAACCAAAACAGCAAAATTAATTTCAGAAAAGCCCATTCACTTATTTCCTTTCAGCTTAATTTTGTAATGAACAAAAAGATCAAATGAGAGTAAGAAAAACAGAAGCATTCCCTGGAAGACTTGTATAGCGGCAGCAGGTAAATTAAGCATAAATTGCGTAAGCTCTCCCCCTACGTAGGTTAGCGCCAT
>CABZEW010000017.1 GCA_902524845.1 uncultured Alphaproteobacteria bacterium
TGAGATCCCTGTTACACACAAACTTAAAAGAAGCAATGAAATCGCAAGAAAAACCTCGTTTGGCTACGTTAAGGTTGATAAATGCAGCGATTAAAGACCGAGATATAGCTGTAAGATCGGAAGAGAATACCGAAGGAGTAAGTGATAATGAGATCATCTTAATACTGTCAAATATGGTTAAACAAAGAAAACAAAGCATCATCCAGTATGAAGAGGGTGGTAGAATTGAGCTTGCCGAACGAGAAAGGGAAGAGATAAAGATTATCGAGGAATTTTTACCTAATCAGCTTAGTGAACAAGAAATAAGAGAGGAAATAACAAAAATTATTGAATCTAAAGAGAACCCTAGTATTAAAGACATGGGTAAAATAATGAGTGAACTAAAAACAAGTTTTAGCGGTAGGATGGATTTTGGTATGGCATCAGAAATAGTTAAGGCTTTACTAAAGTAGTAAAGCCTTATCCTAAAATAGCTTCTCTAAACTAACAGAGGTGCGATAACAAGGCTTACTATGGCCATCACGTTTATCAAAATATTCATAGAAGGACCAGAAGTATCTTTCAAAGGATCTCCAACGGTATCACCAACCACAGCTGCTTTATGAACCTCAGAACCTTTCCCTCCTAAGTTACCTTTCTCAACATACTTTTTGGCATTATCCCACGCTCCTCCTGCGTTTGCCATCATCAAAGCCATCATAACGCAACAGATCAGTGCTCCTCCGAGCATTCCCCCGAGAGCCTTTGGGCCTAAAATTGTTCCGACCACCACCGGAGCTAAGACTGCAAGCGCTCCAGGAGCTATCATTTTTCTGAGAGCTGCTTTGGTTGCAATATCAACGCATTTAGCGGTATCCGGTTTTGCCTTTCCATCAAGAAGGCCAGGTATTTCTTTAAATTGACGTCTAATCTCTTTGATCATATCAAAAGCGGCGTCGCCGACAGCGGTCATTGTCATTGAACTTACCAGAAACGGGAAAATCCCTCCAAGAAACATACCTCCCAAAACTAAAGGATCATTGATTGCAAGTACAAAGCTACTATCACTCCCACTAATTTTTTCTATATATGCGCTTATAAGTGCTAATGCAGCCAATGCGGCGGCACTAATGGCGAAACCTTTTCCTATCGCTGCAGTAGTATTCCCAACTTCATCTAAGGAATCCGTTATTTCTCTTGTTTCTTTACCCATCTCTGCCATTTCTGCAATTCCACCAGCGTTATCCGCCACAGGACCATACGCGTCTATTGCCATAGTAATACCGACAGTGCTCAGCATCCCTACTGCTGCCATTCCTACACCATAGAGACCTGCAAAGGAATTAGCCGTGAAAATAATGACGACTATTGCCAAAACGGGGATGGCTACAGACTGCATGCCAACAGCGAGCCCAGTAATCATTATTGTAGCAGCACCAGTGTCGCCTCCTTCAGCAATCTTTCTGACGGGTTTTCCACCTGTGTAATATTCCGTTGTCAAACCTACCACAATTCCACCGATTGCACCTACTAAAACTGCTATCCATACATTAGAAGAAACCCCTAATGACGTTATGGTGAAATAAGCAACTATTATGAATAAAACAGCAGAGCCTATGGTACCATACCTTAGCGCCATTTCAGGGCTGCTGTTAGAAAATACTCTTACTGTAAGAATACCAAGGATAGAACATATCAAGCCAACCGAGGCAAGAACCAGGGGCATACCAATCAATGCATCTACATCTCCTCCTAATAAAGAAACTGAGGATGCCGACATAGTTGTTGCTAGAATTATGGATGCTATAATGGACCCACAATAAGATTCGAAAATGTCAGATCCCATACCTGCTACATCTCCAACGTTGTCTCCCACATTATCGGCTATCACTCCAGGGTTTCTTGGGTCATCTTCTGGTATCCCTGCCTCTACTTTTCCGACTAAATCTGCGCCCACGTCAGCACTCTTGGTGAATATGCCACCACCAACTCGAGAAAATAGAGCAACAGACGAAGCTCCCATGGCAAATCCTTCGATAGCATGTATCTGCTTCAAATCACCACCGAAATTGTAGAAAAGAATTCCTATCCCAACCAAACCCATGGCGGCTACAGTTAAGCCCATGATTGAACCACCAAAGAATGCTATGTTTAACGCTGAAGCTGCTCCGCCCTCGCTTGCTGCAACTGCAGTTCTGACATTAGCTTTTGTAGCGGTATACATCCCAATATACCCTGCTGATCCAGAGCACAACGCTCCAAGAAAGAAAGCAAGAGAGGTTTCCCAGCCTAAAAAATAATATAGTGCCGCTATACATATGATGCAAAATATGCTTAGAATTCTATATTCCGCAGCCATGAAAACCATTGCCCCTAGATGGATTTCGTCGCCGATTTCTTTGACTCTACCTGTACCTTCGTTAGCGCTCCTGACTTGTAGGTAAACTATAAGCGCACACAAAAGTCCAAAAAGACCGAAAGATATTGGTATTAATGGATTGAGTAACATGGACATTTCCTTTTTTTGTACAAATTCAATTTTCGGAGATATCTAAAATTTTTATGTTTGTAAAGCAAAGATGTGCTTTATAGAGGGATTATTATCCGTCAACGCTGTCCTTCAACACATGTTTTCGAATAATCTTATCTAGTCTGGTGAAGTTGGTATTTTGTTCTACGAAGTCAACGGTCTCTAGATAACTTCGGTTTTGTAACATCTTCCTAGCCATACTAAAGAAAGGGCAGTTTCTAATCTTTCGCCCTCCAATTAGCTGATACCAACGGCCTGCAGGATCTAAGCTGCAGCTACCGGTATCGTCCGTAAATACTTCTTTCAGTGAAATTGTTTCTGTCTTTATTCCGTATCTATTGAATAATTGGACAACTAGATCGGTATTCAATGCAGAAAATGTTTCTAAATTTCCATTATCATCTAGCATAAGTGCAGAAAAATTTTCTGATACGCCCGAGAAGCTTTTGGGTTTAATAAAAAAAACCTCTTTAGGGGAGTTCTCTATTTTCCCGTTTCTGGAAATGAACGTAAGTAAAGCAGCTTCCGACAAATTTGCTATTGGTATTATTTTTCCTGGAAAATATCTATCTACCATTTTTTTTGGCATTAGATCGGTTAGTACCTCTGGGTCAAACGAGTAGTCATTTTTAAGCATATGACGTACGTCGCTGAAATCTAATGATGTTAATCTTATTTTATTTGCAGCAAAAAAGCCAAATGAGTTTAGGTTTGCATCGATTGCTGTTTTTGAGATTCGCTGTACAGTCTCGAAATCAGTTGTTATTTTCTCAATTGGAGCACCTCTGTAAAGAGATATAATTTGGCAGTCGGGCAAAATTATTTTAATCCGTGTCTCAAAATTACTCAAGGCCTTAGGTACTTCTTTCGAAAGCGAGGCATAAGTAGCCAAAGAAATTTTAACCGGTTCAACCTTCTTGATTTGGTTAAAAAAATGCTTTGATTCCATCACAAAAATTTCCTCCGGTGATAAAGAAATGTTGCCTTCTTCATCAAGTGGAGGTTCAAATGGTAAATAGTTCCCGTAGATCAGATCAAAAAGTACGGATATATTATCTTCTTTGCAGTTATTTTTATGGGAATCCGCAAAAGGGGTTAAAGGTAATAGGAATATTACTAGTATAGCGAAGAGTTTTTTTAATATATCCATTGTCAAAATTTCCGTTAGAGGACTTGTTGGGCATTTATGATGCAAAATTTGAGCCATTAATTTAGCTTTTTATAAATTTACTATTATCAAACAAGTGTAAAAGAGTTATGGATATCAAGGCAAAAATTATCAGAGGTGTAGCAGTTAAATTAATTATGTTCCACCCTAGTTGTGAGGAATTGGAACTGCAATTCATTAACCAGCCTGAGGTTATCGACGAGACAGCAACAAAACCAAAAACGAAAAAATCATTTATTCCTTGAACCCTTCCTCTTTCAGACGGCAAGTGACTTTTTGTTAATAGACTAGTTGACCCAACGAAACCAAAATTCCATCCAATTCCAATTAATATTAATGACATATAGAAGTTCCAAATATTTAGACCCTGGTAAGCGAAAAAGACTGCCAGCAAGAATAAAGTCATGCCACTGGATATAATTGACTTTTCACCATATTTTTCAATTAATTTTCCGGTAATAAACGAAGGGGCAAACATAGCCAGTGCATGAGCTGAAACAACACTCGCCGCTTGCTTGGCTCCAAATCCACATCCAACGATTGCGATTGGTGAAGAAGTCATTATGAGGTTCATGACACCATATGCAATCATGGAACAGCTTATTGAGACTAATATTGCAGGGCTTTTAAAAATATTTGCAGGAGATCGATTAGACTTATCCCTTTCAGAGATAAGATTTTTATTTCTAATACTAATATCTTCGACTTCCTTTGAAGAGTCGTGTTGTTTAACATAACACAATATGAAAGGGCCGAGGCAATTCAGTATTACTATTGCTGAGTAAGAATATAGGAATGGCTCAGGGTTACTTATACTGAGAGATAATTTTATCAATGATGGGCCTAAAATAGCAGCAATTAGGCCACCTGAAAGAACAATTGAGATAGCTCTTGCCTTGAACTGATCTTCACAAACGTCTGTCGCTGAAAATCTATAAAATGCTTGAGAAGCCATATAAGCACCTGAAATAAAAGAGCCAAATAAAAAGACTTCAAATGAGACAATAAATATCCCCAAGAGTGAAGTTAGAGAGCCGATTAATCCAGCTAGATTGCCCAATAGTAATCCAAATCTTCTGGTTGTTGATTGCATCACGTTTGAAAGTATTGGAGAACTTATCATTGAACCGATGATTATTAAAGAGATAGGTATGGTGGCATAGCAAGCACTACTAGCAAGCGACTGGCCTACAAGACCACCCAAAATAATATACATTGGCATTTGGGAACCCAAAACCGCTTGGGCTAGAGCCAATGCAAAAATGGTTCTGCGACTCTCTTTGTTCAATCTATTTAAAATTACTAATTTCTTTTTTAAGTAGTTTTCGTTTTGTTTTAATTCCCCCCAAGCCACTGTAACCACCTAAAGATCCATCTGATCTAATCACTCTATGGCAAGGTATTGGTCCAGGATAAGGGTTTTTACCACAAGCATTCGCAATAGCTCTGGCCGATTTAGGTTTTCCAAGAATATGTGCTAGTTCTGAGTAAGTTTTGGTAGTCCCTGGTGTTATCTTTGCGATTTCAGTCCAGACTGCCAGTTGGAATTTTGTTCCATAGCAAATTCTTTTATTTATGATTTTTGTGAATTTTGCTTCTTTCATTCAGAATAACTCTACCTCTGTAAGAACACCCATCGACCACGTTTCCTTTTTTATAAGGTCGCCTGATTTATCAAATATTTCCAAAAAACCATTTCTCAGGCCATTTTTTTGGAAACCACTTTCAATCAACTCACCTGTCTCAAGGTAGAATTTCCATATACCTTCCAATTTGTCATCTTTGTATTCTTCTTCAGTCCGAATATTTCCGTTTTGATAATAAAACGTCCAAACACCGGACCTCATTCCACCACTGTAGGCTTCTTCAGACCTCATGTTGCCATTACTGAAAAAAGTCAGCCAAATACCATCCTTATTACCTTCAATGTAGGTCCCTTTTGCTCTTATTTTACCGTTGTCATGAAAATACTCCCAGCTGTCTTCTTTTATTCCGTTCAGGAGAGTCCCAGTATTCTCTACATAACCATTATTCCAAAAAGATTTTACTGGGCCACTTACTGGCTTGCTCTTTCCTTTGAAGTAATAAACACGATTTTCTCGTAAAAGATCGTTTAAAGATATGAAGTTTTCCAAGAGGCCTAAGTTCAATGCCAATAAAAAAGTTGTGGATGCTAGAACAATACGAAAATATTTTATGATCATAATTTAATTAACATTTTTAATTGCACAGAAATCGGTTCGAAATGCGTCAAGTTTAGAGATCATTTAACTCATTTCAACATTTAATGACTTTAGACCATGAAAGTGATAAATATTTGCATATTCGGGTTTTTGAAGGATCTCGATTCGTCTTTTTCTACCAAAAAGATTTTTTAAAGCCAAATTTATTTCTAACCGAGCTAATGGAGCTCCAAGGCAAAAATGTATTCCTGCACCAAAAGAATTGTTAGTTAGAGTGCGCCTATTGGGAATGAAGGCTAAAGGATTATCCCATCGGCGCGTATCTTGGCCAGATGCACCTATCACCAAACTTATTTTTTCTCCGTGCGAAATGTCGATGTTATCGATAGTTAAGTTTTCGTAGGCAAATCTTGAGAAAATATGGAGTGGTGGGTCATATCTCAATATCTCCTCTACAGTGTTATGCCAGTGTTTTCCCTCAAAAAAATGACAATTAATTTTGTTCGAAAGCAATGCATAAATTCCATTACCTATAGTATGAACAGTCGCCTCATGACCTGCATTCAATAAAAGAATACAAGTTGAGACTAACTCATCAAAATTGAGTTTTTCATTTTCTTGTTCTGCATTAATAAGATGAGTAATTAAATCATCTGCTGGCTTGTCACGACGCTCGGCTACGTAATTTTCGATATATTCAAAGAATTCTCTAGAGGACTGATTTGCTGTTCTTTTTGTTTTTTCAGAAATATCTGCTTGGTATACAGCGACCATCGAATTTGACCATTTTAATAATTGGTCTGACATATCTTCAGGTATTCCCAATAGACGAGCGATAGTTATTACTGGGATTTGTTTTGCGTAGCTCTCAATTAAATCAGTTTCATTATCGTTCATCTGATCTAATAGATCTGCACAAAGAGTGTCGATATCTTTTGATATTTTTTTTATATTTTTAGTGGTAAATGCGCGCAATACTAATCCTCTTAATCGAGAGTGCTTTTTCCCTTCCAAATCAAGCATAGAGTTTCTTTCGATTCTATAAAAATCACTTAGATTTTTTTCATTAGGATTGTTAAGACCTGCTGGTAATTCTCTACCAAACCTTTTGTCTTTAAAAATTTTGTTTATGGTAGAGAATTCAAAAAAGGCCTTTTGATTATAATTTTTCCAGAAGCAAACACCGCCACTTTTTAAAATTTGACGATAGAAGAGATAAGGGTTTTGAACAAAATTTTCTTCAACAGGTGATTGATCAACTACTATCATTATTATCTCGAGTTATAAAAGTCCTTTTAAAATGTAGCAAGCCTGATATCCTAATCACCTATTTGTGAACGCTTACAAACATAAAATTGAGGTAAGTATGCCAACAATAAATAGGATAGCAGATTACTTTGATGAGATGCAAGGATGGAGACATCATTTGCACGCTAATCCGGAATTAGGATTTGATTGTTTTGAGACTGCAAAATTTGTTAAATCCAAATTAGAAGAGTTTGGTGTAGATGAAATCTATACTGAAATTGCAAAGACAGGAATTGTTGCGATAGTTAGTGGTAAATCAACCGGCAAAACGATTGGACTAAGAGCTGACATGGACGCGTTGCCTCTAGAAGAAACGACGAGTAAAGAGTATATTTCAAAAAAAAAAGGTGTTATGCACGCTTGTGGACATGATGGCCACATCACTATGCTTTTAGGAACCGCAAAATACTTAAGTGAAACCAGAAATTTCTCTGGCAATGTAGCCTTGATTTTCCAGCCTGCAGAAGAGGGTGAGGGAGGAGCAGAAGTAATGTGCAAAGAAGGTATAATGGATAGGTTTAGCATCGATGAAGTTTATGGGATTCACAATGACCCAGGATGTCCTTTGGGTTACTTTCAAACGTGTATCGGTCCTAACATGGCTGCCGCAGACGATTTTACAATTAAAATATTTGGTAAAGGTGGTCATGCTGCGGAACCGGAAAAAACAATAGACCCTCTCGTTATAGGAGTTCAGCTTGTCCAAGCCATCCAAACTATCTCATCCAGAAATTTGTCAGCATCAGAAAAAGTAGTTATATCTATCACCCAGTTTCATGCTGGGACCACCCACAATATTATCCCTAACGACGCATATATCAATGGCACCGTCCGAACGTTATCTAAAGAAGCGCAAAGCCTTGTTGTAGAAAGGCTGCAAGAATTGTGCAAAGGTCACGGCCGTGGATATGGAGGAAAAATAAAACTAGATTATAACTATGGTTATCCTGCTACTCTAAACCATCAAAGGGAAACTAAGTTTGCGGCAGAGGCTGCAAAAGAAATTGTAGGCGCGCAAAACGTAGACATTAACGCAAAACCAATAATGGCATCAGAGGATTTTTCTTATATGTTAGAGGAGCGTCCAGGCTGTTATTTCCATGTAGGGCAAGGTGTTGGAACGCCTGTCCACAACCCGGAATATGATTTTAATGATGATTTATCACCAATAGGAGCGAGCTTTTTTGCTAGATTGATAGAAAAGTCATCTTTAATTAAATAGTATAAATTGAATCATTAGGCCCTTAAAGTGAACAACGAGGGGGTTCTAATCATTGCCTGTATGATTTTTTCGATGTTATTACTAAGATAGGATTTTTATATGGGAACCTTCCAAATCCTGCAATGATTTTTTTGTGTTGCAACGCATACTGGTAGCATTATTCAGCTATACAATTTTTGAATAATGGCAAAGATCTTTTTTGAATTATCAAATTCTCACTATGGGTTAACGGGAGTAAAATAAAGTGTGACCCTGCTCCAGCTTGTTGGTTGATGCAAAGTAGTCAAACAAATGTAAACAGGTGTCTAAAGCATAATTATCTCCTGAGAAAGCTCTGGGAGTTTTTCTTAAGATATTGCAAGTAATTTGGTCAGTTAGGATGATAAACGCCCAACAGCCATTTAAGGTTTTGCGCCAGTTATTAAGATATCCAAATGCTGCATCTCCTGCTAGGTCACCAAAAACATTCTTCACCTTGTTGTCATAATACTTATCTTTTTAGCACCAATCTTATGGCTCAAAGGTCGCGAGCTAAAAATTAACATACTTGCAGTCTGCTTTTCTATTTTTTGTAATAAAAGAAATTAAATCTTTGTATTTTAACGTTTCAGTTAATGATATCGGAGAGTGTTCCTACTGATAAAAGGCCTGTTCAGGAACGATATGATTTCCTTGAGTATCCAAAAAAATTTTATAAACCTTTGCCACCGCACTTAAAGGTAAAGGCGCATATAAATGTGGAAATAGCTGTTTGTCTCTACTAACCTCCCAAACAAGGTCTAATTTATCAGTATTTACTTCTAACAAATACAACGGGCTTTTTGACTTGAAATATTTTTCAAGGGTCCCTTCTAATTGTTCTGAAGTGGAAAAGTGAATAAAACCATCATTTTTATCGATTTTTGATCCTTCGAAAAAGTCATTTTGTTTTACGTTTTCCCATTCATCTTCCTGGCAAACCTTAAATACTTTACTCATCAACTTCTTTCTGGCTCTACTCCTTTGATAAGGGGACCATTGGGCTCCAAACAAAATCGTGTCGAACTCGAGGATAAATTGTCGCTGATATATGCAAAAAAAACAAATAAATTACAGTAAAAAATAATATTTCATGACAGCATATTGTTAGTTCAATTAAAAAGTTATTTTGATAACCCATCCAGAGAAAAACCCTTTCCGAAACCCGATATTGTAACTCCAGACAGAGTAACGTCCATCGATATATGGTTAATTTTTGCGGCTAGACGAAGTAAGGTGGGTGTCTCTGAAGGAAGTGAAGGTTTATATTTTTTTTTAAGTAAATTAACATGAACGATATGAATGCCAAACAAATTATGGCAAATAAAATCTCTAATTTAAGGAGCGCTAAGTCATTCAATTGCTGGTTACTTTCAATTTGGTTAAACACGCCATACCCAAAAATAACAACAAAAACACAATATATAAACTGGCTAATAAAATGTGTTCCGCCTTTTTTTTGTTTTAGATTGTTTATCATTCTTTGTTAGGAGCTTTTAGTTATTATTTGTTCAAATATTTAGTCATACATGACCATATCAAGTTTGTAGTACTTCCACAAATAAAATGGACTTATATTACTTACTAAAAGTTTGTCACATTAAAGCCTTAAAAAAAGCGCAGTAAATTCTTCCCTTGCGGCATTCTTATGCCTTGTCAAACCGCCTCTTTCTAAGTTTAGCAGTAATACTTCAAAAAAATTGTTCATATAAACGACTTATTTTGTCATGCCACTTTCTATAATAATCGATAAACATAATCTCAATAAATTTTGAGATTCTTAGCTACCTTAAGAGCAGATTTGTCTTCAAAGTTAAGTTTGTCTAGGTTATGTGCAAATATTTTTTCTTGGAGGTTGGCTTCCCCCTTTTGGTGATAGCAAAACATCGAATGCTCCATTCAAGAATGGTTGATACTTTTTCCATTGTTGAGAGCTGCCCTGGTATAGTTTTTCTCTAACTTGAAGGTTAGATGCTGTTGCTACGCTTCTTGTATTGTTTTGAGGCGATAGGCAGTTTTCATCCCAATCTAAGTCAAGATGATCAATAAGCTGCCGAGTTTCCTCCTCCTGATTGATAGTTAAAGCTTCATAATCAAGATCGTAAATTCTTTTATTTAGTGTGTTTGTCCAAAACGCCATAAGATTTACATAGAGGTTATGATACCTGACGATGTCATCGAGAGCGTAACAGTAGCCCAGGTTTTTTGAAGCAAAATTCTGCTTATAATTTCCCCAACACACCGCTGCAGGGTTTCGTTTAACATGTATAATTTTAGCTTCAGGAAAAGCTGCGGCTAGCAGTCCTATTAAACGGAAGTTTTGAGGCATTTTGTCTGTAACAAGCAATTTTCCATGAGAATGACTCTTAAGTTTTGTCAGATATTTATGCCGAAAATTAAGCAAGGCTTCACGATCTACTTTTGTCAAGCCCTTTGTAATAGCTGATCCGAACTGAGCTGCATAAGGTAATTCTCCTGCACCTGTAACTAGTGAATGAGACGAAATTATTTGTTCAACTAAAGTTGTGCCAGAACGCGGCATGCCAACGATAAAAATTGGTGCCACATCCTTTGGGAATTTTTCAGATGCTAGTGAATTCTGTTCTATCTGCGGATAGTTAAATTTAATTTGTCTGAAAAGTTCTGTATCTTGTCTTATATTATAGTTTAATAGCTTTTTGCGTAGCGCATTACCCTCTTTATAGTGAGCAAAAGCTTGTTTAAAATCACCTAGATCATCACATGCCTTGGCTAAGCCAAAGTTAACATGGCAACGTTGTTCATCAGAAATATTGTTATTAAGATATAGCTCAAGCATTTTTAAATAATGTTCATCTTGTGCATCAAATTTTTTTATCAATGCCAGCATCCTGTGGGCTTCAGCATAGTCAGGCTTCAACGCTATTACTTTTTTAAAGTTTGCTTCAGCCTCATTTAATCTTCCTAGTTCTTGTAGTGTGACACCCAAGTTATAGTGGGCTTCAGTATAGTCAGGCTTTAACGCTATTGCTCGGTTATAGCTTACTTCAGCTTCGTCTATTCTTCCCAGTCTTCTGAGAGTAGCGCCCAAGTTGCTGTGGGCTTCAATAAATTCAGGCTTCAAGTCGATTGCTATGTTACAGCTTACTTCAGCTTCGTCAAATCTTCTCAGTTCTTTGAGTGTAGCACCCAAGTTACTGTGTGCTTCAGCATAGTCAGGCTTCAGCGCTATCGCTCGGTTATAGCTTAGTTCAGCTTCGTCTATTCTTCCCAGTTCTTGAAGCATGTTGCCTAGATTATAGTTGGCTTCGGCAAAATCAGGCTTCAACGTTATTGCTTGGTTATAGCTTACTTCAGCTTCGTCTAATCTCCCCAGATCTCGTAGAATGTTGCCCAAGTTGCTATGAGCCTCAGCATAGTCAGGCTTCAACACTATTGCTTGCCTACAGTTCGCCTCAGCTTCTTCTAATCTTGCCAGTTCTTGTAGCGTGACACCCAAGTTACTGTAGGTTTCGGCATCTTGAGGAGCTAATGCAATTGCTGTCTGATTAGCATCTACGGCTTCAGATTTTCGACCCATCGCCTTAAATATTACCCCTAGTGCTTTCCAGCCAAAAGGATTCTTAGGAAACTCTTTTGTAAGGGATACAGCCAGCTTTTCAGCGTCATCTAACTGTTCGCTTTGATAGAGCTCTAGCAGACTACTGATTTGTTGCTGAGTTGGACTTACACTCTTGGCACTTTCTATTTGAATTTCAGGAGCTATTTGTGCCTCGAGATTATCCAATTTATCTCTCGCCACGCCCCGCGTTTTTGCCTGTTCAATTACTTGCTTAGCATTATAAAATTGCTTCTCTTTTATGTGGGCATAAATGTAACTCAGCCAAAACTGGTCTATATTTGGGTTACTTTCAAGAGCGGTTTTAAACAACGGCAATGCCTCATTGGCTTTATTAAGAGAAACTACTAATATGCCGAGGTTGTGGTTAGCGTCCGGATGTTTAGGCTGAGATTTTAATACAGTGCGATATAAACGCTCGGCATCTTGCAGTTTACCTTCTTTATGTGCAGCAACACCTTGCTGCAGTACTTTCTCAACAGTTAGTTCCATCAAATACTCATATTCCCTATCTCCCGCATGCTTTGAGCATCATTTTAATTCGCAACTACCTGCTTTTTGTAATGCCCTTTCATTACAAGCACTGTATTGACTTTCATAGGATTCGGATAGAAGGTTTTTTTATCTCTAAATCCAAGGAGTAGCAAGATTTCAACCTTATATTATAGTACAGCGTCTAGACACAGCCTCAATATTACTAGTATCTAACGACGTTAAGCAGAGTTATTAGACAGCAGAAAACAGTACATTTATTATTAATCTTCATATGCTATAATTTTTTGTGTTTAAGAAACGGCTTTTTTAGGGGTCTAGAGTTCGATCACAGTTCCAGCTTTGTTATTTTCAGTGGGTTTGCAAAGTTTCAGAGTAGGTTGTTTGATAACTTCGGTTAAGGAAATAAAGATTACGCGAGTGACTTTTTCACGCCGCCTTACCCATTTCCTTTGGCAATGCCACAACGCTGGTGCTAAACGTAAGCATCAACTCAAGTTCAATTTAAAGAATCCTTCTCAAGCCTTTTAAAAAGAAATATTACGAACGAGCAATTTAGGTTCTTATTCTCAGGAGTATTTGCTTTATATTTTTACTTTTTGTTAGCATAAAATAAGAAACTTATATGGCAGAGAGAAATTTTTTTTATTTTCTATGGTTCAAGGATTATAATGATCAAACTAATACAGAGACTTGAAGATTTTGATTTGGATAATGTAAAAATATTCCCCGTTTCAAAAAATATATTATTAACGGTCAAAAAAATATAAATTTAATATTATGAAAATTTTAGTAATGGGCCTTCCAGGCAGTGGTAAGACATATTTAGCAGAACGTTTGGTTCCGCTAATAAAAGCAGCGTGGTATAACGCAGATAAAGTCCGTCATATGGCAAATGATTGGGATTTTTCAGATGAAGGCAGACATAGACAATCAAACAGGATGAGAACTTTTGCAGATTTTGAAAAATCTCATGGCAGGTTAGTAGTCTGCGATTTCGTCTGTCCTACTGAAGCAACAAGAGAGAATTTTGATGCAGATATCGTTGTTTGGATGGATACCATTGAAGAAGGAAGATACGAAGACACTAATAAACTTTTTCAAAGTCCTAAAAAGGTAGACTTTTATATTACAGAATGGAACGAGCATAATCATGACGATGTTGCAAAAATGATTCTGCAATGGGAAAAATAATTAAAAAAAAGACATCTCACAAAAACCTTAATTGGAGAGTGCTAACAAAAAAAGATACATTTCACGTTTTATGGATTATCACAGGAGAAATTTATTGAGCAGCAGGAATGATGAGGATAGAGTTTTAACAAAAATGATTTCATGTTATTGGCACAAACTTCGTTGGCATAAAAATTTTAATTTTGGAGTAAAAAATGTTTGATTGGAAAAAACCCACAGTCCAAATGTTGGGTAGATGGCAACCATGGCACGACGGACATAAAGCACTTTTTAAAAGATGTATGGTAAAAACAGGTCAAGTCATCATTCAAGTTAGAGACGTCCAAGGTGCATCGGGTGGTGATGGTCAAGATGATAATCCCTTTGACTGGAATACTGTCTGTTCAAATATTGAAGAGGGTCTATTAAAAGAGGGTTTCATAAGAGGTGCTGAATATGAAATAATGTTGGTTCCTAATATAGTCAACATTACTTATGGAAGAGGTGTTGGTTATGTCTTTGAAGAAGAGGTTTTTGATAAGTCGGTAACTGAAATTAGTGCAACTAATATAAGACAAAAATTAAGAGAAGAAGGTAAGTTATAACTCTTCCCAAATATAAAGATTTTCATTATATTCCTATCGGTTAACTCACCTTTTGCGTTCGTCCTACGGTTGTTTAATTTTAATTTGCAGTTGCGTGGATAGATCTGCCTTTGGTCCTTAATTACCAAATCTGATATTCCTCATTTTCATCAACAACATCTTTACGACCAAACTTAATACCGTCCTTGACCGCTGTTTTGATTGCTACTATGTGCATGTCCCCTCTCATGTTGTCCTCTGAATCTGCAAAAAACCAACTATATAAAAAAGAGAACCCATAGTAGATTAAGTATCTATTCCTTGTTTATGAGAATAGATATTAATGTATAAATATTTTAATGGATATAACCTCACAACAAAGTACTTCATTGAACAACTAATT
This sequence comes from uncultured Alphaproteobacteria bacterium, assembly GCA_902524845.1. Lineage (GTDB taxonomy): Bacteria > Pseudomonadota > Alphaproteobacteria > Rhodobacterales > Rhodobacteraceae > CACIJG01. The sequence continues at coordinate 14,659 of CABZEW010000017.1, forward strand.
GCTACTGAGTAACATTTCATAATTTCAAATTTATCTTATTTACAATAATTTATATAAAAAAATTATCTAAATTACTCACGCTCAATTGTTCTGTCCCTGCAATTCCTTGGCTATATATTTTTTAAAAAAATTTGTTATTGCTTGGTGACTTTTTACACTTTCAGACTAACGAAGAGCTATTACTTTTAGCCTTTGTCAAATCGTTATTCAGCTTCACCATATTTGCACATTCAGTCATTGTCACTTAACCAAAGTCTATTATAGAAAGTGACAGACATTTACACAAAATTAAGCTAAACAAATGCTATCGTCCAGAGCATCAAAACTTTATTCAAGAAGACGATTTCGAAAATAAATTAGTAGACGTAAGACTTTGTAAATATTAAATCTCAATATTTCATAGAGTTCAAATGACATACTGTTAGATTTTTTAATTTATACACTCTTATTTTCTTAGAGGTTGGCTTCCCCCTTTTGGTGATAGCAAAACATCGAATGCTCCATTCAAGAATGGTTGATACTTTTTCCATTGTTGAGAGCTGCCCTGGTATAGTTTTTCTCTAACTTGAAGGTTAGATGCTGTTGCTACGCTTCTTGTATTGTTTTGAGGCGATAGGCAGTTTTCATCCCAATCTAAGTCAAGATGATCAATAAGCTGCCGAGTTTCCTCCTCCTGATTGATAGTTAAAGCTTCATAATCAAGATCGTAAATTCTTTTATTTAGTGTGTTTGTCCAAAACGCCATAAGATTTACATAGAGGTTATGATACCTGACGATGTCATCGAGAGCGTAACAGTAGCCCAGGTTTTTTGAAGCAAAATTCTGCTTATAATTTCCCCAACACACCGCTGCAGGGTTTCGTTTAACATGTATAATTTTAGCTTCAGGAAAAGCTGCGGCTAGCAGTCCTATTAAACGGAAGTTTTGAGGCATTTTGTCTGTAACAAGCAATTTTCCATGAGAATGACTCTTAAGTTTTGTCAGATATTTATGCCGAAAATTAAGCAAGGCTTCACGATCTACTTTTGTCAAGCCCTTTGTAATAGCTGATCCGAACTGAGCTGCATAAGGTAATTCTCCTGCACCTGTAACTAGTGAATGAGACGAAATTATTTGTTCAACTAAAGTTGTGCCAGAACGCGGCATGCCAACGATAAAAATTGGTGCCACATCCTTTGGGAATTTTTCAGATGCTAGTGAATTCTGTTCTATCTGCGGATAGTTAAATTTAATTTGTCTGAAAAGTTCTGTATCTTGTCTTATATTATAGTTTAATAGCTTTTTGCGTAGCGCATTACCCTCTTTATAGTGAGCAAAAGCTTGTTTAAAATCACCTAGATCATCACATGCCTTGGCTAAGCCAAAGTTAACATGGCAACGTTGTTCATCAGAAATATTGTTATTAAGATATAGCTCAAGCATTTTTAAATAATGTTCATCTTGTGCATCAAATTTTTTTACTGATGCAAGCTTACTATAGGCTTCAGCATAGTCAGGCTTCAACGCTATTACTTTTTTATAGCTTGCTTCAGCCTCATTTAATCTTCCTAGTTCTTGTAGTGTAACACTCAAGCTGTAGTATGCTTTGGCAAAGTTAGGCTTCAACGCTATCGCTTGATTAAAGGTTTCTTCAGCCTTATCTAATTTCCCTAGTTCTCGTAGCATGATACCTAAGTTATAGAAAGCTTCAACATAGTTAGGCTTTAACGCTATGGCTTGCCTACAGCTTGCTTCAGCTTCGTCTAATCTTCTCAGTCCTTTAAGTGTAACGCCCAAGTTGGTATGGGCTTCAGCAAAGTCTGGCTTCAACGCTATCGCTCGGTTATAGCTTGCTTCAGCTTCGTCTAATCTTCGCAGTCCTTTAAGTGTAGCGCCCAAGTTGCTATGGGCTTCAGCAAAGTCGGGCTTCAACGCTATCGCTCGGTTATAGCTTGCTTCAGCTTCGTCTAATTTTCCCAGTTCTTTGTGTATGTTGCCCAAGTTATAGTGGGCTTCGAAGTCTTGAGGTGATAATGCAATTGCTGTCTGATTAGCATCTACGGCTTCAGATCTTCTACCTTTTGCCTTAAATATTGCACCGAGTGCTTTCCAGCCAAAGGGATGCTGATGATACTCTTGAGTAAGGGATACAGCCAGCTTTTCAGCGTCATCTAACCGTCCACTTTGATAGAGCTCTGAAAGACTGATGATTTGTTGATGAGATGGGCGTTCACTATTGACCATAAGTTTCTCATTTTTTTGGAGTATAAACTTAAAAATGTAGATGAATCAATAGTCTTTGATTAGGTTCATCACTGCTTTGCCACTTATAAAATCACGTAAGTCATTGATTTTATGAACTTCTATTAGGCACAGTTTATTCCTGCTCAATTCTTTTACATTTGCAAGTAATTGATTTTATTATATTTTTTAAAAGTTTGTCGCTACTTTTTCACGTTTTACACTTTCAGACTTTTGAAGAACTATTACCTCCTATCCATTCATGAGTACTTTTTAACGCCAATAATACTTAGAAATTAAGTATATGTTTAGAAAGAAAAGTTTGTTACAAAAATTTAAGCTGACTTTTTAAGATTCCAATATACTTTACTTCGCAAACAAGAAGAGTTTCTCGGATTAAAAGTAGTAAATAACAAGATAACCCTCAGTCATTGAACAAAACTCTTTTTTTATTTGAAGTGTTCCAATCACGCCTTTTGGTTATTTAAGGTTCGTTAGATTGTTTTTCTACAGCTTTTGACACCAAAATTGGTACATTCCCCCAAAAGTTTTTGGACTATTTTCTTCATATTTGTGCCACAATTCTAGATCATATATGTCTGAGTCTTTCCTATGAAAAACTCCAAAATCTGAAATTATATCTTTATCTTCAAATCCGCAGAATTTAAGTCCCAAACTTTTGAGACATTTCGCAATCTGTGGAAGTGTAAATCGATGCTCTTGTACATGAAATATCAAGTCTCGTATGGTACTAAGACTAAAAAAATCAGGTGACTTAGCCAATCGTTGATGGCTTACTTTTGAAGATTCAATCATCGATTGCCTAAATTGACGCATGTCAGTCTCTGAAGTGCCAACCTCGAGTAATTTGATTTCGTTTCTAATGCTTACAATATCTTGTCGCGCTAACTCACTATACAAACCTATGTTCATCAAACCACCGGGCTTTAAAAGATTAGTGAGAACCCGCCATCCAAGCATAGGATCGGACATGTGATGAAGAACACCCACGCTTTCAATTATATCAAATTTTTTCCCTAGGTGATTTAGGTTAATGATGTCAGCTTGTAAGTAATCTATGTTTGTAAATTTATTCTCGACGGTTTTTCTCTTTGCATAAGCGAGGCTAGCAAGACTCAGATCTACAGCGGTGACATGGCAACTAGTAAAGCGAGAGGCTGTTTGTAAAGAATGTTGTCCTGTACCACAGCCAGCTACCAATATTTTAGGATAAGTTACTTCTTTAATATTTTCGGAATACAGCTTTAGGCTCTTTGTCTCAAAAATTTCAGCGATAGACTTTGCATTTTTGTGGAGTCCTGTTTTCACCCATCTTGGAAAGGGGTTCTCTTCATACTGCTCTCTTACTTTATTCGAAACATTGTCTGATATCTCTCCCAAAATAGCTATGTCTTTTGTAATTGCTTTCTCTGCAAGTGGTTCTTCTAACAATATTTTTTTTATGTCGTCCAAGTGATTGAGTACTTCTAAATCTTTACACCATTTGTATTTATGTAGTTGACGATAAGAGGCAAGGCACAATATGTTTTTCAGCTCAGGTTGCTTTGATTGTTTGATAGATTCAGTGATCATTGCCTCAAGTTCACTAACCAATTTCGTTTCCTCTTTACTTTCAAAATAAATATACTCATTGATAAAACATTGAAGGGAAAGGGTTGATAAAAAATAATTGAGTGCAGGAGAGGCTGCTAATTTATCGAGGTTAATTAATATAAAAAACCGCATCTTTACAAAAAATTGCTCCAACTCGAGATCAGGAAGTGGGCAAATACGCATCAAATGGTGAAGAAGCGAGAGTTTATTAAGAGCCTCTATTGTGCAGGATGTCTTTTTTAGATTCTTAAAAATATTTTTCTCAGCAAGCAAATCTTTAATCAATGGATCATGCTTCAAGAGACTTAATATAGAAAATGCAACGTCTTCCGGACGAATTTGATTTTCGAATTTCAGTAAATTTAGCAATACAGGATATAAACTGCGATTGGATGACTCAAAGTTTATATTTTTAAGAATGAAACTTAAGTTCCCATATGCTTCAGTAAAATTTTCTTTTAAACTAATAGCCTTAAGGTGGAGGGATAACGCTTCTTCCCATCTCCCCAATTTTCGCACAACAATACCCAAGTCAGTGTAAGCTGCAGCAATTCCAGCGTCTAAAGCTATTACATGCCTGTAACTAGATTCTGCTTCCTTTAATTTTCCTTGTTTATAAAGTATTCCAGCTAAGTTAAGGTGAGCTATATATGAATGAGGATTAGTCTCTGTTGCTTGTTTGAAACTTTTTTCTGCCTTTTTGAATTTGCCTAACTTTGTAAAAGTTATGCCCAAATTAAGGTACGCTTTGAAATATTTAGGTCTCGAAGCTATTGCTTTTAAGTAGTTTGCTTTTGCTTCCTCAAACCTTTTTAGCTTTTGCATCGTGACTCCCATGTAGTGGTGGGCTTCAGCATAGTCAGGTTTTAAGGTAATTGCTTTTCTGAGTGCTTTTTCAGCTTCGCCTAATCTAGCATTTTTTAATAGCGTCCAACCTAAGGAATAGTGAACTTTGGCATCCGAAGGAGATATTTGTGCAACTTTTTGAATTGCAGTTAAAGACTCCTTAGTTTTGCCAGTTTTTTGGAGAATTCCCCAAAGGGCTTTCCATGCAACCTCACTTGTAGGAACTTCTTGTGTGATAGATATTGCAAGCTTTTCAGCATCATCAAGCCTTCCATTACGATAGTATTCAAAAACGCTGTTAAGTTGTTCCTGAGTTCGACTTGTTGGTTTGCTGTCCATTTTCTCCCACCCAATTGTTCTACGTCTTTAAGTAATTGAATTTATTGACTTTTTAAAAATCAAGTCACTCCCACTCAATAGTTCCACGTCTGTAGTCTTTGATTTTGATACCTTTTTTAAAATTTTGTCACTACTTTGTCACTTTTTACACTTTCAGACTTTCGAAGAACAATTGCTTCTATGCTTTGCTTATTCCTCATCATGCTCAATTATAGTTGAACATTAAGTGCTTGTCACATAACAAGAGTTTGTCATGAAAAGTGACAGACTTTGTCAGATATCTTAGAATTTCTTTTTTGCTTCTTTGCATTTATACAAGTCTGCAGTTTCTACTTTTCCCTTGCCTTTAAATTTGACACTTGAAACGAGTTTTGCTTGTCCTGAATATCTATCTATCCTCAATCTTGTATTAAAGTTTGTGTTATCTCTGTCATCCTCTGAGATGCATTCATATGAAGAAGGTGTTTAAAAAAGTAATTGAGGCAGATAGTTTTGAATACATTTATCATCTGGTATTTCAATAGATATCGGCTCTCCCGAATTATTATTGCTCTTTCGTTGTTTTATTATTTCGCCTTTAGCATCGGTTTCAATAACGTATGAATTCTCAACATAATTGCAAGACAAAGTTATGGAAAAACTTAATGATGGAACGTCGCACAGTAATTGATAATAAAATAAATTGTTTTCATATTTTCTTTGAAAGATTGATTACAAATGCTTCAAGTCATCTTTAAAATTATAATGCTGAAAAACTCATCTAATTTATCAATATGTTTAATCTGGGAGAGGTGTAGAGCCAGTTTCAGAACGATAAATCTTACCGTCCCTTTTTAGTCCAACATACATCACGGCATCTCTACCATTCGGAAATGTTGTAATGCTATGGATGACTATTATATCCTCATTCTCATAAATGCATCTAACATTATCACGTTTTACATCAGGATTTTCTAATATTTTTCCAAAGAACTCTTTCCATTCCTCAAGTTTTATGACTTTACCTGTTGAGTGAAATTGAAACTCCCAATCTGGATGGAAGAATTCAGTTAATTTATCTATATTTCTACTTTCCCAAGCTTCATTAAATTTCTCAAAGATAGCCATTTCACTCCTACCGCTACATTACTTAATATATTATACTGTATGGATTTTTATAGTTTTGAAAAGATAATAAATTGACTATTACTTGAAAAAAAAACGTTCTTAAAATCAAGGTTGTTTTACCGTGCTTCAAACACACTTTTACCATGGTTAGCTTCCCTGTCAGATTCAAATTTCTTTGTTAAACAGCCATCATGACATGAGCCATCTTCTTGCCTTTCAAGTCTTGTGTAATTCATGCAGTCTTCATTCTCATACAAACATTTTTCTTCAAACATAAAATCGGAAGCCTTTTCACTTCTTGAAAAAAAATCTTTTATTCTTTCTAAGAATTCATCTCGCATCCTCATCTGGCTCTCGAAAACAAAAAAATAATCATCAGCAACCCAATCTTCTAAGAGTGCATAATCTTTATTGTGCAGTATGTGGATCATCTTTTCGTAAGAAGTCATCTCAACTACTTTCAACTGCATTGCTCATTTCTCTCCAAATTTTTCCGTCTTTCCACATCTGTACTTGTACAACTCTATAGTTTTTTCCACGTACATTGATATTGTAACTATATGCCATCATATCCTTATCCTCATACAAAAACTCAGGGTTGATGACACTTATCTTCTTTCCAAATTGTGTTTTCATGAACTCTACATGTTCTTCTCTGTTTACCAGTGTATTATCTTTCAAATATAGATAATCTTGATGAAAAGTATCCTCAATGCCAGACGCATCTTTTGTTTCTAAATCAGATTTTAATTTCTCAAATTTTTCACCCATAATCATTCCCACTCAATAGTTCCAGGAGGTTTAGAGGTTATATCAAATAAGATTCTGTTTATCCCTTTGACTTCATTAATTATTTTATTACTCGTTTCTGCTAAAAATTCTCTATTGAAGTAAGAGAAATCAGCGGTCATTCCGTCAGTACTACTTACAGCTCTTAAGACACAGCTATATTCGTGGGTCCGCGCGTCACCCATTACACCCACGCTTTTTACAGGTAGTAAAATTGCTAGCGCTTGCCATACATTATTATACAAATTGTGCTTTTTTAATTGTTCTACAAAAATATAATCTGCTTCTCGCAACAGACTAAGCTTCTTGGCTGTTATTTCACCAGGACACCTTATAGCTAATCCAGGTCCAGGAAAGGGATGTCTATTTAAAAAAGAATTATCAAGCTTTAACTCGGATCCAATTTTTCTAACCTCATCTTTAAAAAGTGTTTTTAATGGTTCTACCAAAGTTAGTTTCATTTTCTTTGGTAACCCACCAACGTTATGATGGCTTTTAATAGTAGCAGCTGCTTTTCCATGCACCGAGGTGGACTCGATAACATCTGGATAAAGAGTGCCTTGTGCCAGAAAGCTTACATTTCTCAGCTTTTTAGCTTCCTTTTCAAAGATCCTAATAAACAGTTTGCCTATAATTTTCCTCTTCTTCTCTGGATCACTTACACCCTTAAGATTTTTTAAAAATAGTTGTTTCCCTTTTACGGATATTAGGTTTATCTTGAAATTTTTCTTAAAAAGATACTCTATCTGAGCAGCTTCTTGTTTTCGAAGAAGGCCATTATCTACAAAAATACAGGTTAGATTTTTCTTTATCGCCTTATGCAACAGAAGAGCTGTGACTGTGCTATCCACTCCACCGGATAAAGCGCAAATTACTTTTCTATCTCCAATATAGGATTTTAATTCAGCGACCAAATCGTCTGTTATCTTATTTGGTGTCCAGTTTCTTTTAATATTTGCAATATTTACAAAGTTTTCCAGAAATTTTTTTCCATTTATAGTGTGAAATACTTCGGGATGAAACTGGACACCATAAATTTTTCTAACAGTATCTCCAATAACTGAGAACGGAGAAGTATCCGAGCTTGCAAGCTCTAAAAATCCCTTTGGTAATTCTGTTACTGCATCTCCATGGCTCATCCAAACTTCTTCTATGTTTTTTTTAAATAAATTTTCTAGAATTGCTGAATGATTTTTAGTATTTCTACGAATTATTGTTTTTCCAAATTCTCTCTTTTCTGTCTCTGATATTTTGCCTCCTAACAGTTTGCAGATAAGCTGGTGTCCATAGCAAATTCCTAAAAGAGGAATATTAAACTTAAATACTTTTTTTGAAATTGTCGGACTTTTCTTCATCCTTGTGGAGTCCGGGCCTCCCGACAGTACAATGGCTTTTGCTTTTTTCAGCGATATGGCACTTATAATATCCTCGTCCCATGGAATGATTTCACAATAAACGTTGAGCTCTCTTATACGTCTTGCAATCAGCTGAGTTACTTGACTTCCAAAATCAACGATAAGGATCATGATGAATTACAGCCATATAAATGTATAAAAATTAGTGTTATTCCTTTCAACATTAGGTAACATAAGATACGGAGATTACAAACCTTATTTCTGATTGGTGATGGAGATTGAATAAAGGAAGAAGAAGTTTGGGTGGAAGAGCGGCTAGACGTGAAGCCAGGACCACTCAACAAATAGAGTTTTCAAAATATATTGAAAGGCAAATCCCAAATTTTGAAATACTTAATACTGAGGCATTAGAGGTCATTGAACATAGTGCAGAAGGCATTCTTGAAGAGATAGGGATTAAATTTCCTGATAATGAATTCGCATTAACCTTATGGCGAGACGTGGGAGCTGATGTAAAAGAAGATATTGTGAAAATACCTAGAGGCCTTGCGCGCAAACTTTGTGCTACTGCGCCTGCGACTTTCACTCAGCATGCGAGATCGCAAACGAACAATGTTGTAATTGGGGGACGAAATTTGGTATGTGCTCCCGTGTATGGCCCTCCTTTTATAAGAGATTTAGAGAATGGTAGACGCTATGCTGAGATTGCTGATTTTGAAAAGCTTGTAAAATTAGCTTATATGTCTAAGTGGGTCCATCACTCAGGAGGAACTCTTTGTGAGCCAACAGATATTCCAGTAAACAAAAGACATTTAGACATGCTTTTTGCGCATATGACACTCTCAGATAAGCCTTACATGGGATCAGTTACCGCACCGGAAAGAGCAGAAGACTCCATTGAAATGAGTGAAATTCTTTTTGGCAAAAAATTTGTCAGTGAGCATACTGTTATGACATCTTTGATAAACATAAATTCGCCTCTTGTATTGGATGCAACGATGATGGGTGCGTTGGAAGTATATGCTAGGTCAAACCAAGCATGTATTGTTTCTCCCTTTATTGTCGGGGGGGCAATGGCGCCTGTTACCGTGGCAGGTACACTTTCACAAGTATTAGCAGAAGTTTTAGCAGGAGTGGGGTATAGTCAACTGGTCAGGCAGGGTGCTCCTGTAATATTTGGTACTTTTGTTACATCAATTGATATGAATTCTGGTGCGCCAACGTTTGGTACACCCGAGTCATCAAAAGTTTTGTACGGAGCAGGGCAGCTGGCAAGGCGGCTAGGAATTCCATTTAGATCAGGAGGGGGGCTATGTGGCTCAAAAGTAACTGATGCACAAGCAGCATACGAGACTTCTAATAGCCTTCATGCCGGATTAATGGGCGGAGTTAACTTTATGTTGCACTCGTGCGGTTGGTTAGAAGGTGGATTGGTTGCAAGCGTCGAAAAATTTATAATGGATGCTGACCAACTAGGCGTACTAAACACTCTTTCGAAAGGTATTGAGGTTGACAAAGAAGGATTAGCTTTTGAGGCTATTAAAGACGTTGCCCCGGGCGGTCATTTTCTAGGATGCAATCATACTCAAAAAAATTTCAAATCAGCTTTTTGGCGTTCTGATATTCTGAATTACAAGCCATTTGAAACATGGCAAGAAGAAGGTGAAAAAGATTTAACTTTTGAAGCAAATAAAAGAGCTAAGATGCTTTTAAAAAACTATGAACCTCCAGATCTTGATATATCAAAAAGAGAAGAGCTTTCAGAATTTGTTTTCAAAAAGAAAGACTCCATGCCAGATGCTTTTGTTTAATTAACAATTACAAATCGCCAAAAAATCTTGCTTTTTTAGAGATGCTCCGCCTACAAGAAGGCCATCCACATTTTCAATGGACGTAATTTTACTACAATTTTCGGAATTAGCTGATCCACCATATAGAACAGGTATATAAGTAGTAAAAAATTGGCTGAGTTTTTCTTTAATATGTAGGTGGGTTTCTTTTATTTCATTATCACTTGGAACCAACCCACTTCCGATTGCCCATATAGGTTCGTATGCAACTATTAACCCTATGTGAGAGCCTAAATTTTTTATAGAACCATCAATTTGCTTCTCAAGCACTTGAAATGTCTTATTGGCTTTCTTTTCTGAACGTGTTTCGCCAATACAAACTATAGGCGTTAGTTCGTTTTTTAAAACCGTCTCGACTTTTTTTGAGATGATTGAGTTAGTTTCACTAAATAATTTGCGCCGTTCTGAATGCCCAATTATTACATGCGTTACGCCTCTCTCGCGTAACATTGATGCCGATATCTCACCTGTAAAGGCTCCTTTATCTTCCTCACTACAGTTTTGTGCCCCTATCTTTATAAAATTAGGTAAAATTTCCTTCGCTGAATCTAAAAGGGTAAAGGGTACGCAAATAATCACATCATTCCCTTTTGATGGTGAGAATGTTGCGAAATCTTTAAGCAGTGTTTCAGACCCGTTCATCTTCCAATTTGCTACTATTATTTTACAATTGTCTCTGGCTGAAAGATTCAATTCATTTGACATCAAATTTTATAGACTCTCCGCAGCCACATGTCTCTGAAACATTTGGGTTGATAAATTTGAAGCCAGACTCTAAAAGGCCACTCTCATAGTCTATTTCTGTTCCGAATAGAAACATTTGGGCAGTTGGGGCAATCACAACCTTTGCTCCATCAACTTCAATTACTTCATCAGTGTCTGAAATTTCATTCACGTATTCCATCGTATACTCCATCCCGGCACAGCCCCCTTTTTTAAGGCCTATTCTCAATGCTTTTCCTGCGCCACCTTCCATAATTGTTCTTATGTGACTAGCTGCAGCTTTACTTATGTTAAGAAAGTTACTCACTACAGATCACATAAAACCTAATTCTAATCTGGCCTCGTCAGACATCATCTCCATTCCCCATTGAGGTTCCCAAACTATTTCAACATGCACAGAGTTAAGCCCTTCGATTGGTTTAACGGCATCAGATACCCACCCCGGCATTTCGCCGGCAACTGGACAACCTGGCGCCGTCAATGACATAAAAATTTTGGCATCATTTTTATCGCTTATTTCCACAGTATATATTAAACCCAAATCATATATATTTACCGCAATCTCTGGATCATAAACTGTTTTGCAGGCATCTACTATCTTGCCATAAAGTGGATGATCTGTAGTTGAAGGTTTCATTATTTGCCCTTCTTCATCATATTCTGGTTCGACATCTTTGCTGTTCTGTGCCATTGTTCCGTAACCCTTCTGTTGTAATATATTTACAAGTGCTCGGAAATTCAAGAGGAATTAAATTATGAATCTAAACGACTTTTCGGTATCCCATACAGAAGGTAAGGCTAGAGCTGGCTTGTTGAAAACCTCAAGGGGGTATGTTGAAACTCCGGTTTTTATGCCTGTTGGTACTGCGGCGACTGTAAAAGCAATGACCCCAGAATCACTTAAAACGATAGGTAGCCAAATTCTTTTATGCAATACGTATCACCTGATGATTAGACCAGGAGAGAAAGTGGTTAACCATCTGGGAGGGTTGAATAAATTTATGAATTGGTCAGGACCAATTCTCACTGACAGTGGTGGTTTTCAGGTAATGAGTCTTTCAAAATTAAGGCAACTTGATGAGAATGGCGTGACTTTTCGTTCTCACATAGATGGAAAAAAGTTTTTGCTTAGTCCAGAAGGCTCCATTAGGATCCAGGAAACGTTACAAAGTACCATAATTATGTCCTTTGATGAATGTATGCCATTTCCCGTTGAAAAAAAATTGGCAGAAAAAAGTATGAAATTATCATCACGATGGGCTGAAAGGTCAAAAGTATCATTTACTGGAGCCAATGGCTCTATGTTGTTTGGAATACAACAAGGAGGAATGTTTAAGGACTTGCGGGAACAGAGTGCGCTTTGCCTTAATAATATTGGTTTTGATGGTTATGCTATAGGAGGGCTGGCCGTTGGGGAGCCCCAAGAAAAAATGTTTGGAGTCTTGAATTATTCAACAGATTTTTTTCCTAAAGACAGACCGAGATATCTAATGGGGGTGGGAAAGCCCAGCGATATTGTAGGCGCTGTGTTGAGAGGCATAGATATGTTCGATTGTGTAATTCCCACAAGATCCGGCAGAAATGGTCAAGCTTTTGTTCAAGATGGGATAATTAATTTAAAAAATGCAAAGCATAAATTTGATGAAAAGCCAATTGATAAAAACTGTAGCTGTTATTGTTGCTCCAATTATTCCAGAGGATACCTCAGTCATTTAGTTCGCTGTAATGAGATTTTAGGATCGATGCTCCTAACGTTACATAATTTATATTTCTATACAAACTTGATGAAAAAAATTAGAGAGCTTATTCAAAGAGGAGACTTTACGGCCTTTGCAAAAAACTTTGCTACATAATTTTTTTAAAAAAAGTAACGAGCGAGTTTGATTTCTAAAATACCGAGCTTGAATTTCTTGGTTTTACTATCATATATATTAATGTACAAAGTTGGAGGAGTTCATGAACGCACTAAAAGCACCAATCCCTGTTTTACCTCTCAGAGATATAGTAGTTTTTCCAAATATGATTGTTAGGCTTTTTGTAGGGAGAGAGAAATCAGTTCTAGCCCTCGAAGAGGTGATGAAAACAGAGCAGAAAATACTTCTTGTAGCTCAAAAAGATGCTTCAGAGGATAACCCCGGTGAAGGTAACATTTTTAATGTCGGGGTAATAGCAAACGTTCTTCAGGTGCTTAAACTTCCCGATGGGGCCGTAAAAATTTTAATCGAGGGAAAGCATCGGGTAAAAATATCCGACTTCTCAGGCGAAAAGAAATTTCTTGAAGCGGTGTATGAAGAAATTGCAGATACCAATTTTGGAGGAGATGAGATCGAGGCTTTGAGACGAACTGTTTCAACAGAATTTGATAGGTACTCAAAGCTAAACAAAAATATAACCGAAGAATCACTAGAAGCAATAAAAAAGGCTTTAGATCCGATAATGTTGTCTGACTCAATCGCAGGACATCTCAACTTAACTGTTGAAAATAAGCAGGAACTTCTTGAGATACCAGACGTGAAGAAGCGGTTAGAGAAAATACTTGAGGTTATACAAAGTGAGTTAAGTGTTTTGCGCGTAGAAAAAAAGATAAAGACACGAGTGAAAAACCAGATGGAGAAAACTCAGCGTGAGTACTACCTTAACGAACAAATGAAAGCTATACAAAAGGAGCTTGGAGAAGGGCCCGAGGGTCAAGATGAAATTTCTGAGATTCAAGAAAAAATCAATAAAACAAAGTTAAGTAAAGAGGCAAAAGAAAAGGCTGTTGCGGAGTTAAAGAAGTTAAAGTCTATGTCTCCGATGTCAGCAGAATCTGCAGTCGTTAGGAACTATTTAGATTGGCTTTTGACGATTCCCTGGAGAAAAAAATCACGCATAAAATCAGACTTGAATAGTGCTCAGGATACGCTTGACAACGATCACTTTGGTCTTAAAAAAGTTAAAGAAAGAATAGTTGAATATTTGGCTGTTCAACATCGCAGTAAAAAACTTAAAGGACCAATTTTATGTCTCGTTGGTCCTCCTGGCGTCGGTAAAACCTCATTGGGAAAATCGGTGGCAAAGGCAACCAACAGGGAGTTCATAAGAATTTCTCTTGGCGGTGTCAGGGATGAGAGTGAAATAAGAGGTCACAGAAGAACTTACATCGGGTCGATGCCAGGGAAAATTATACAGAGCATGAAAAAGGCGAAAACATCAAACCCATTAATACTGTTGGATGAGATAGATAAAATGGGGCAAGATTTCAGAGGAGATCCTTCTAGTGCGATGCTCGAGGTCTTAGATCCAGAACAAAACTCCACTTTCTCAGACCATTATTTGGAGGTAGAGTATGACCTATCAGATGTAATGTTTATTACAACAGCGAATACTTTTAATATGCCTAGGCCGTTGCTTGATAGGATGGAGGTTATTCAGTTGTCTGGATACACTGAGGACGAAAAAGCCGAAATTGCAAAAAGACATCTTATAAAAAAGCAAGTTGAGAACCATGGTCTTAGTGAACAAGAGTTTTCACTTAAGGATAAAGGTCTTTATGAAATAATAAGGCATTACACAAGGGAAGCGGGCGTAAGAAATCTCGAAAGAGAGATATCAAAACTGTGTAGAAAAGTCCTAACGCACATCATCAAAGACAAAGTGAAGTCCGTGAATGTTGATGACAGTAATGTAAGTAATTTACTCGGAGTGAAGAAGTTTAAGTACGGCTTAGCCGAGAAGTCGAACCAAATAGGTGTTGCTACTGGTCTGGCATGGACTGAAGTGGGTGGCGATCTTTTATCAATTGAAGCTATAAAATTACCTGGAAAAGGAAGGATGAAGTCTACTGGAAAGCTAGGCGAAGTTATGAAAGAAAGTATAGATGCAGCTTCTAGCTTTGTACGTGCTAGATCACCATCGTTTGGTATTATCCCTACTTTGTTTGATAAGTATGATATACACGTGCATGTTCCAGAAGGTGCGACACCTAAAGACGGTCCTTCGGCAGGTATAGCAATGGTTACCTCTATAGTAAGTATGCTAACAGAAACCCCGATAAGAAGAGACGTAGCGATGACAGGGGAGGTAACTCTTCGTGGAAACGTTTTGCCAATAGGTGGGTTAAAAGAAAAGCTCCTTGCCGCGTTGCGCGGTGGAATAAAGACGGTTATCATTCCAAATGAAAATGTAAAAGATTTGGTAGAAATTCCTGATAATGTAAAGAATGATTTAGACATCGTCCCTGTTACTTCAGTAGCGGAAGTTCTAAAAGTTGCACTTTCTGAAAAGTTACAAAGCATTGAGTGGGATTTTTCTGAATACGAAAACAGTGACAACCTTAAAGGTAACCAGTCTGGTGAAGTCGAACTACCCAACTGATTTGTTTTCGTGTAGCATGAATTATTCCTTGAGTTTACTAAAGAAAGACGCTAATCAACTAACATTGGGTGATTAGCTCAGTTGGTAGAGCGCTTCGTTTACACCGAAGATGTCGGGAGTTCGAGTCTCTCATCACCCACCATTTATGAACAAGTGTTCATATGCGCGGTTGTAGCTCAGCTGGTTAGAGTGCCGGCCTGTCACGCCGGAGGTCGCGGGTTCGAGCCCCGTCAACCGCGCCATTTAAGGTTTTAAAATTGAGTGTAAAAAAAGAAAAGCTAACCATTCTAGACTTAAAAAGAAAGAAGGCCAGCAAAAAACGTCTTGCTATGGTCGCCGTTGGAGAATTCTTATCTGCCCAGTGGGCTGAAGAGGCTGGAGTTGATATAATTGGTGTTGGTGACAGCCTGGGAATGACACTCTATGGTCATGAAAATACTCTTTCTGTAACTGTCGATCAGATGATACATCACTGTAAGGCTGTGAGAGAGGGCGCCCCAAATACATTTTGTATTCTGGCTATGCCATATGGCTCTTATTCGACAAAAAATATGGCAGTAAAAAATGCATCGAAAATGATGAAAGAGAGTGGAGCCGATGCGATAAAATTACAGTGTGGGAAAAACAGAGTTGATATTATACGTGCAGTATCTGCAGCAGGTGTTCCTGTTATGAGCCATGTTGGATTGTTACCTCACTTAGTTCACTTATATGGTGGTTTTAAGATGCAAGGTAAAAATGCAGAGGATGCGATTCAAATTATCGAAGATGCGATCGCTATAGAAAAAGCGGGTGCGATAGGTATAGAGATTGAAGCAGTCCCAGCTGAAGTAGCACGCGAAATTGAAATGGCGGTGTCTATATTCACTTTTTCAATTGGTGGTGGTTCAGCAGGAAACTGTCAATTGCTAAATGGTTATGATTTGATAGGAGGCTTTAATACATTTAAGCCAAAGTTTGCAAAGCGATTTGGGAATGTTGCTGATGTGGCAACAAATGCTTTTAAACAATTTGTGAGTGAAGTAAAGAATAGCTCTTTTCCTGATTTAGAACACAGCTATAGCATGTCTCCAAGTGAATTTAGCAAGCTTAAACAATATCTTCAGAACAAAAATAAGATCTAGAAACTTAAATCTACCGAGTTGAAAGACAACTTCAGATAATCAAAATAATGTAAGAGGCTCTGATAGGTTAGCGAAATTGTTCTATCATTGACAAGTGGATGACAAAAAATAGTTTCTTTATCCCTCATTTCTGCGTCTAGATAAATGCTTACATTTTTTTTTTTATTATTTACAACGCTTAGCGGTGTGACTGCACCTGGAAACACGCCAAGTTCTCTAAAAAGCCTTTCTTTGCTCCCAAAAGAAAGCCTTGATGATTTTATTCTTTCAGGTAAAAGGTCAAGGTTAATTACGCGGTCTTCGTGAGCAACAACCAGATAATTTTTTTTCTTTTTATCTCGAAGGAATAAATTTTTAGTATGAAACCCCTGCATACTCTTTCTGTGTTTCTTCGCTTCATCCACAGTAAAGAAAGGGGGGTGTTTGAAAATTCTAAACTCTATTTTCAAATCCTCCAACAGTCGATACAAAGATTCAGGTGATGTCGGCAGTGAGTGGGCGAAATTTGATGAAGCGTCCATGTCTAATAAAAACAAATTGAAAACAAAAAATGATTTGTCTGATTTTTAGGAATAAAAATACTGTTAAGGCTAACTGTTTGACAACTTATCTTTAGCTGCTTGAAGATATTCTTTCATTTTTGATCTAATATCTTGATCGTCAACAATACCTTTAAGGTCAGCTTTTAGTTTCCTAAACACATCTTCGTCTCCGGCTTCTTGAAGATCCGATTTAACGACGTCCTTAATGTATTGCTCAGTTTTTTCTTGGTCTAAACCTTTCACCTCAGCCGCCCATGCGCCCAGCAACTTATTTCTTAATGCTTCGATTTTAAACGTCAGGTTTTGCTCATGAGCAAACTTATTCTCAAAAGCATCTTTTCTATCATCAAAGGTAGGCACTGTGTACTCCGAATTATCCTGTTTATAACTTAGTTAATTTAAAAAGGAATTTCAACCAAGTTTTAACAAATTTTACATGAAATTAAGTAACTTTATTCCTGCTTTGTGCATTTTTTTTTCTGCAATATTCTTGGAGTTTCCGAGATCAATAGATTTTGTTAAATCTTGAAATACAAACACATCAAAGCCTAAATTTTTTCCATCTAATGCAGAATAAAAAACACAATAGTCAAAAGCTAAGCCACACATGTAAAGTTGCGTTATTTCTTTCTTTATTAAATATCCTTCAAGTCCGGTGGTAGTATTTTTGTCGTTTTCAAAAAAAGCGGAGTAACTATCGATTTTCGGGTTGCATCCCTTTCTAATAATAAGGGCACATTTGTCAGTATTTAGATTTCTATGGAAGTTTGCGCCTACAGATCCTTTAATGCAGTGATTAGGCCATAGAATCTGAGAGCCATATTCCATCTCCACATTTGAATAAACTTCCGCATTATGATTCGAAGCGAATGAACTATGCTCTTTAGGATGCCAATCTTGAGTTAAGATTACGGTATCAAATTCTTCCTGGGCTGTGTTTATAGATTCTATAATGGTTTCACCATCTTTTACTGCCAAAGCACCACCGGTACAAAAGTCATTTTGCACATCAATAATTATTAAAGCAGAATTTATTTTTTTATTTCGTGTCAAGGTTTAATCGCAAGCTGATAGGAGATAATTGATTGACTTTGTAAATCCCATTAAGCTGAATTGATCTACAAGTGTAGAGTTATCTATTCCCTTCAATTCTATTGTCAATCTACTGCCACTTAAGAGAAAGTTGATGTCTTCCTCTACAAGTCCATCTATTATCGCGTGCTTATTTCTAGATGCCTCAGTAGATTTTATAACCCTCAATGCTAGCATTTTTTTGTTATCTATATTCATAGAGCCAGCATTATTATTTTTCAATGGGAAGTCAGAAAAATAAGACATAGAGTAGCTATTTTTATTTTTGTTCACAGACAAATATATAAAGGAATTTTCTCTGTTTTTGCCTAGAATCTCTCGAGAGTTAAGATATGAACTTGTTCTTTTTGCTCTTGAGGCTAGAAAACAATTATTGGAGCTAGAAGAGTAAATATTCCAGTCTCGATACTTTTTTTTGACATAGAAGTCTTCTCCTGTTGCATGCGGTGAGAAGAAATAGACAAATAGCCCTAAAACTATTGGAAAGAATTTAGGTTTCATAATATCCTTTCAAAATAAAAATTATTTATTTCTATATTATAATAAAAAAAATGGGAACTCTATATATAACTGGCGCTGGTGTTAGCTCTGATAGTGGTATTCCTACCTTTCGTGGTGCTGACGGGTTTTGGACAATAGGCAGCGAAAACTATACACCGCAGGAAATGGCAACAAGGCAAATGTATTTGAATAATCCTGCCCAATTCCTTTTATGGTATTTTAAACGGTTTGCTAAATACAGAAATGCAGAACCTAACGATGTTCATCGATGGCTGGCGAATAAAAATCTTATAACACAAAACATTGATGGGCTAGATGGTAAGGCTGGTAATAGAGGATATATTCCAATACACGGTCGCTTAGATAAAGTCACGGTTTTTGCAGAAGAAGGCAAAGAGACTCTGGTTGCAGATGCTCCTTGGGACAAAATATCTGATTTAGGGTTCACTTTCGAAAATGATAGAAAATCTGAAGATCAGTTGATCAAAACGCTTTTAGAATGTTTTAAAATAAGAAAAAAATATCGACAAAAATATTTTCCTACTTTGGGGTATTCTTTAAAACCTTTTGTTCTTTTGTTTGATGAAATTTACACGGATTTATATAAAATAAGTGAAGCTCAGCAAAGAATGGTAAACGCAAATAAAATGGTATTTATTGGAACTTCTTTCAGTGTAAACATTACGGTTATGGCTCTTAGGGTAGCTGCTGCTAACTTAATAGATGTAGAAATAATAGATCCAGACCCAATAGATATTGGCTATAAAAATGCTACTTATTTCGAAATGTCTGCTTTGGAATATGTCGAAAGTTTTTTGTAGATGGTAGTTTCTCTTATTTTCAGAATAAGAATAATTACTGTCACTGCCATATAAAAATACAACTCCCCGGTCCAAGTTTTGGACATCAAAATAAAATGAAAAATTGAAGATACTATCGCTATATATATTAAACTGTGGATTTTTTTCCATGTTTTAAAATTTAACTTACGCACAGCAAAATTATTTGACGTAATAGCCAATGGTATTAACGTTATGAAGGCGAAGAGGCCAGCAATAATGTAATATCTTTTCTTTAGGTCAGATATCAAAATATCCATTGAAAGACCAATATCAAAAAACACATAAACACAAATATGGGAAATTATATAGTAGAAAGCAACTAATCCGATACAGCGTCTAAATTTTACTAAATTGATCTTTGTGTATTTTAAAATTGGAGAAATGGAAAGCGTTACTAATAACAATATCAGGCCTAATTCTCCGTATTTGTGCTCTAGGTATCTCAAAGGGTCAGGACCCAGTTGATTTACAGTACCTAAATAAAAATATAACGGTATTGGGATCGTTAAAACGCAATAAAGAAATGAAACAGGTAGCGACCTCAGTAAAGTGTTAAGCGTCATTATTTTAAAAGTATTTCTTTAGATCCAATCCTTTGTACAGGTCCCCGACCTCTGTTATATACCCATTAAACAATTCTGTTTTTCGTCTTTCACCAAAGAGGCCTTCTCCTATTACTCTTTCGGTAGCTTGTGACCAGCGAGGATGATCCACATTAGGGTTTACGTTAGAATAAAAGCCATATTCTCTTGGGTTCTCAGCATTCCATGTGGTAAAGGGCTGTTTTTTCATAAATGAAATTTTCGTAATGGATTTTATAGACTTGAAGCCATACTTCCATGGTACAACCAACCGTAACGGAGCCCCGTTTTGTTTGGGCAACTCTCTACCATATAATCCAGTAGCAATAAACGTGAGGGGGTGAATCGCTTCCTCAATGGTAAGGCCCTCTCGATAAGGCCAATCTAAAGTCGCTCGCCTTTGTCCTCGCATTTCCTCAGGTCTGAATATGGTATCAAAGGCAACGTATTTTGTATCATAATCTAATTCCAATTGATTAATTAGCTCATGTAATGGAAACCCTATCCAGGGTATAACCATTGACCAACCCTCAACACAACGTAATCTGTATACTCTCTCTTGAATGGGTTTACCTTTGAGAATTTCAGAAATATCAAATTTCCTTTTATTTTGTGTAATACCATCAAATGTAATTTCCCAAGGATTAGTCGTTAAATTGTGCGCATATTCTGCAGGGTCAGTTTTTGATGTCCCAAATTCATAAAAATTATTGTAATTGGTTATCTCTTCAAAGGTATTTAATTTTCCCTTTTTAGAATAGTCTTGCTCTGCTGATACCGGATACGATACTAAACTTGCTGCTGATGCGATACCTAGTGCTTTTACGAATTCTCGCCGGCCCAGATAAATGTTCCGTGGCGTTACGTCGCTATGTTTCAATATTTTCAAAATATATGTTCCTAAGATATTGACAACTGTATAGCTCATGGTAGTTCTATTAGCTTATAAGGCAACTGTTATTCAGATTTTAATGACCAGCTTTTATCACTTTCTCATTTGGTTTTTTACTATCGTTAGTTTAATTGCTTTAATGTACGGTGTTTTGAGTGCTGATATAACGTTTATTGGGTTATTTATAAGCACACTTATTATCTCAGTAATTTTTTATCGGTTAAACGAAACCTCACCCTCACACTCAACGCAAGAGAAAGGAATAAAGGATTTCACTTTGGAGGGTATTGATAGGGATAACAATGAGGTATCTGAGGCTATTGAAACTTTAAAGCAAGAACAAACGAAAATATTGTCTGTTTTTAAAAGAGATATTTACTCAAGCGAAGAACTCTCAAGTGTTTCCGAAATAAAAAAGAAACTCGTTTCAGAATTTGTTTCATCTTTGTCTTTGGATTTTGAAATAATTTCTAAGCAAGAGTTGAAAGATATTATCCTGAAATTGCTAAATAATTTGATTGAGAAAAATTCAAATTATTTGTTCGAACCCTCTTTGTTTCCTTCCGATCAATCAACCTACGTTAATTGGGTAAGAAATTCGTTATTGCTTTTAGGCTGGAAAATAAGAAACGGAGGCGACAGCGAAAAAAAAATATTTTTTGAGCTCTTTGAAAAGAATGGAATGATTGCGGGAGTAGTGGTTTTTCCTGAATCAACAACAGCAAATATAGATCAGAAGCTGCATGATCACTTTATTCAGAAGGGTGTTATTGATTTTTCTGTGGTTATTACTCCGGATTTTAAGGAGATCGAAAACGAGCAAATATCAACAAGGATTATTACTTTAAACCACTATGATTTACCAAAACTACATTTAAAGTTAAAAAAGTTGCTGACCTACAAATAATTGGTCTGATCCTTGCAGTTCGTAAAATAGTAAGAAGGAAAATGATATGTTAGATGAAGAATTAAATGAAACCGCAGTCAAGGCCAAAGCTGTTAGTGAAATTGTCGAAATAGCTCTGAATAACTTAGAAAAGGTGGACCTTTCTCGAGAAGAGGCTTTAGCTGGAATTTTAAGTCAGATAGCTATTCAGGTGGACAGAAAAGATTTAGAGTTTGCATTGGAGTTAAACAAAAAGTACCACAAATCTTTTTTAGAAAACGTTACCAAATAAATACAAAATTAGATTGCTTTTTTTTAAATAAGTCTTAATTGAAGACTCAGTCATGGTCATTGAATTAGGGCATTTTTTTTTAATAGCAGCGTTTTGTCTCAACCTAGGGTTGATAGCAAATTGCGTTGTACACAGACCATCACTTGTAGGTTTTACAAACTTTTTCGATAGGCTTGAGTCATTACTGTTCATTTTATTGGCGATATCTTTTTTGTTTTTGATTGTCAGCTTTATCACTTCCGATTTTTCTGTAAAGCTAATTGCAAATAACTCCCACTCGTTAAAACCACTTTTATATAAGGTGGCAGGAGCCTGGGGTAACCATGAAGGTTCAATGTTATTATGGGTACTAATAATGTCCTTGTACTTATTTTTATTCCAGCTTAGCTCCAATAATTACTCCAAGAAGTTAGTTAATAACGTAGTTCTCGTTCAATTATCAATAATAGCACTTTTTTTATGCTACCTACTGGTACTATCAAATCCATTTGAGAGACTTGATTTTCCACCTCTTGATGGACAAGATCTTAACCCAATTTTGCAAGATGTGCTGCTCGTTGCGCATCCTCCAGTCTTATACCTGGGTTATTTGGGTCTTTCAATTCCCTTTTCTCTAGCGTTAGGATATCTGTTAACAAACGATGACAAAATAAACATCGTCAGACTTCTAAGGTTTTGGTCCTTGGTCCCATTTGTTTTCTTGACACTTGGCATTCTTCTTGGAAGTATTTGGGCTTATTATGAGTTAGGTTGGGGAGGTTGGTGGTTTTGGGATCCGGTTGAAAATGTCTCTCTACTTCCGTGGCTGCTAAATTTATCTTTAATTCATAGTGTGTTGATACTCGAAAGAAGAAGTTCTTTATTAAATTGGTCAATTCTTTTGTCTATTATGGGATTTTCTTTTTCAATGATAGGAACCTTTATAGTCCGTTCTGGATTAATCACGTCTGTACACGCTTTTGCAAATGATCCCTCGAGGGGACTATTTATTCTGTTGATAATTTTTCTTGCGATTTCTTCAAGTTTGTTAATATTCGTAACAAAAAGATCCAATTCTAAAAATTTAATGAAGCTTAATATCGCTTCAAAAGAACTTTGGATTTTATTTCAAAATTTAACATTGCTAGTTATAGCTTCTATCGTCTTTCTAGGCACTATTTGGCCTTTTATAGTAGAAGTTGTATTCAGTGAACAAGTTTCAGTTGGCGAACCTTTTTATGAGGTTTCCCTTACACCCTTTATTATCATCTTCGCCTTTATGTTGCCAATTGCTAGCAAAGTTGGTTGGGGAGGTAAAAAATTTTCAGATAGTACGAAAATATTAAGCCTTTTTTTCATTTGTTTGGCTTTGTCTACAAGTGGATTCACATGGGGATTTCTTGGCCTTTTGACGTTTATTGGACTTTTTCTATCTTTGTGGGTTTGCCTCGGTAGCACTATAGAACTTTATTCTTCTTTTCAACCTTACTCCTCAATATTTAAAAGAAACAGGGGATCACTTACAATAAATTTTAGGTTGATGGGGAGAACTTGTGCCCATTTTGGTTTCGGATTACTAATTTTTGGAGTCACTGCTGTTACAAGTTGGGAAACAGAGGATATACGACACGTGAAAGTTGGAGATAGTTTCTTTGTTAAATCTTATCAAATAGTATTTAAAGGTATAGATTATTCAGTGGAAAAAAACTTTAAGAGAGTTTCAGGTTCATTTGAGGTAATGCGTAACAACAAATCCATTGGAATACTGTTTCCTGAAAAAAGACTTTACCCCTCGCGCAACGAGGTCACAACAGAAGCGTCCATAAAGCCAACAGTTTTTAATGATTTTTATATGGTTCTGGGCAATAAGTTAGATGAAAACGCTTGGGTGGTAAGAACGTACATTAAACCTTTTATCTCTTTTATTTGGTTGGGGGTAATAATGATATCATTAGGGGCGGGTCTTAGCCTGCTGTCTTTCACTACTAACAGAAATAGATCAAGGGCATAAAAATATAAATTGAAATATCATTACTACCTTTTCTTTACTCTTTTTGTTGCGTCAAACGCTTTTGCAGTTGAGCCTTCTGAATTTTTAAATAATTCAACATTAGAAAATAGAGCTAGAAACTTAAGTGCAAATATTCGCTGTCTAGTCTGTCAGAATGAAAACATAGATAGCTCTGACTCTGAGTTTGCTAAAGACATTCGCTTGTTTATACGGGATCAACTAGTCGGAGGCTTCTCAGACGAAGAAATAGAGGAATTTCTAGTTTCAAAATATGGAACTTACATTCTATTCAAACCGGAATTTTCCCGATACAATATTTTTCTGTATCTCTTTGGACCATTTATTTTTATATTTGGTATTATTATGATTTCATTTCTTTTTTTAAAGTCAAAGAAAGGTAATTAAGTCGTTGATTAGCAAACAAAGCAAGATTTTTAAAGGTGATATCCATTGTGATAAAAAAGGTCTTATTTTTGAGGCTTATAACATTGAGAATATTGATAAAAGTTCTTGTAGAACCATATTCTTCGATTGGATCATATCGCTTGACCCAAGTATTAATCAAAGTGAGGCAATTAATGAATTGTTAGAAGCGTATTCCCAAGAGTTTCCAAACCATCCCATGACAAGGCTATTAATTGAGGGTATAGATAAAGATAAGGGTAGGAAACAAAGAAGAAGGGCTAAAAGTTTTTGAGGGGCTATTTTATAAAAACTGGGCTTGATGAATCACTGAATTTCTTGCTGTAAACATATCCATCTTCTGAGAACTCACAAACATTTTCATAGTCTTTGATTTTATTCTTAATGACATAGTTTGCCATCATTCCTCTTGCCTTCTTCGATAATATGCCAATCGTTTTCAGCACCCCGTTTTTCTTTGTCTTAAATATTGGAGTGATGAGGTTACTTCCTAATTTATTAAAATTAAGTACCTTTGAATATTCTTCAGACGCAAGGTTTAGCACTTGGTTTTTGTCTGATTGGACTCTATTTTTCATGAATTCGAAAAGGGGGTCCATCCAAAATTCATACAGTGATTTATAACCGTTGAGATCAATTTTTGTTCCCATCTCAAATCTATAAGGTTGAATTCCATCAAGAGGTCTTAATATTCCATATAGCCCAGAAATAATTAACAAATTCTTTTGTGCAAAAAGTAAATCATCTTTTGTAAAGTTTTCAGCGTTTAAACCAACATACGTATCACCCTTAAAGGTATAAATTGCTTGCGTGGTTGCATTTAAACTAGGTTTGTCCTGAAATTGTTGAAATCGATCAAAGTTAAGCTGTGCTAAAGAAGCACTAATTTTCATTTTATCAACTAAATCTTTTTCACTTAAAGATTTTGCATAATTAATTAGCTCAACCAGCTTATCAGGAAACTCGCTTTCTGTAGTTTCAAGACCAAGGCTGTTATTAGTCGGCGTAAGTTTCTTTGCAGGTGAGATAATTATTGTCATATTAAAACCATACTCATTTTGTTATCCATCCTCCTCCCAAAACTCGTTTTTTTTCTTCGCAATAAAAAACACAAGCTTGACCAGGTGATATACCCTCTTCTTCATTAAAAAGGGTTACCAATGCTTTTTTTGAAGGTAAGGGGCTGATTTCGGCCATGACTGGCGTTCTTTGGTATCGAGTCTTAATAAAAACATTTTTTGTTGAGCCAATAAGCTCTTCAAAAGTCATATCATCTAGCCAATTGACATCATTAATGTAAAATTTAGCTTGCCTAAGAGCCTCTCTTGGGCCAATCGTTATT
>CABZEW010000018.1 GCA_902524845.1 uncultured Alphaproteobacteria bacterium
TGATGTCATTAAAAGCAATAAACTGAAGTAAAATTTTTGAAAATAATTATGTCTAGGAAACCATTGCTCTTCCAGCATGAGTGATATATGATTACGAAAAAGTAAGGGGGATTTGTGAATTTAAGCCGTAGAAAAGCTGTAAAAATGGTGGCTGTCTCCAGCGCACTTTTTTGCTCTGGTGTTGGTGACGTTTTAGCCGGTAAGCCCGAAGTGTCTGATCAAATCAATAACATAGTTTCCGGGTCACAGACAAGAGATGCAGACGTTTTTTTAGATGTTCCTGAAATTGCTGAGAACGGTAATCAGGTTAAGGTTGCATTTGAGATAGAAAGTCCAATGTCTGATGAAGATTTTGTTAAAGAAGTTCATATATTGGCAGACGGAAACCCTTCTCCGAGTGTTGCTAAATTCAATTTTACACCCTATTCAGGTGAATGTTTTGCATCAACGAGGATGAGACTCTCTAAAACCCAGGATGTTTATTTGATTGCGAAGTTTAATGATGGCACCCACTCAATAACTCAATCAACTATAAAAGTGACAATAGGGGGCTGTGGAGGATAGCAATGTCTAAAATTAAACCAAGAGCCAAGATACCAAAAGAAGCAGAGCTTGACGAGGTGATAGAGATTAAGACCCTTATTAGACACCCAATGCACAGTGGAAGAGTAAAGGGCTCAGATGGGAAAACTATACCACGCCTAATTATTAACAAGTTCAACGCCATGTTCAATGGTAAGACAGTATTTACAGTAAATTTAGAGCCGTCTATTTCGAGCAATCCATATATCTCATTCCCCTTTAAAATAAAAGAGGCTGGAACGTTTGACCTTACATGGGAAGAAGATGGTGGTAACCAGTACAAATTGGCTAAAAGCATAAAAGTTGTCTAATAGTAACTTTTTTGATGGAAGGTAAAAGTATTGAAATTCAATCGACGCAACTTGATCAAATCCTTCGCTGCTCTTGGCTCTGTGGGATTTTCGACTAGGGTTCTAGCTCAAGACAAGCCAAACCCAAATAACCTTCCTCCGAACTTACCTGAATGGACCCCAGACTTAGGCGCAGGCGTGGATGAAAATCCTTACGGAAGTCCCTCACAGTTTGAACGTGAAGTTATTAGACGGAATGTCCCTTGGCTTACTGCTTCTTCTCAGTCATCTGTTAATTTTACGCCTTTGCAGGATCTGGAAGGTATCATAACCCCAAATGGCCTCTGCTTTGAGAGGCATCACGGTGGAGTAGCTGAAATTAATCCAACTGATTACCGCCTTATGATAAATGGATTGGTAGATAGAGAGATGATCTTCAGTCTCGAAGATTTGAAGAGGTTTCCTCAAGTCAATAAATTTTATTTCCTAGAATGTGCCGCTAATGGGGGCATGGAATGGAAAGGGGCTCAACTTAATGGGTGCCAATATACTTTTGGTATGGTTCATAACGTACAATATACGGGGGTAAAACTTAGCGATCTTCTTAGAGAAACGGGATTAAAGCCAAAGGCAAAATGGGTTTTGGCTGAGGGCAGTGATACTTCCGGAATGACGCGATCCATTCCTATTGAGAAAATTTTGGGTGATTGTTTGATTGCGTGGGCAATGAATGGTGAAGCCTTACGGCCAGAGCAAGGCTACCCCGCTCGTCTTGTGGTGCCAGGGTGGGAAGGTAATATGTGGGTTAAATGGATAAGGAGACTTGAGTTTGGTGACAAGCCTTATATGACAAGAGAGGAAACATCGAAATATACTGACTTATTAACAGACGGAAAGGCAAGAATGTTTACATGGGTTATGGAAGCAAAATCAGTGATTACATCACCAAGCCCCGAAAAGCCTATCCACCATAAGGGAATTCAACAATTAAGAGGTCTAGCTTGGTCAGGAAACGGAAAAATAAAAAGGGTTGACGTCTCTTTAGATGGTGGCAAAAACTGGACAACTGCTCAGCTACATGCGCCTATAATGGCAAAGTCTTTAGTAAGGTTTACACTTCCATTCGAATGGCGTGGCGAAGAGCTGTTGATCCAATCAAGGGCTATGGATGAAACTGGATACGTTCAACCATATATTCAAGACCTTCAAAAGATCAGAGGTAAAAATTCAATTTATCATAATAATTCTATTGCCACTTGGCTGGTAAGTAAGTCTGGCAAGGTTGACAATGTACGTTTGGGTTAAAATAGTTTCAGTATTATTGCTGACTAGTTTAATGGGCACATGGTCGTTGCAAGCATCCGACAGAGCATTTAACCTAGGGAATATAGCAACGAGTCAACAAGTAAAAGGTTGGGACATAGACGTAAGACCTGATGGGGTAGGCGCTCCAATTGGCTCAGGTTCTGTTTTTGATGGCGAAGAAGTTTTTGCAGAGCAATGTGCGTCTTGCCATGGAGACTTTGGAGAAGGTGTAGATAGATGGCCTGAATTAGTTGGGGGTGAGGGTACTTTAAACACTCATGATCCTCTAAAAACTACTGGAAGCTATTGGCCGTATGCTTCAACAATGTTTGATTACATATATCGGGCTATGCCCTTTGGTGTATCACAATCTCTTTCCTATGACGAAACCTATCAGATAGTTGCTTATCTTCTATATATGAATGATATTATTGACGATGATTTTGTCCTATCTGATCAAAACATTGGGTTAATTAAAATGCCTAACCAAGATGGCTTTCTTTTACCAGACCCTAGGCCAGATGCATCCACTATCGATGGCAATCCCTGCATGAAAAACTGTGATGTACCCGTGAAGATAATCGGGAAAGCGAGAGATATAGACGTAACTCCAGAAGACTAGTTTTTTTCATTTTTATATTTAAGAAATTGTCATTACACTGGGGTAATGTTTGGCAGAAGAGAATTTCTACAGTATTTATCGGTAATGGGCGGTCTTTTTTCTACCAGTAGCTTCCCAACAATCGCTTCTCCAAAAAACATAACGGCATCGGATCTTCTGAAATTTGACTCAAAGGGGCAAGTCACCTTATTGCACATAACGGACATACACGCGCAATTGAAGCCAGTATATTTTCGTCCACCATCAGAAAACTATGGAGTAGGAGACTTTGAAGGCATTCCGCCTCATTTGGTTGGAAAAGATTTTTTGGAACATTTTTCAATAGAGAAAAACTCGCCTTTGGCTTACGCACATACCATGGTTGATTATGTAAGCCTTGCTAAAGAGTATGGGAAATTGGGTGGGTTGGATCGAACTGCCTATCTCATTAAAGCTATTCGTGAAGAAAGGGGAAATGATAAGGTCTTATTATTAGATGGTGGAGATACATGGCAAGGGTCATACACTTCTCTAAAAACACAAGGTATGGATATGGTTTCTACCATGAACCTTCTTTCACCGGATGCTATGGTAGGGCACTGGGAGTTTACACTTGGTAAGGAGAGATTAAAAAAACTTACAGAACTACTCAGGTGCCCATTTATAGGTGGAAACGTTTTTGATACCGAATGGGAAGAACAAGTTTTTGATAGCACATTATTCTTCGAAAAAGGGGGGATCAAGGTAGCAGTTATTGGTCAGCATTTTCCCTATACACCCATCGCAAATCCTAGCTATATGGTTGAGGGGTGGTCATTCGGAATACGTAGTGAGTTGCTACAGGAGAATGTAAATAAAGCGAAGGAAAAGGGTGCAGAGGTTATAGTTTTGCTTTCTCACAATGGGTTTGATGTGGATCAAAAACTTGCTAGAATTATTACTGGTATAGATGTCATTTTGACAGGGCATACTCATGACGCCGTACCTCATGCAATAAGATTAAACAATACTCTCTTGCTATCGTCCGGGTCTCATGGAAAGTACTTGGGAAGAATAGATTTGCAGGTGCGTAATGGGAAAGTTGTTGACAGTACATCATCTCTAATTCCAATTTTTTCTGATATTCTAAAGTCAGACAATGAAATGATGAAGAAAATAAAAGAGGTAAGAGCTCCCTTCGAAATGGAATGTCAGAACGTCATTGGCCGTACCGGGTCGCTATTATACAGAAGGGGTAGTTTTAATGGGACTTGGGATGATGTAATTTGTGACTCAATAATTCAACAGAGAGATAGTGAAATTTCTTTAAGCCCAGGCTTTCGCTGGGGGACGACCCTTTTGCCTGATCAAAATATCACCACTGAAGATGTTTACAGTCAAACTGCCATAAACTATCCCGAGGTCTACCGAATGAAAATGACTGGAAAGGCAATCAAAGAATTACTCGAAGATATTTGCGATAATATTTTTAATCCTGACCCATTTTTCCAGCAAGGAGGTGATATGGTTAGAGTAGGTGGCATGACGTATGATTGCCACCCAAAAGAAAAGATGGGGCATCGCATAAAAAATTTAAAATTAGTGCGTAATGGTAAAGATATTCAGAAAACGAAAGAGTACGTAGTGTCTGGTTGGGGATCAGTAAACGAAAACGTAGAAGGTCCTGCTATATACGATATATTGAAAAACTATATTATTGATAAGAGAGAGATAAAGCCAAAAACCCCTTCGCCTGTCAGGGTTATTGGAGTTTAAATAGGAAGGCAGTCATGCAACTGCCTTCCTAAAAAAACCTATGAGAACATATCCGTAGTTATACCGTTGTACCAACCTATAGACTCTTCGTAGGTCTTCTTACGCTTGGCG
Organism: uncultured Alphaproteobacteria bacterium; assembly: GCA_902524845.1. Taxonomy (GTDB): domain Bacteria; phylum Pseudomonadota; class Alphaproteobacteria; order Rhodobacterales; family Rhodobacteraceae; genus CACIJG01. The sequence goes on from CABZEW010000018.1 coordinate 4,645, forward strand.
TTGTTCTCATCTGTTTTAGATACAAACTTTTCCACTGCTTCGATCTTTTCTTCTCCAGCCTTATAATTTGCACCAACCTTTATACCGTCATTGGTAGCCACTAAAGACCAACATGTGTTTGAGAATTTCGCGGCAAATACCTTGCTACCGGTGAGTTCTCCTCTGATATGATTTGCTGCAACCTTTGCTTGGCTGTTTGCAGAAAAACCAGATTTAGGCATTGACGAAGCAACTGATGCATCCCCTAGAACGTAAATATTACTATCTGCCCTAGTTTGCATAGATGCTGGAATTATTGGGCTCCAATCTCCATCTGTTACACCAGCATTCATGGCTATGGCACCCGCTTTCTGTGCTGGAACCACACAGGCTACGTCCGCCTTAAATGTATCGATATCAGTCTCAATTTCCATCGTTTCAGGATTTACGTTTTTAATTCCCCCATGAGTATCGTTATCAATCCATTCGACCATGCCAGGGTAATGTTTTTCCCAGCCAGCCATAAATAGTCCTTGTTTAGAAAACTTATTTTTTGGATCTACAACAACAATTTTGGCAGTCGGATTTCTTTCTTTAAGTATGTGCGCAACCATCGAAATGCGCTCATAAGGTCCGGGAGGGCATCTGTAGGGGTTTGGCGGAGGAACCATCGCAAAGGTACCACCCTTTGGCATATTTAAGACTTGATCTCTCAAAACCTTAACTTGTGTTCCCGACTTCCAAGCATGAGGCATTTTTGTTTGGGCCTCAACCGAGTACCCATTAATGCTGTCATATTTAATGTCTATCCCAGGTGATAAAACCAACCTATCATAACTTACAGTCGCTCCAGAGCCTAATCTCACTTTGCGAGCAGACGAATCGACAGATATTGCCCAATCATGTACCACGTTAACTCCATGATTAGCGCTTAAGTTATCGTATGAGTGTCCAATTGAGTCATATTCACGAAACCCACCTAGATAAAGGTTTGAATAAAAACATGTGTAATATTGTTTTGATGCTTCAATTAAAGTCACATCAATTGCGCCTTTGGAATCTTTTGCGATATATCTTGCTGCCGTAGCACCACCTGCACCACCGCCGACAACTACAACTTTAGGTCGCGCTGAACCCGTAGAAATAGCTGGCATCGCTAGTAAGGATGTTGAAGCAAGAGCAAAAGATACAAAGGAACGTCTAGATAAATTATTCATAGTGTCCTCCCTATTTTTTCTTTTAGTGTAACAGGATTATTTTTTTTTTGAAAAAAAATTTAAAAAAATAGGAATTTGGTTTTTATCTATGTTCGAAAAGGTTTAAGCTATTTTTCTAAGCTGTTAAAATAAATGGCTAATGATGCTATTTCCTCCTTGTCTAGAGCACTAGCAACCAGTTGCATTACTTCGTTCTCTAACTCCTTATTTTTATATAAGACTAAGCGCTTTGCGATGTAGAGGGCTTCAGCGCCATTAATGGCAGGTATACCTTTATCAGAAGAACTTTGATGACATGTTACACACTGCCCAGATAAATATTCACCGTAATCGAAGTCAGCTCCATCTAGCAAAGGCTCTGCTAATAGTACCCTAAATATTAGCAAATAAGAAACAACTGCAAAAAATTTAAATACAATCTTCACCATGTTATAAGTTTACTTTGCGAAAAGCGTTATTGTAAATCAATTTTATATCACACAACTAAATCTCGTTTAACTCAAACTCATAGATCTCAATATTCTATCGTAACAGATTTATTACCATTTACTGCAGTTGAAAATGGAGAAGTTGACCTTTTTAAGTATAGTTTATAAACTGGAAGTCATTATAAAAAAACGGAGCTTCGAATGACAAAGAAATCATCTGGAAATAAAGTAGTGGTAGCTGGAGTTGGAATGATACCTTTTGCCAAGCCGGGAGCTTCGGAGACCTATGATATTATGGGTGCAAAAGCAGCGAGGTTGGCACTGGAAGATAGCGGAGTGGACTATAGCAATATTCAAAGTGCGTTTGTAGGATATGTATTTGGAGACTCCACATCAGGTCAGCGTGCTTTGTATCATGTTGGAATGACCGGTATTCCAATTATAAATGTAAATAATAATTGTTCAACAGGTTCAACAGCACTTTATTTAGCAAGGCAAGCTATAGAAAGTGGCGCTAGTGATTGCGTGCTAGCTTTGGGCTTTGAACAAATGAGGCCAGGCGCTCTCGGTGATATTTACACAGATAGACCTAGTCCTTTTGGTGAATTTAATGAAACGTGTGAACAGTTAGTAGGCAATGCAGAGATTCCATTAGCGTTACGTTATTTTGGAGGTGCTGGAAAATCGCATATGGATAAGTATGGAACCACTATGAAAGACTTTGCAAAGATTAGGGCTAAGGCAAGCAGACACGCTGCCAAAAACCCTTTAGCTCTTTTCAAAAAGGAGGTTAGTGAAGATGAAGTGTTGGGGTCACCAATAATGTGGCCGGGTGTGATGACAAGGTTAATGGCGTGTCCTCCAACATGTGGTGGGGCTGCAACTATCTTGGTGTCTGAAAATTTTGCTAATAAACATAATATTGACTCGTCCGTTAGGATATTAGCACAGTCCATGACAACTGATTACGAGTCCACATTTGCAGATAGAGACATGATGCAATTGGTAGGATATGACATGTCAAAGGAAGCAGCTAAAAATGTATACAACCAAGCTGGTCTTGACGTTCAGGATATAGACGTCGTGGAACTCCATGATTGTTTTGCGCATAATGAACTTATTACTTATGAAGCGCTAGGTTTATGTAAAGAGGGAGAAGCACAGAAGTTCGTTAGCGATGGAGACAATACTTTTGGAGGAAAGTTTGTCACAAATCCATCAGGTGGACTGCTATCGAAGGGACACCCGCTCGGAGCAACTGGATTGGCCCAGTGTTTTGAACTTACTCAGCAACTCCGCGGTAATGCCGGAGAAAAGCAGGTTGATGGTGCTACGACAGCTTTGCAACATAATCTTGGTTTGGGTGGGGCATGCGTCACCACGCTTTATCAAAGTGCGTAAACAGATCAACCCAAAGCAAGACCCAAGAACTTTGACATTCTTTGGTTAAATTTTGCTACGTCCTGAGGGAGCTCTCCTTCGACCATTTTTGCTTGATCAAATAGCAGAAAGGAAGCGTCTTTCAATGCATCTTTGTCTGAGTCCTTTATCTTATTCAGTTTTTTTATTATATTATGATCAGGGTTTACCTCTAATATTCTGGGCATCCCCTTAAAGTCCTTGTTTTGAATTTTCATTATTCTTTCCATTTGAACATCCATCCCAGTATCTGGCGCAACTAGACAGCAAGCACTATCAACCAATTTTGTGGAAACTTTAACATCCTGTACGTGATCGCCGAGTATTTCTTTAATTTTTTCAACAAGACCCTTTATGCCTGCCGGCGTTTTTTTATTTTTCTCTTTTTTGTCGTCCGCAAAAGCTGTGAGGTCTATATCCCCTTTTGTGATCGAGACAAACTTTCTATCTTGAAAATCACTAGCCATAGACAACCAAAATGTATCAATGGGGTCTGTTAAAAATAAAACATCAAGCTTCTTTTGTTTGAATACCTCAAGATGAGGACTCCCTTCTGCCATTTCCTTACTCTCGGCCGCCAAGTAGTATATATCCTTCTGTTCAGCATTCATTTTTTCGATGTAATCCGTCAAAAACACCGGCTTGTCTTCATTCATAGACTGAAATTTTGATAGTTCGAGAAGCTCCGTCTTTAGATCAAAATCTTCATAAACTCCTTCCTTTAGAACAATCCCAAATTCATTCCAAAAAGAAGAATATCTTTCTGGGTCTTTATCTTTAAGCTTCTTCAGTTCGTTGATTACTCTTTTCTTTAAAGCCTTAGAAATTTTATTCAATGTAACATTATGTTGTAGCATTTCTCTGCTAACATTAAGATCGACGTCCGATGTGTCCACTATACCTTTCACAAACCTTAGCCATCTCGGCAAAACACTTTCTGAGTCTTCAGTTATTAAGACCCTGTTTGAATAAAGCTTGATTTTAGATTTTACGTCCATTTGGAATAAATCAAATGGCCTTGACCCAGGGATAAAGAGAAGATTTGTATAGCTAAGTGTCCCTTCTACCTTATTATGCAAGGTGAGCAAAGGTTTGTCATAACCAGCACCTATCTGTTTGTAAAACTCTTCATACTGCTCAACAGAAATGTCTTTCTTTTCTCTTGTCCATATTGCTGAGGCTTTATTAAGCAATTCAGGCTCATTTTTACCATCAATAAAGTTTACAGAATACATTAAATGATCGGAATACTTTCGCGTGATAAAGCCTATTCTCTCTTTATCAAGGTATTCTTTTTCGCTTCTCTTCATGTGGAGGGTTATTTCTGTACCCACCTCTTCTTTTGTAGCATCAGATATTTCGTAGCCAGAAACACCGTCTGACTCCCATTTGTTTGCCTTGGTTTGCCCAGTTCCTTTACTTACCACCTCAACCTTATCTGCGACCATGAAAGCAGAATAAAAGCCCACACCAAACTGACCTATGAGGTTAACGTCTTTCTTTTTTTTATCTTTGCCGGCATTTTTTTCAAGCTCCGCTAAGAACTCCGTAGTGCCTGATTTTGCGATAGTTCCCAAAGAGTTCTCTAACTCCTCTCTAGTCATGCCGACGCCATTGTCTGTAATTGTAAGGGTACTGTCCTTCTTATTTGCATGAATTTGAATTTTAAGATCCTCAGTCCCAACGCTTTCATTTTTATCGGTTAAAGAGAGAAAACGCCTTTTATCAAGTGCATCACTACTGTTTGAAATTAATTCTCTTAGAAAAATTTCTTTTTCCGAGTAAAGAGAGTTAATCACTATATTAAGAACACGACCGGTGTCTGCTTCAAAAGCCTTTTTCATTGGGAAAGTTTCCTTCGTTATTCATTTTGTCGCTATTATGTATGTATTGAATATTCAGTAGTCAATAAGGCGGGGCATTTTTTTTCACTTTTTTTATTATTCTTCAGGTTGTTTTTTAGACCTAATAAGTGTAATACCTAGCAGGGCATTGATTTAAGGTTACTGAGGAATGTAAATGAGCTGGGATAAAACAAATTGGCGAGAAAAACCTCGGGTTCAAATGCCCGTTTATCGTAATGCTAAAGAGTTAGAGTCTGTTGGGAGTAGTTTAGAGGCGTTACCACCGTTAGTTTTCGCAGGAGAAGTGAGAAGTTTAAAAGAGCACCTCTCCGCTGTAGGTAACGGTGATGCTCTTTTGCTTCAGGGGGGAGATTGTGCTGAAAGCTTCTCAGAATTTTCTGCAAATTTAATCAGAGATACTTTTAAAGTAATGCTTCAAATGGCAGTTGTCTTGACGTTCGGTTCAAAAAAACCAGTCATAAAAGTAGGCCGCATGGCGGGGCAGTTTGCAAAGCCTCGATCTGCGGACTTTGAAGTAATAAATGATCAGAAATTACCATCCTATAGAGGAGATATCATCAATGATATTACTCCCAACTTAAAAAGTAGAGAGCCTGATCCAAAGAGAATGCTTCAAGCATATACACAATCAGCGGCTTCCGTAAATCTTCTGCGGGCATTTTCTCAAGGAGGGTTTGCTGACATTCGCCAAGTACATGCTTGGACTTTGGAAAGTACTAGGGCAGGGAGTACATACAAGCAATTTTCAGAACTTGCAGAAAAAATCTCGGAAGCCCTTGAATTCATGGAGGCTGCGGGTGTTTCACCGAATAACACTTTGTCCCTTAGGAGAGTTGACTTTTACACAAGTCATGAGGCACTCCTTTTGGAATACGAAGAAGCACTTTGTCGAATTGACAGCCTGACGGGTAATCCAGTTGCGGGGTCTGGTCATATGCTTTGGATTGGAGACCGAACCAGGGATCCTGATGGAGCGCATGTTGATTTTTGCAGTGGTGTTGAAAACCCTATAGGGCTTAAGTGTGGACCAAGCTTATCAGCAAATGACCTATTAAAATTAGTACAGAAACTAAATCCCGACAATGAAATGGGACGGCTTACTCTGATAACTAGATACGGTCATGATAAAGTTTCAGAATATCTACCCAAGCTTATAACGAGCGTTAAGTCCGAGGGTTTTAATGTCGTGTGGTGTTGTGATCCCATGCATGGTAATACAATCAAATCAAATAGTGGGTTCAAAACTAGGCCATTTGAGCACGTATTATCGGAAGTTCAAAATTCTTTTGCGGTGCATCGATCCGAAGGAACATATCCAGGAGGTGTTCATTTTGAAATGACTGGGAAAGATGTGACCGAGTGCACCGGAGGGGCTCAATCAATTGCTGATGAGGATCTCTCTTCAAGATATCATACCGCCTGTGATCCGAGACTGAATGCCTCTCAATCTCTTGAGCTTGCATTCTTAGTTGCGGAACTATTGAAAAAATAAAATAATAAGAAGACTATATTTCCATGTGATGTTAAATTTTTGTGTCGCAACTTCCTGTGAGGCTTTAGTAAAGTCCGATATCTCTTTCCTAAAGGATTATCTAAGAGCGGAAAGGGTCGATGTTATGGGCACCTTTGGAGCACAATTTGAGGTAAAGAGAAAACTAATCCCATCTGCTAAACAGCTAAATAATGGAAAAAAAATCGATTTAAATTTCATATCTGAGGATGATAGGCGCGTACATTTGTTAATATCTGACATGGATGGCACCATATTAGAAGAGGAGTGTATCGATGAGATTGCTGAGCTCGTAGGTAAAGGGCCCGAGGTAAAAAAAATTACGAGTTTAGCTATGAAAGAGGGTTTAAATTTTGACGAAGCGTTAGAAAGAAGATTAGCTTTGATTAAAGGGACTCGAATAGAGGTTTTAGAGAAATGTATGGCTAAAAGAATAAATATTAGGCACGGAGCTAAGGTTCTTTTTAAAACGTTCAAAAAAAATTTTGGAGAAACTGCTATTCTTTCAGGAGGATTCACCTTTTTTTCCGATCGCATACAAAGGGAATTGAAGGCTGATTTTTCATTTGCTCATGTTTTAGAATTCAAAAGTAATCGCTTAACCGGGAAAATATTAGGATCCAAAATAAATTCCGAGATGAAAACTGAATTAATGAAACAATTAAGTGCTAGGCAAGGAAAAAAAACCACTAATGTTGTTGCTGTAGGTGATGGCAACAATGATATAGGGATGATTTCTGAGTCTGGCATGGGTATCTCGTTCAAGGGAGGTCACCAAGTTAATCTTGCAGCAAAACATGTGTTAAAGAATTCAAATATATCGGCTATCCTTCACTTGTTAGGACTAAGAGAAGATCAGTTTGTGTATTAAAGTAAATTTATGGAGAAAGTGGCCGTGTCAAAGAAAGGCGTCTTAGTTATTTTATCTTCTCCATCAGGTGCTGGTAAAACAAGTATTGCTCGTGCCCTGGTAGAAGGGAATGAAAACTTCTTGTTTTCTGTTTCTGCTACAACAAGAAAATCACGACCTGGTGAAGTAAATGGGAGAGAATATTATTTTCTAACGGTCGATCAATTTAGACAAAACATTGATGATGGCCAATTTTTAGAGCATGCAAAAGTTTTTGGAAATTTATATGGAACTCCTCTCAAAGCCGTTAAAGATTCGATAATTCAAGGTAAAAACTTGATTTTCGATGTTGACTGGCAAGGTGGCAAACAGATCCGAAGTTCTTCTTTTAGCAAATTTGTCATTTCTATATTTTTTCTACCTCCATCAATTAAAGAATTGCATGAAAGGTTAATGGACCGAGCCCAAGATTCATCGGAAACAGTTAAAGATAGAATGAGAAAATCCATTGATGAAATTATGCATTGGAAAGAATATGATTATGTTATTGTGAATAGAGATTTCGATAAAACGCTTAAAGAAGTTAAGTCCATTATAATATCTGAGAAATTGAGGCGCGTTAGAAATAACGAATTGGAGAAATTTGTGGAAACGCTAACAAATGAATTTAAGGATCTAAAGTCATGACAACGATATATGAAATCGGCGCAATGAGGCCGACCTTACCAAATAACGGTGATTTTTGGATTGCTCCAAATTCATTTGTAATTGGCAACGTGATTATGAAAGGAGCGACATCTGTTTGGTTTGGAACAACTATAAGGGGCGATAACGAAATAGTAACTATAAACGATGGTACCAACATACAAGAAAATACAATACTTCATACCGATTTAGGTTTCCCAATTGAAATAGGAAAAAACTGTACAATTGGGCATAAGGCTATGCTTCATGGTTGTGTGATCGAAGATAACTCATTGATTGGAATGGGATCTACGATATTAAATGGTGCTCGAATATCAAAAAATTGCTTAGTGGGTGCCTGCTCCCTAGTAACTGAGGGTAAAACGTTTCCTGAAAATTCACTAATTATGGGATCTCCGGCAAAAGTTGTTAGACAATTGACAGAAAGAGAGATTGAAGGCATCACTAAGTCTGCATTTTGGTATCAGGAAAACATGAGACGTTTCAAATCAGACATGAAAGTAGTAGAAATATAAACAATTGGAAGTTTAAATGATTTCAATCGCGATCCTGAGAGCTTCAATTGTTGTCGTTATGACAATAATTCTTATGCCTATTCACTTAATGGGATTGTTTTTAGATTATTTTTTTGAAGTAAGAATAGTGGTTCTGCTCACGAAGAAACTTTGGTCTAGAGCCGTAATGAAAACGATTGGTGTCGACCGGCAATTAATAGGAATTGGTAGAAGCTCTAATATTTTTGTTTCTAACCATATTTCTTGGCTCGATATATTAGCTATAAATAGTACTATAGATGTTGTTTTTATAGCAAAAAGTGAGGTTAGATCTTGGCCAGGATTAGGATTTCTGGCAGTACTAGGGCAAACAATATTTATAGAAAGAAAGTCTTTTCATGCGCTTTCTCAAAAGCAAGCATTGGAAGAGTGTTTAAAAAAAAACCAAAGTGTATTTTTCTTCCCAGAAGGAACCAGCACCGACGGTTCCAGTCTAAAACAATTCAAATCCTCGCTTTTTGAGGTTTGCTACAGTGACTTTTTTAAAAAAAACAATTTGGGAACAGTGCAACCTATAACAATTAACTACGAATCACCGATAGAAAGTGATCCAGGTTTTTACAGCTTCTGGAGAGAGGAAGATACGATATTTGGAAACATAAAAAAGATTATAAAGAAAGTAAGCCATGGCCGCGTTCGATTGACATTCCATAGACCAATTGAATTTAGTAAATACAGCAATAGGAAGCATTTAAGCTTTGCCTGTTACAAAACAGTTAGGAGTGGGTTAGGAAACTCAGCACGCTCCTGTTAAGATATCATTGCCAATATATTTAGCATTTTGCCCAATTTCTTCTTCTATTCTTAACAGCTGGTTATACTTCGCTAATCTGTCACTTCTTGATAAAGAACCAGTCTTTATTTGAGTGCACCCGGTGGCTACGGCTAAATCGGCTATGAAAGTATCTTCCGTTTCACCGGATCTGTGAGACATAATACAGGAATAATCATTTTTCTTTGCTAGCGCGATAGTTTCTAAAGTTTCACTGAGTGTGCCTATTTGGTTTGGCTTTATTAGTATTGCATTGCCAGCACTCCTTTCCACCCCCTCTTTTAACCTGACTTTGTTAGTAACAAATAAATCATCTCCAACTAATTGAACTTTTGAGCTAAGGTTTTTTGTAAGCAGCCTCCAGCCATCCCAGTCATCTTCGGCCATTCCGTCCTCAATAGAAAAGATAGGATACTTCTTGCATAGACTTCCTAAATACCCAGCATTCTCTTTAGCTGTTAAATATTTACCTTCCCCTACCAAATTATACTTATTGCCATCGTAATATTCAGTTGACGCGCAGTCGAGTGCAAGATAGAAGTCTTTCTCTAATTTATATCCACAAGAATTGATAGCCTTAATGACTGCATCTAATGCAGCCTCCGCACTTTCTAAAGTGGGTGCAAATCCGCCTTCGTCTCCAATATTTGTACTCAATCCCTCTGCCTTAAAATTCTTTTTCAGAGTTTGAAAAACTTCGCAGGACATTTGTAAGGCTTCTCTAAACGTTTTTGCTCCGATTGGCATAATCATGAACTCTTGAAAATCGATAGAGTTATCGGCGTGACTTCCCCCATTTATTATATTCATTAATGGCACGGGCAGCCTGTACTCCTTGCCAGTGGCCAGGTAACTGAATAGGGACTGTTTTTTTAAATGTGAAGCCGCTCTAGCCACTGCAAGAGAAACACCTAAAATAGCGTTTCCTCCCAAATTTGATTTATTTGGCGTGCCATCTAGTTGTATAAGTGTGTAGTCAATTTGTTTTTGATCTGTAGCATCTTTACCCTTCAACTGTGGATTTATTTTCTCATTAACGTTACCAACCGCTTTTCTAACTCCATTCCCCAAAAATCTTAATAAATCATTATCCCTCAGCTCTATCGCTTCGTGCCTACCAGTGGATGCCCCAGAGGGAACTGAAGCTCTCCCATAAGAACCATTGAGAAGATATACATCAACTTCAATGGTTGGATTTCCTCTGCTATCAATTATCTCACGTGCACGTATCCTATTAATTGTCCCTATCATTTTTCTTTCCATATAATTCTAGTTTATGCCCAATTAGCTTATAACCTAACTTGTCTGCTATTTTTTTTTGTATATGTTCTATCTCTTCATCGATAAACTCAATAACTTTACCAGTATCTAAATCGATTAGATGATCATGATGTTTCCTTACCGCATCTTCAAACCTTGATCTACCGTCGTTAAACTCCAATTTTTCAAGAATGCCAGCATTTTTTAAAATCTTTACTGTTCTATACACCGTGGCTATTGATACTTTATTATCAATTTCGTTCGCTCGTTCGAACAAAGTTTCGACATCTGGGTGATCTCTTGAGTTTTCAAGTACAGTAATAATTAATCGTCTCTGCCCAGTCATTCTGATTCCAACGCTTTTACATCTCTCTAAGATTGTTTTAAGCATCATTCTTTTTAAGCAATTCCTTCACTTGCTCCCATATTTTCTGTAACTTTTTATCGGTTAATTGTTCTTCAGATACTTTCTCTGATGCTATTATCTTAATTGACTCAACTACTCTTTTTTTAAATTTATTGATTGAAATTCCCAAGCTTTTCTCGGGGTCTAAGCCAAGTGTTCTAGCCAAATTTACAAGCGAAAAAAGAAGGTCTCCGAACTCTTCTTCAATAGCAATTTCTTCATTAGCTTCAAAAGCACACAATAGTTCTTTCGCCTCTTCGTTTATCTTTTCAAGTATTCCTTCAGAATTAGTCCAATCGAATTTTAGCTGTGAAGCTTTTTTTTGAACTTTCATGGCATGAGATAATGCTGAAAGTGATAGGGGGACATCTTCAAAAAAATTTATTGGATCTTGAAAACTATTTTTTTCAAACGATTTAATTTTTTCCCAGTTATCTCTTACTTCTCTGCTTGAAATAGATTTCCCTTTTCCTCTTTTTACATTGAAAACATGCGGATGCCTGAAAATCATTTTATCACAAACGTCTTGAATAATGTCGTCAAAAGAAAAGCCATATTGTTTCTCAGCTATATTACAATGGAAAGCTATCTGGAACAAAAGATCTCCTAACTCACTCTTTATTGCGTCCGGTTTATCCAGTGAAATAGCGTGCTGAAGCTCGTGAGCCTCTTCAACGCAATAATGTGCTATGCTTTTACTGTCTTGTTCTATGTCCCAAGGGCAACCATTTTTAGGATCTCTTAGTCTTTCAATCAATGACTCCAGTCTTTGCATACCGATATCACGGTTGTAGACCTTATCACTTTTTGATTTGTCCATATATCAATTAACTCACTATTTTAGCCTTCACCCTTGTAGGGTGCCACATATTGCAGGGCCATGTCCCAGGGAAAGAATATCCATGTGTCTTGACTGACCTCTGTTATGAAAGTGTCTAGAGATTCTTTGCCCAATGGTTTGGCATAAACAGCAGCATAGTGTGCTTTTGGGTAACAGCTTCTTACAGCTTTGAATGTTTTTCCTGTATCCACCAGGTCATCTACAATAAGTATACCATCACCGTCGCCTACATAGGCTTCTGCAGGGCTCTTTAAAATGTCCACTTCAGATTGCACTTGGTGATTATATGATTTAACACTTATTGTTTCCACTATCCTCAAATCTAATTCTCTGGCTACAACCATTGCTGGAACCATCCCACCTCTCGTCACTGCTACAATGGCTTTCCAGTTAGTACCTCGAGGAGCCATTTTTTCTAAGCGCCATGCAAGAGCTCTAGAGTCCCTGTGGATTTGCTCCCAAGATATATGAAATCCTTTCTCGTGAGGTAATTTCTCCATGTCTTCACTCTTTTCTTCCAGTAACCACGTCGATGTCTGGAGCATCCTCAGCCTTCATTCCTACGATATTATACCCTGCATCAACATGGAGGTTTTCTCCGGTAATCCCAGATGATAGTTCGGATAAAAGAAAAAGTGAGGCGTTTCCTACTTCAGTCTGGGTAACATTTCTTCTTAAGGGAGAATTCAATTCATTCCATTTCATAATATATCTAAAGTCCCCAATACCAGAAGCGGCTAACGTCTTCACCGTCCCTGCGCTTATTGCGTTTACTCTTATATTTTTTTTGCCTAAATCCATTGCCATATATCGAACAGAAGCCTCTAATGCGGCTTTTGCAACGCCCATAACATTATAATGTGGCAGAACTTTTTCTGACCCATAGTATGTTAGCGTTAATACAGAGCCTCCATTGAGCATGATCTTCTCAGCTTCTTGGGTGACGGCGGTTAAAGAATAGACCGAGATATCCATCGTTGATAGAAAATTTTGCTTAGAGGTATCTACGTATCTTCCTCTCAGTTCATTTTTATCTGAAAACCCTATCGCGTGAACCAAAAAGTCGATATCTTTCCATATATTTTTTATTTCTGCGAAAGTCTCTTTGATAGCAAGTTGGTCCCCAACATCACATTCCAATGTAAAGTCAGACCCAACACTCTCAGCTAGCGGCACTATTCTTTTTTTTAGCGCCTCACCTTGGTAAGTGAAAGCTAGATTTGCACCCTCAGAGCTACATGCCTTCGCTATACCCCATGCTATTGATCTTTCGTTAGCGACGCCCATTATCAAGCCCTTTTTACCGGATAGTAGACCCATTTTACTAATACTCCCTGTGAATTTTTTGAAATAAATTATATAAAAGGATAGAGATTTTTTTTTTAAAAGCCATAACTCAGATAAAAAAATTGGAAATAAGCATGGAAAGTAAATTTGACCAAAAATTATTCGCCGGGAAGGATCCTCTAACAATTTTTCGTAGGTGGTTAGAAGAAGCTAGAAAAACAGAAATTAATGACCCTGACGCGATCGCGTTGGCCACTGTTGATGAAGAAGGATTACCAAACGTGAGAATGGTGCTACTCAGAATTATTGAGGAAGACGGCTTTGTTTTCTTCACTAATTATGGCTCAAAAAAAGCAGAAGAAGCATTCCATAGTGATAAAGTAGCTTTCAACTTACATTGGAAGTCATTAAGGAGGCAGATTAGAGTCAGGGGTTATGTCGAGAAGGAGAATGGGATGATAGCAGACAAATATTTTTCTGACAGACAAATGGGCTCAAAAATTGCGGCTTGGGCTTCTAAACAAAGCCAGACATTGCTCAACAGAGAAAAACTCATTGAAAGATGGCAAAGGTATCAAAATGAATTCAAAGAAAATGTAAGGAGGCCAGATTTTTGGGGAGGGATCAGAATTAAACCAATTCAAATTGAATTTTGGGCTGATGGACAATATAGGCTCCATGACAGGTTTGTTTGGGAAAGGCAAGTTGGTGAAAAGGTTTGGACTGTGCGCCGTCTTTTCCCTTAATTCTTTTGCTGTTTTTTTTTTTTATTCTGGTATAGTAATTCTGACAGTGCTAGTAGGGTAGGAGTGGCTGCTTGAGTGTTAAATTCAAAGGAACCGTAAAGTGGTTTGACACTACAAAAGGATTTGGTTTTCTACTTGTTGATGATGACAAGGGCGATGTGCTACTACATGCTAACGTATTAAGAAACTTCGGCAGGGGTTCTGTTGTTGAGGGGTCAACTGTTGAGTTCGAAGTGCAGGATACGGATAAGGGCAGACAGGTTTCAATTATCCATAGTTTAGACGTTCCCAACGAGCTTATCGAAAGTTTCGAAGACAGTGAAGAATTCGGAATTCCAGATGTCTCTGGAGTTGAAATGTTACCAGCGCGGGTGAAATGGTTCGATAAATCAAAAGGTTTCGGCTTCGCAAATGTTTATCAATCGGATGAAGATATATTTCTTCATATGGAGATTCTAAGACATTTCGGTTTTTCCGATTTACAAGCAGGAGAAGCTATTGTCCTTCAAGTAGTAGATGGGCCAAGGGGGAAAATGGCTGGAGCGGTCCATTCTTGGGATAATATTGCTTGAAAGATTGTTAATTTTAGTTCAAAAGTGACCGATGAATTTTAGCTTGGGTTATAATGATTCGCGGGGCGTGGCGCAGCCTGGTAGCGCGACGGTTTTGGGTACCGTAGGTCGTGAGTTCGAATCTCGCCGCCCCGACCACTTGAACGCTTAAGAAAATATGAACGGTAGTGTAGCCAAATTTGGGTCCTTCTTTGGCCGATATTCGCTAAAAGAGCTGTCAACAAAATTTTTTTTTTTTTTTTTAAATTTTTTATTGACCAAAGGGTGTTTTATCGCGCAAGTTGTATGTCAGGCGTAAAAAACAACAACATGTGGTATGTGCTAAGCAAGACAATTAATTTCTGGTGCAGCAGCATGACTGTTTATAAAATATAACCATTGTTTAAAATTTGGGAACGAGCATTATGAAATTCGAACGAAAAAACACTATCGAAGAAATAGAAGTGTATGAGAACATGGGTTTCAAGAAAACGGACTCTGAGATTAGAAACCCTGATGGGTCAATCGTGTTTAGTGCAAAAAATATCGAGGTGCCAGAAGGATGGAGCCAAGTTGCTGCTGATGTCTTAGCGCAAAAATATTTTCGAAAGGCTGGAGTTCCTAAAGCACTCAAGAAAGTCCATGAAGAAGGAATTCCCGTGTTTTTGCAACGAAGCATCGAAGATAAACAGGCGTTGGAAAAGTTTAGTCCTGACCAAAGGTATGTTAGTGAAACAACCGCGACACAAGTTTTTGATAGATTAGCTGGTGCGTGGGCATATTGGGGTTGGAAAGGGAACTACTTTGACAGTCAACAAGATGCCAAAATCTATTATGATGAGATGAGATTCATTCTAGCTAACCAAATGGGAGCACCTAACTCACCCCAGTGGTTCAACACTGGGCTACATTGGGCCTATGGGATAGACGGTCCCAGTCAGGGGCACTTTTATGTTGATCATAAAACACACAAATTAACAGCTTCTAAAACAGCATACGAGCACCCACAGCCTCACGCTTGTTTCATTCAATCAGTTCAAGACGATTTAGTAAACGATGGCGGCATAATGGACTTGTGGAAAAGAGAAGCTCGGCTGTTTAAGTATGGCTCAGGGACAGGAACAAACTTTTCATCGTTAAGGGGAAGTGCTGAGGGTCTGACAGGCGGAGGAAGGTCTTCAGGGTTAATGTCTTTCTTAAAAATAGGTGACCGGTCAGCCGGTGCAATCAAATCTGGAGGAACAACAAGGCGCGCTGCAAAGATGGTAATATGCGATGTAGATCACCCCGACATCGAGGAATTCATAAACTGGAAAGTCATAGAGGAACAAAAAGTAGCTGCTCTGGTTGCTGGCTCAAAGTTACATGAAAAAATGCTTAACAAGATTTTTGAAGCTGTTGACTACGAAAAGGTTGAAAGAAAGGATAAAACAGACCCAAAGGTAAATAGACAACTAAATAAGGCTATCAAAGAAGCACGTCAAAGCATGATACCCGATACTTACATAAATAGAATATTGGAGTATGCAAGGCAGGGCTACAAGGAGATAACTTTTCCGACCTACGACACCGATTGGGACTCCGAGGCATATTTGACAGTATCAGGCCAAAACTCTAATAACTCGGTAAGGGTCACAGATAGGTTTCTCACAGCCGTTAAGGAAAATAAAGACTGGGAACTATTGAAAAGAACAGATGGCAAAGCACTGAAAAAGGTCAAAGCACGAGAATTGTGGGATCAGATATCACATGCAGCATGGTCTTGTGCTGACCCGGGTATTCAATATCACGATACCATCAACGCATGGCACACCTGTCCAGATGATGGAGATATAAGAGCTTCCAATCCTTGTTCTGAATATATGTTTCTCGATGACACAGCCTGTAATTTGGCATCTATAAATCTTCTTAAGTATTTGAAAAACGGAAAATTTGACTACGAGAGCTTCACTCACTCTATAGAACTCTGGACTCTGAGTTTAGAAATTTCAGTTATGATGGCACAATTTCCTAGTAAAGAGATAGCCGAAGGTTCTTTTGATTACAGGACCCTTGGATTGGGATATGCGAACCTTGGTGGTTTGTTAATGAACATGGGGTTATCCTATGATAGCAAAGAGGGTAGAGCTATATGTGGTGTAATAACAGCGATAATGACTGGAACTTCATATAAGGCGTCTGCTGTATTGGCTGGAGAGGTGGGATCATTTAAAAGATATACGAAAAACAAGAGACACATGTTGAGAGTCATAAAGAACCATAAGAACGCCGCATTTGGTAAGGAAACTGGTTACGATAAAGTGAATGTAGCGCCGGTGCCACTTGATACCAAGAGCTGTCCCGATCAGAGTCTTGTTACAATTGCACAAGAAGCTTGGACGCAAGCATTATCTCTTGGAGAAAAGAACGGATTTCGAAATGCTCAAGTTTCGGTCATAGCGCCGACAGGAACAATTGGATTGATTATGGATTGTGATACAACGGGCATTGAACCCGATTTTGCGCTGGTAAAATTCAAGAAGCTCGCTGGAGGAGGTTATTTTAAAATAATAAATCAATCAGTCCCAAAAGCGCTTAAAGTGCTTGGCTATGACCAGAAAAAAACAGACTCGATAATAAACTATGCCGTGGGTAACGGCTCTTTGCAAAACTGTCCTAAAATAAATCCAACGTCTCTATTAGGAAATGGCTTCTCATCTAAAGAAATTGAAAAGGTTGAGAAGGCGCTGCCAACGGCTTTTGACATTAAGTTTGTTTTCAACCAATGGACATTAGGACTGGAATTCTGCAGAGATACACTTGGGGTTCCTGTGGAGAAACTCAATGACCCAAGCTTTAGCTTATTAGCTCACCTAGGCTTTAGTAGCGAAGATATATCAAAAGCAAATGACTATGTTTGTGGAACAATGACTTTGGAAGGCGCTCCATTTCTTGAAGAAGCACACTTACCAGTTTTTGACTGCGCCAATCCGTGTGGGAAAAAAGGAAAACGATACCTTTCAGTTGAAAGTCATATTTTTATGATGGCTGCAGCTCAATCATTTATTTCCGGTGCTATCTCAAAAACAATCAACATGCCTGGAAACTCATCAATTAAGGATTGTAAGGATGCCTACGAGTTAAGCTGGTCGTTAGGGGTCAAAGCTAATGCGCTGTACAGAGATGGGTCGAAGCTTTCTCAACCATTGTCTGCTGCATTAATTGAGGACGAAGCAGATGAACAGGAAAAAAATATTAGTGATGAAACAAATGTTCAAAGAGCTTTGGAGCAGATCGTATATAAAGAGATAGTAAAGGGCCGCTCAAAGCTTCCCGAAAGACGCAAAGGTTATACACAAAAGGCTGTTGTCGGAGGCCATAAAGTGTATCTCCGTACCGGAGAATATGGAGATGGGAAGCTTGGAGAGATTTTCATAGATATGCATAAGGAAGGAGCAGCTTTTAGAGCGATGATGAATAACTTCGCTATTGCTGTCTCTGTAGGATTACAGTACGGCGTTCCTCTCGATGAATTTGTAGAGGCTTTTACGTTTACAAGATTTGAACCAGCAGGACTTGTGCAAGGTAATGACACGATAAGGAACGCTACTTCAATTTTGGATTACATATTTAGAGAATTAGCTATATCCTATTTAGACAGAACAGACCTAGCTCATTCCATTCCTGAAGATAATCTCGATACACTGGGCGAAAAGGTAGACTCTAATAAAACCTCAAAAGAGGCTGGTCTTGGAAAAGCAGAGGAATCTCTTGAGATGATTAAAGAGCTTTCCAGCTCAGGTTATTTAAGGAAAAGATTCCCCAATGTCGGTGGCGAATATCAAGAAGAAGTAGTATCCGCAAGTAGCAAAACAGATATCAATTCAAAACAATCTTTGCAAATTTCTGATCAAATAACGAAAGCAAAAATGCAAGGCTTTGAAGGTGATCCGTGTAATGAATGTGGCAATTTCACATTGGTTAGAAATGGGACTTGTTTAAAGTGCAATACTTGTGGGGGTACCTCGGGGTGCAGCTGAAAAGCGTTAGCTGGAATTATCCCCTCTAAGTAGTGCGACTATTCCAGTTCTGGCTATTTCTTTGAGACCTAGAGGACCCATCAACTCAGCAAATGCATTTATCTTGTCAGACGTGCCCGTAAGCTCGAATGTGAAGCTCTTTAGAGTGCTGTCTACTACTTTTGCTCTGAATACATCTGCGAGTCTCAAAGACTCTACTCTTTGATTACCATTTCCTACAACTTTAAATATTGCAAGCTCTCTCTGAACAGCTTTACCTTTAAGGGTGAGATCTATCACTTCGTGGACTGGAACCATTCTATTTAGCTGTGCCTTAATTTGGTTCACAACTTTTGGAGTTCCTGTTGTCACTATTGTAATTCTGGACCTATGGCCATTGGGATCCACCTCTGCCACGGTTAAGCTGTCAATGTTATAACCTCTGCCAGAAAACAAGCCGATGACCCTTGCCAGCACACCCGATTCATTGTCTACAATAATCGAAAGAGTATGAGCAGCTTCATAGTCTAAATTCGGATCCCTAAGATTGTAAGCACTTTGCTTGTTAACCCCTTTTTTCAATTTTAAAGACATCTTTCTAAAATCTTTCTTTTTTCATTACACCAAAACAGCACCGTCGTCTGATATGGTATTTTCATCGGTTTGTTCTCCGAGAATCATTTCGTTATGGGCTTTACCTGATGGAATCATTGGAAAGCAATTTTCATGTTTCTCAACTAAGCAATCAAATATTACTGGGCCAGGATACTCAACCATTTCCCTTATACTATCGTCAAGCTTATCAGGTGACACACACCTAATCCCTTTTATTCCATATGCCTCGGCTAATTTAACGAAATCAGGCAAAGCATCAGACCAGCTATGAGAGTAACGTTCTCCATGTAACAGCTCTTGCCACTGTCTTACCATACCTAGTCTTTCGTTATTCAGGATAAACTGTTTAACAGGTAATCTGTATTGAACAGCAGTCCCTAATTCTTGCATATTCATTAGCCAGCTGGCCTCACCCGCAACATTAATTACTAGAGACTTTGGATGCGCAATTTGAATTCCAATTGACGCTGGAAATCCATATCCCATAGTTCCCAATCCTCCTGAGGTCATCCACCTATTTGGCTCTTCAAATCCCATAAATTGTGCTGCCCACATTTGATGTTGGCCAACCTCCGTCGACACAAATCGATTGTATGATTTAGTAAGCTCCTCTAATCTTTCAACAGCATATTGAGGCTTAATCACGTTGGAAGAGTTCTCGTAACTAAGCGACTTAACTCCTTTCCAATCATTTATGGATTTCCACCAAGTACTTAATTTTTTCTGATTTACTTTCGAACCTCTTTCCTTCCATCTTTTAGTAAGAGAATTTAATATATTTGAAACATCTCCAATTAAAGGGGCTTCTACAGTTATGTTTTTATTTACAGAAGATGGATCGATATCTATGTGAACCTTATATGAGTCGGGGCTGAAAGCATCAATTCTTCCTGTTATTCGATCATCAAAACGAGCGCCAACACAAAGCATAAAGTCGCATCCATGCATAGACATATTCGCTTCATATGTGCCATGCATTCCCAACATGCCTAACCAGTTTTTTCCTGATGCAGGATAGCTACCCAATCCCATAAGTGTAGAAGTTATAGGAAAGTCAGTTCCAGCAACCAAATTCCTAAGTGAATGAACGGCTGATTGTCCAGAATTTATCACTCCACCTCCACTGTAAATTATTGGTCTCTCTGCATGTTCTAATCTATCTATTACTTCATCTAACATTTTTAGGTCAATGGGAGGTTCATTTTTTAAAAACCCAGTATCAATAGCATTTTTCTTTGTGTAATGACCGGACGCAAATTGAACATCTTTTGGAACGTCTACCAAAACGGGTCCAGGCCTGCCGCTCCCCGCAACTTCAAAGGCTTTATGTATAGTTTCAGCTAATTTGTTAGTATCTTTAACTAGCCAATTATGTTTTGTGCAGGGTCTAGTTATGCCTACAGTATCTGCTTCTTGAAACGCGTCGTTACCTATCATAAATGTCGGTACCTGACCGCTAATCACTACTATAGGAACACTATCCATAAGAGCATCTGTAAGTCCTGTTACTGAATTTGTTGCGCCAGGACCAGAAGTTACAAAAACCACACCGATTTTACCGGTCGATCTAGCGTAGCCTTCAGCGGCATGAGTAGCTGCTTGCTCATGCCTAACTAAAATATGTTTTATTTTTTTTTGCTGGAATAGTTCATCATAAATTGGGAGAATCGCCCCGCCTGGATACCCAAATACAGTATCAACACCCTGATCAATCAAAGCTTTTATCACTATCTCCGCGCCGGTAATTTTATTAGAATGTGTCATGGATCTTTCTCTTTAAATAAAAAAACAAGTGTTTAATTAAAATATTAAGGCAATCTTGCTTATTTATAAAGACTTTATTTAATTTCGGTTCTGTGGAAGTTAGTGAGTTGTAGGTGAAGTGACTTTAATAAAAGCTTAACAATTTTAGTATCGTAAACTAAGCAAAGATGATTTCCTCGTATAATTTTATTTAAGTACTTGAAGTTAACACTTATTTAATATATTAGTGGGTACTATTTGCATCGTTTCAACAGTGCAAAATCAATAAATTTGGAGGAAATATGAAACGTCGTGATTTTATTACTAAGGCAGGTCTCGGTACTGCCGCTGTGGCTGGGGCAACCCTTGCAGCACCCGCCATCGCACAAGAAAGGAAAGTCCTTACCTGTGTATCTAGTTGGGGGAGAGATTTCCCAGGTCTTGGAACGTCGGCTCAACGTTTGATGGAACGAATTACACAGCTATCCGAGGGACGAATAACAATGGAGTACTTTGCCGCCGGAGAAAAGGTTGGTGCGTTGGATGTCTTTGATGAGGTTGCTTCTGGAAACTCTTCATGCTACATATCCGCAGATTATTATTATACCGGAAAACACCCCGGTTTGGCTTATTGGACTTCCGTTCCATTTGGCATGACTGCACCTGAATGGTGTGCGTGGGTTAAATTTGGTGGTGGTCAAGCACTCTGGGATGAAGTTTCTGGTGAGTTTGGACTTAAAGCGGTGACATGTGGATCCACTGGAACTCAGGCCGGTGGTTGGTTCAACAAAGAAATCAACAGCGCTGACGATCTAAAGGGTCTAAAGATGCGTATTCCGGGTCTTGGAGGGCAAGTTATCTCAAAGCTCGGAGGTACTACTGTTACTCTTCCAGGAGGCCAAATTTACGAAAACCTCGTATCGGGCGCTATAGACGCAACAGAATGGGTTGGTCCTTATAACGATTACTTCCAAAAGTTCTATGAAGCAGCTAAATTCTATTACACGGGTGGTATGCACGAACCTGGTGGTGGACTTTCATTTGGATTTAATGCGAGCCTTTGGGGCAGCTTTTCAGAATGGGAAAAAGGCCTGATCACTTCCTGTGCATATGAGGAGCAAGCTAACCAGTATGAAGAAGCACTTGCAAGAAATGGTGAATACTTGGGTAAACTGATAAACGAGCATGGTGTCGAAGTTAAATCATTTCCTGATGAAGTTTGGGATTCATTCGGAACGGCATCAGCGGAAGTTTATGAGGAAGTGAGAGATCACAGTGCGCTCGCTAAAAAGATCGATGACGCTTTTCAAAAAGCTCTGAGAGAAATTGGAGGAACAATGGCTCAATTCGAGGGAACCTTCGTAAATCAACGAAATAGAGTTCTTGGGATCGAGGCTTAAACCAATTAATTGAAGGCGAGTAAGTCTTTTGCTCGCCTTCATTTTAGGATTTAAATGAACGGTATAGTAGGTCCAGATCAACCTTTGATTAGTTCTTGGCAGCGGTACATAGGTTGGCTTTTAATTGCGCTGTTGTTTGGCTATATAACAAATAATTTTCTCGAGATTTATCTAGGTTTGAACAACCCAAAAGACTTTAGAAATATTTCCACTGCCTCTGGCTTAATCGGTACCATTATATATTTACTGTACATAGCCCTAGCTCTATGGAAAGTAAAAAAGTCTCGAAATGGTTCGTATAGAGAAGAATCACAAGAACTTCACAGTTACAACGTATTTTTTTTGAGGGGCTGTTTTTTTGCGGTACTTTTTGTCGGATGTGTCGATTTCATACTTGCTCTTGTGCGATCATTAGGAATACTCGAGTATATTGTCGGAGAAACTACGTCGAGAGCGTTAGGCTTGGGTAACATAGTTGGACCTTACGTACATGTTCCTTTGATTATTCTAGGGTTTGTTTTTGCTAGGTTTACTAAGACTTTGGGGTGGACTTGGCTAGCGCTTTTGATAGTATTTGCCGAACTTATAATTGTCTTATCAAGATATTTATTTTCTTACGAACAATCCTTTATGGCCGATTTAGTTAGGTACTGGTATGCGGCTTTATTTTTATTTGCATCGGCTTACACTCTTTATGATGAAGGTCACGTGAGGGTCGACGTGATATACCAAGCTTTAAGTAATAGAACGAAAGCATTCGTGAACGCTTGGGGGTCGTTTATATTAGGTATCCTGACTATGAGCGTTGTTATAATCATTGGTTTTAACGGTAAAACGTCAATAATTAACTCTCCTTTACTTGTCTTCGAAATTACCAATCAGGGAATCAATGGCCTGTTTGTGAAATATCAGATGGCATTCTTTTTGGGAATTTTTGCTGCCACTATGTTAGTGCAGTTTATAGTTCAATTTTTCGACAGTGTAGCTGATATTTATGAAGAACCCGGCAAACGAGATACTTCGATAAAGATAGGGCACTAGAGACAAATGGAATTATTTTTTCTGGCATTTCTGTTTGTTACTATGGCAGTCGCTTTAGGTTCGGGTTATCCGGTGGCTTTTTCGTTGCCTGGAGCAGCAATAATATCAATTTTAGCAGCTGCTTTGGTTGGGTTTTTACTCGAGGGAAAAGTAGATGCATATTTCCATATTGGCACTCCCTACGAGTGGTTGTCTGCAGGAGTTACCAATCTCCGTTTTGTCTATTGGGATGTTGAACGAGATACGTTGATAGCTATCCCACTCTTTATATTCATGGGGATAATGCTTCAAAAGTCGAAAATTGCTGAAGATCTTCTTGTTACAATGGCAAACCTTTTCGGACCTGTACCCGGAGGTCTTGGTATATCCGTGGTTTTCGTTGGCGCATTATTAGCGGCCACAACTGGCATCGTTGGAGCAACGGTGGTAGCTATGGGTCTGATTTCCTTACCTGTCATGTTACGTAACAATTACTCACCAGCGCTGGCGACTGGCACTATTGCGGCCTCCGGTACACTCGGGCAAATTATCCCACCATCTATCGTTCTTATAATACTGGCAGATCAACTTGGATCGGCTGCTGACCAAGCTGGCTCAATAAGAAAGGGTCTCCACAAGGAAGCGACGGGAGACCTTACCATGCCATCCACTATGGATGTGACTTCCACGAGCGCTGGCGAAATGTTTTTGGGAGCATTTGTCCCTGGTATAGTATTAGTACTCTTGTATATGATATTCATTTTAGTTCTAGCTTTATTTTTTCCCCGATTAGCCCCGTCTGTTTCTTACAAAGGTAAAATGGATGCATCATTTTGGGTGCGAGTTGGTTTTATACTAGTGCCTCCATTAACTTTAATCATTCTAGTTTTAGGCTCTATAATTTCTGGTATAGCGACAGTAAATCAGGCGGGTGCAATCGGTGCTGCTGGGGCGATAGCTATGGCTGGTTATAGATTAAACCCAAGACAGGATTACACTGCATATCTTCCGGCCATATTACTCCTTATATCTATTTTAATAATGACCTTCGCTCTAACAAATTTTAATATGAATGTACTCTTGATACAGAATTCCAAAGATTTATTAGGGATTCTAATTGGTGTTTTTGGATCAGTCTTATTTGTTGTGTCGCTAATATGGAGTTGTTTTCGACTGTATAAAATAGATGGTACTTTGAATGACGTCATGCTTGAAACGGCAAAGACGACATCCCTTGTATTTATCATTTTGTTGGGGGCTGCGGTACTTACAGCAGCGTTTAGAGCATTTGGTGGTGAGGAACTGGTAAGAGAGTTTCTAAATTCTTTACCAGGAGGTTTTTGGGCAAAGTTTGTCATAGTGATGGCAGTCATC
The DNA here is from genome assembly GCA_902524845.1 of uncultured Alphaproteobacteria bacterium. Taxonomy (GTDB): domain Bacteria; phylum Pseudomonadota; class Alphaproteobacteria; order Rhodobacterales; family Rhodobacteraceae; genus CACIJG01. Next base: position 29,185 of record CABZEW010000018.1, read on the forward strand.
TTTATACTTGGTTTCTTTTTAGACTTCATAGAAATTGCAGTTGTAGTTGTTCCAATTGTAGCTCCAATACTATTGGCGGATCCTTCCGCTAACATAACAGCTGTTTGGCTGGGTGTTATGATCGGTTTAAACATCCAAACTTCATTTTTAACGCCCCCCTTCGGGTTTGCATTGTTTTATTTGCGAGGTGTTGCTCCGGCAATTGTCAAAACTGTCCAAATGTATAAAGGAGTTGTACCGTTCATTCTACTCCAAATATTGGCCTTATTTATAGTTGGGTATTACCCCGCACTGGTAAATTATTTGCCCAACAGAACAAGTCTTTTGTCTGAGAATTCACCACCTCCAAGAAATCCAAAGCTTCAACTTTGTATAGAAGAGTATAGTGCAAATATATTATATAATGGAGACAACGCAGTTCAGGAAGCGATAAGAAAAATAGCAAATATAACATTTGATGAGCTGCCAGAAAAAGTTTCTAAAACACTAGACTCAGCTATTGCAGATGCGGAAAGCGCTGTAGAAAGCCTCCAGAAAGCTATTGATCAAAACCAAATTATACAGACAGCGGCCCTTGACTATAGGCCAGTTCAAAGAGTTGTAAGAAGGTTAGAAAGCCAAATTAATGTTTTGCGAAGAGATATAAAAGGGATAAAAAAAGATGTAGTCCTTCAAAAAACTTTAAAAAACGATGAGAAAGTAATAGAGCTTGAAAGTGTGATCCTTGAAATCGAAGCTGAAATTCGAGATTTAAAGGATGAGATACCTGCAGATTGGGACTTAAAGTATAAAGAGTTTAGCGCTCTTATGAATGAGGAAAAGAAACTAAGAAATACTTACCGTAGGTCTGGGGACAAAAGCTATAAGACAATTGAAAACATTTTACTTATTTTTTCTGATTACGATACGATTGCGGGAAAAAAAGTAGAATTTGAAAAGTTGATGTTGGAACAAGAAAAATATGAGAAAAGTAAAAGGCTTGAAGTATTTAAACAATTTTCCAAAAGCGTGAATTCAGTCAATGGTTTAGGTGAATTCAAACGAAAGTTGGCTAAAGCATTGAAGGAACTGAAAAGAAAAAATGCTAAAGTCGATAAGGTCAATAAAGCACTGGAAGCTGCGCAAAATGAAATAAGCTTTCTAGCTAACTGGGTAGAGAGATCCAGAGGAGAACTAGAGCGGGAACTAGAAGAGTTTCGGCTTGCGATTTCCACTAGTTTAGGTATAAGATCTCAAGAGAAGTTCAGTAGGAAATTAGCTCTTTCTGTTGCAGCTTGCAACGCTAACCATAGAGATCTTTCATTAAGCTTCTAGTGTGGTTTACTGATCTGAAGGTAGGTAGATAGGCACTCCGTGTTTCTGCTTTGAGCGATTTTCAGTATTGAGTTTTTTTTGGCTTACTTTGCTCGCACAGATCCACTGGTCATTGGTAAATACTTCAAGGGGGCTAAATCTTTTTTTATAGTCCATTTTGGAGCTACCTTTAACCCAATAGCCCAGATAAACAAAATTAAGGTTCAATTCTAAGGCTAATTTATTGTGATCTATAATCATATAAGAACCAAGGCTTCTATCTTTAGTATCTGGATCAAATACTGAATATACCATTGATATACCATCATCTAGAATATCAACTAACGAAAAGCTGATTAGTTTACGGGTTCCATTTTTGTTTGCATAGTATTCAATTATTTTAGAGTCAACATTTGTTTCCTCAATCATAGCGGTGAAATCATCAGCATCCATATCCGACATACCTCCATTAGGGTGCCTGATATTTATATAGCGCTTGAAAAGATCATATTGCGAGTCTGTTGCAAGTGGTGGGTTGACAACTCTTATTATATCTTCGTTCTTTAAAAGTATTCTCTTTTGTGACTTCGAGGGCTCAAACTTCATACTTGATATCCTTGCAGACATGCAAGCGTTGCAATTAGAGCAAGAAGGTCTGTATAAAACGTTTTGTGATCTTCTAAATCCTTGCTTTGATAAAGAGTTATTTAGCCGTATGGAATTGCTCCCATACAATGCTGTGAATAACTTTCTTTCAACCTGATCCGTTAAATAAGGGCAATCTTGTGGCGCAGTGACGTAAAACTGTGGACTTTTAGGTAAAGTATGTCGCATGTTTAAGAATAACCTAAAAATTGAAGTTATTTCAAGCCTATCTTTTTTATGTCGAAGGGAGTTGTTTGATATATTTCGTTTATCCAATTGCTGTATAAGAGATGTGCATGGCTACGCCATCTATTGATAGGATCTAGCTTTGGGTTATCGTTAGGGAAATAGTTTTTTGGAACCTGAAAACTTTTGGCGGTAGCTCTGTCTCTCAAATATTCAGTATTAAGAGTATTACTGTCATACTCCAAATGATTAAGTAAGAATAAAAATCTCTTTTCTCTGTCTTCTATGAGACAAGGTCCAACCTCATTAGAGTCTAATAATACTTCTAGCTTGTTATCGCGAGCAATGTCATCTGCTGATATTTCTGTCCAGCGGCTAACGGGCACTATGAGATCATCTGAAAAGCCTCTAAGGAAATTAGATGTGATTTTTCTGTTCTGATGCCGAAATAAGCCGAAATATTTTTTTTTCAAAATTAGTTTTTCAATTTTATGAAAATAATAAAGCATAGCCATAGCACCCCAACATACGCCAAATACTGAGTGAACAGATACTTTTGCCCACTCTAATATGTCTTTCAATTCCGTCCAATAATCAACTTCCTCAAATGGAAGATGCTCTATAGGTGCTCCAGTAATAATCAAGCCATCGTATTTTTGATTGCGCACATCATTAAAAGTTTTATAAAAATTCTCTAAATGTTCTTTGGAGGTATTTTTTGAAATGTGTGACGATACTCTTAACAAAGTAAACTCAATCTGAAGTGGTGTAGATCCGATGAGTCGAGCAAATTGCGTCTCTGTTTTAATTTTTTCTGGCATTAAATTGAGTAAGATTATCTGAAGAGGGCGGATATCTTGCTTCTCTGCCAATTGGCTAGACATAACCATAACTCCTTCGTTTTGAAGAATGTCGAATGCTGGTAGATTTTTTGGAATTTTTATGGGCATTATGGGTTCTCTATCGCACTACCAATTTTAAGCTTTATTGCCTCTATCAAATCGGTAGCGTCGTTAATACGACGTAAAAGCTCGAAATTTAAGGTGATCCCCCAATTTTTAGAGATCCTATCAAATATCGCTTTCCTTCTTTCAATCAGAGCTTTAAATCCAAAAACCATAAAATCGTCGGGGTTTATTTTATCATCCGTATTTGAGCTAACTCTTTTAAAACTATGCCATAGTGAATTTAAAAATTTTTCTTCATAATACATTGGCTTAGGTTTGGCCAGAAACCTATCAATTAAGACTTGATATATTGAGTCTGGAGCTTCTAGACAGACTATCAAAAAATTCCTCGAAATAGATGTAAGTAATAGATCATCTTTGTCCGAAGGATTTACCAGCTCACAAATTGAGCCGGACGTATCACAAACAAAGTGAGACAGTTCTGGTGATTTTTCTACTAATGAGCATGCTTTAAGTGTTGCCTTTATCTCTGCATCTCGATGAAGGCGCTGGCGAGAGACATATTCAGAAAATGGTATTCCCCCCATCGTGGAAGACCCAGGTTTTCCCAGAAAATTAGATAAGTGCGTTAGATTATCGATATCAAATCCTTTAAGTAAATTCTCGTGGTCGTCCTTAAATAAAAGCTGGCCTATTTCATAATCAACTGAGTAATGAGACCAATTGTCTGTCTTGGTTAGGTTTCGAGAGATAAATGTTTTTCCAAGTCCAGACATACCTAATAAAGCAAAACGCTTAAACTGGAGTCCAGGGTTTTCAATAGTAAGTTCTTTCATGTGACTTTAAGACTAACAATCACATTCGATATATCATGCACTATTAGCTTTAGCTAGAGCATTTTGAATTTTATCCCGTAGCTCAATCCGTTCGTTCGGGCTCAGAAAAGCACCCAGCTCTATATGTCTTCCTTTTCCAGCTAAGGTTAAGTAATTTTTTAGTTTTGGGTTATCTATGTCAACATTTACTCTGGTCCAATATGGGTTCCCTTCCCAAGTCTTATCCTCTTTGTTTTTCTCTTTATGCACCACTATGATTTTACTCTTAGAGATTAGGATTTCTTCAAAAGTAGCACCTTGTTGAAAGCTCTTTTGAAGAAAGGTGAGAAAAAGGTAGAAGGTCAATCCTGAAAAAATCGTTAGAGTTGTCCCTATCGGACTGCCGATAAACGGAATAATCGGAAGTAAAAAACCACATGCTATTATCCCAAAAACAACCTTTGTTCCGTGCTTGTCCAGAGACCGATTAGGAAATAGTCTCATACGCAATAAGGTAGGTTCCTCGGAGTTATTCCAATTATCCATTACTTTGAGCATAGAAAATCTGACTAATGGCTAATGGTCTTTGACTCCCACATATCTCGTGTAGGTAAAGTTTCAAACGTGTGCTCGGGTGGAGGATTTGGCAGAGTCCACTCAAGAGTGTCAGCGTGTTTCCCCCAATATGCTTCTTCCGTTACTCTTCTACCCCAAATTAGTGTGTAGAAAATTATACCAAAGAAAAACAAAAATGAACCAAATGATATGAAAGCACCGATAGACGAAACATAATTCCATAACGCAAATTGCTCTGGGTAGTCTATGTACCGCCTAGGCATCCCCTGCCTTCCAAGAAAATGCTGGGGAAAAAAAGTTATATTTGATCCGATAAACATTAACCAGAAGTGTAGTTTTCCAGCCCATTCAGGATACTGACGACCAGACATTTTCCCGATCCAATAATATATCCCAGCAAAAATGCAAAATACTGCGCCTAAAGACATAACGTAATGAAAATGAGCTACTACATAGTAGGTATCATGATAGGCTCTATCGATACCTGCTTGACTTAAAACTATACCTGTCACCCCGCCAACAGTGAAAAGAAATAGAAACCCTATTGCCCAAAGCATTGGCGTTTTAAACTCAACCGAACCGCCCCACATAGTAGCGATCCATGAAAAAATTTTTATTCCTGTAGGAACCGCGATAACCATTGTTGCTAGCATGAAATACGCTTGTTGAGTCACGGACATGCCCACCGTGTACATATGATGGGCCCAAACTACAAAACCCAAAGCGCCAATAGCTATCATCGCGTACACCATAGGAAGGTATCCAAATACTGGCTTCTTTGAAAATGTTGATATAACGTGGCTTACAATACCAAACCCAGGAATAACGATCATATAGACTTCGGGATGGCCAAAAAACCATAATAAGTGTTGATAAAGTACAGGGTCTCCTCCTCCTGCAGGATCAAAGAATGTCGTGCCAAAATTTCTATCGGTTAGAAGCATTGTAATTGCACCAGCCAAGACGGGTAGTGAAAGAAGTATTAAAAACGCTGTAACCACTATTGACCAAGGGAAAAGGGGTGTTTTGTGGAGTGTCATGCCAGGAGCACGCATATTTAAAAAAGTTGTGATCATATTTATAGCGCTTAGTATTGAAGACGCTCCAGACAAATGTATTGCGAAAATCGCTAAATCCATTGACATACCTTGTTCAGATGTCGATAGCGGTGCGTACAAAACCCATCCTACTCCTGATCCTAGTTGTCCGTTTCCGCCAGGAGCTAAAAGACTGCAAACAGCAAGCGATGACCCAGCCACGTATAACCAGTAGGACAAATTATTCATTCTAGGAAATGCCATATCAGGCGCACCAATCATCAATGGCATAAAATAGTTGCCAAAACCACCGAACAGGGCCGGAATAACAACGAAAAACATCATTAAAACACCGTGTCCTGTGATTAAAACATTCCACATATGACCATTAGGATCCCCGTCAGCATTTGTCATATATTGAACCCCTGGCTCCATAAGCTCCAATCTCATATAAACGGTGAATGCAACAGCTATAAAACCTAATAGAGCTGCCGTGAAAATATATAATATTCCTATATCTTTGTGATTTGTTGACATGAACCAACGAGTAAAGAAGTTCTTTTTCTCGTGTTCGTATGAAATCTGATCTGTAACATCAACCATAAATTAACTGCCCCCTAAGCACTGATGATGACTAATTGGTTAATGCTATATATAATACATACTGTTTGAGTTTTCCACCTAAAACTTAGAGACCGTTCGACGCACATAAAGTTTTTTTATTTCAAGAAAATTTTTGCAAAATTTCTTTCAAATATTTGATCCACATCTTCCATTTTTATTTTTACTCCAAGCTCTTTCAGAGATGTAACTCCTTTCCCAGATATACCGCAAGGGTTAATTTCATTAAAGAAGCCAAGATCAGGGCTCACATTAAATGATAGGCCGTGAAACGTTACCCATTTTTTTACCCTTAATCCCAGTGCGGCGATTTTTTTATCTCTAGTGCCATCTGTATTTAAATCTTTGGGATCTTCAACCCAAACTCCAATTAGTCCGGGAATTCTATATCCTGACAGGCCAAGCTCGTTTAGGACCAAAATGAGCCATTCTTCGATGTTCCAAACCAATTGTTTTATATCCCTTTTTCGATTTCTTAAATCAAGCATAAGATAGACAACTCGTTGTCCAGGACCGTGATAAGTTGTTTGCCCTCCTCTTTTAGTCTGATAAGTGGGAATACTGACTTCAGATTTGAAATCGCTAGTTTTTGCTGATGTGCCAAGAGTGTATATATTATTGTGTTCAAGAAGCCAAATGAGCTCTTTATTTTGGTTCAAAATTATTTCTTCAACGCGCTTTGACATTGCGTTCTCTGCAAATCTGTAGTCGACGAATTTATTCTCATGCTTCCATTGTATCATTTGAACCAATTATATAATCGAGTTGCTTTCTTTGGAAAAATATCATATTTAACAACAGATTAAAGATAATATTGAAATACGCGGCTGTGGCGGAATCGGTAGACGCGCAGCGTTGAGGTCGCTGTGGGGTAAAACCCGTGGAAGTTCAAGTCTTCTCAGCCGCACCATAATCTAGATCTCATTTGACCTAAAGCACTGATTTATATGTATTTTATTATGGTTATGCAATTAGGTGTGAAACAAAATGAGAAACAATTATGGTGTGAATCACATGATGAATCGTGATGGTGTGTTCTATTACATCAGACGAGTGCCATGCGATCTTAGTGATTTTTATGCAATCAAAAGACTTTGCTTTAGCTTAAAAACCAAATCCATCAATACTGCTAGACGACTCTCAAGATCAATTGAGCAGAAACTAGAAGATTATTGGTTGGGGTTGAGACTTCAGAACTTAGACATTCCTCAAATAAAAGTATCGTCACAGCCAAGTAGGTCACCGGATCAGGAAGGTGTGTGCTTATCTGAAGCTCTTGATCTTTATCTTAAATTGAAAGGGCAGGGGAAAGATCATGTATTCTTTAGGACAGCAAAAAGAAATATCAGATATGTAACCAACTTGTTAGGAGATAAACCTTTGTCTGCTTATTCCTCTAAAGAAGCAGGACAGTTTCGTGACTGGTTGTTTGATCAAGGCATGGGAGTGAATACTGTTAAGCGAGTATTTTCAACGGTCAGATCAATAATTAATATTTGTATAACTGAAATGGGGTTGGAGTGTTCCAATGCTTTTTCTAAAACCTTCATGCCTACTGTAGTCAATAGTGAGGGTAGACAACCTATTCCCCAAAAGAATATAGAAAGAATAAAAGAAGAATGTCATAGGTTAGATGATGAGATGCGTTGGTTAGTAGCTTTACTTTGTGACAGTGGTTTGAGATTAGGTGAAGCAACTGGTCTTGCTAAAGAAGATATAGTTCTTAATCATTCTATTCCTCATGTCAGGATTAAACCTCATCCTTGGAGAAGTTTAAAAACATTAGGTAGCGAAAGAGAAGTTCCATTGATTGGTATTTCTTTATGGGCAGCAAAGAGAATAAAAAATAATGGAAGTCCGTTTAAGTTTGCCTTTCCAAGATATACTAATGATCATTTTTCAAATGCCAACTCAGCATCAGCAGCTTTAAATAAGTGGCTCAAACCTTTTGTTCCAGAAAGCTGTGTCATTCATTCGTTTAGGCATAGCTTTAGAGATAGACTGCGTAATGTTGAATGTCCTTTTGACGTTATTGATAGGCTAGGGGGTTGGATTACATCTGGAGTAGGGCAGACGTATGGCAAAGGTTATGATTTAAATGTACTTGGTAAGTGGATGCTAAAAGTAGACAGCAATGTATTGAACAAAATTTACTAGACCAACTAAACCAAGAGCTAGGAGTGTTAAAAACATTCCTCCTCCTCGGAGAAAAATGCTTTTCCTCAACATGAAAGAAAATAGTATGCCGTGCATTAATCGTCCAATCATAAACATAATAGCTAGGCTATGAAGTATGTGATTATGCGTTCCTGCTTCTTCAGCAAGATAAAGTAAGATAAAAAATAGAGGAGCATACTCAATAAAGTTTCCATGACCCCTAACAGTTCTACGAATGACTTCTTCATTTTCTCTACCATAACTAATAAATTTAAATAGAGGGTTACCTCTAATTCCAAATATTCTAACTGTTAGTAATAAGAAGAAGCCTGTAGCTAGAGAAGCATAAAGTTGAGTTACCATTTTGTTTCACACCTAATTGCATAACCATAATAAAATACATATAAATCAGTGCTTTAGGTCAAATGAGATCTAGATTATGGTGCGGCTGAGATAAAGTTAACTGCCCTACAAATGCACCACTAGCAACCGAAATACAGCAATAACAGTAGGTTAGGTATCTCCGAGTTCATGTCAATAGGCACGATTTGTTTCAC
>CABZEW010000019.1 GCA_902524845.1 uncultured Alphaproteobacteria bacterium
TTATCAATTTTATTTGATTTTCCAAAAACCCCGTATCCCTTCTTTAGCGCCTCTATTTGATCGCTTGAGCCAGTTAAAGCAATCATTGAGTCATGAATGTATTCCGAGAAATCTTTCAATCGTTCCGGAGTATCTCGTAATGGATCAAGAGTAATGAAGATTAAATTAAGATCTAACAGCTCTTCATCCAGTATGTCTTTTACGTATGCATTTCGTTCTAAATCGTAGGGGCAGATATCAGGACAATAACTATATCCGAAGTAAACTAAAGAAAATGGTGAGTCTTGTTTTTTTAACGAAAAAGGTTGTTCATTTTGATCTATTAAATCAATTGATGTCCCTAATCCGTCAATGAAATTGTCTGATTTGTTACAGGTTTCAGAGCTCGATACTTCTTTATATATATTATAGGAAAAGGAAAATATTATTGCCAATCCAGCAAGAAGCAATAAATAAAAAAATTTAGAATTGTTAGATATCATTTGATTAATATTTTGTAAAATCCTGGAGTTGATAATTCAGTTTTACTGCAACTCAATACTGACCTAATATTAAATGTTTTCTAACAATATACAAAATAGCTCCTACCACTGAAAATTTGTATGTCTCCAAAAGGTATTATTGTCAAATAAAATTGCGCTAAACCATTAAACAGAATACAAGATAATACTTATGAAAACAGTCAAAATTTAAAAAGCGGTTAAGGAGTGTTTTATTAAATGGTTAAAGAACTGGTGACAGGTTTTAAAAATTTTCGAACCAACTATTTTGAAAAAAAGAGCCAAATTCTTCAACGACTTTCTCAAGAAGGGCAATCCCCAAAAACAATGGTTATTTGTTGCTCGGACTCACGTGTAGAACCATCAATTTTATTCGACACAGGGCCCGGCGACCTATTCATTGTTAGAAACGTAGCAAATATTGTCCCACCATTTGCTTCCAAAAATAGCATAAGCGCCGGGGCAGCCTTAGAATATGCCGTGAAAAATTTAATGGTAAAAGACATCATTGTATTAGGGCATGCTCACTGTGGAGGTGTTGCAGCCTTATGTAAAAAAATTACAAATAAAAAAGCAAATATGACAGAACACTCAACTGACTTTATTGGAAGCTGGGTTGATATTGCCAAACCTGCGTTATCAGAAATTGATTTTGATGACAAAAAAGAAAATATTGAAGCCAACGCAGAAAGAGCAGTAGTCGTGTATTCCTATACTAATTTGCTCACTTATCCTTGGATATACGATGCCATAAATAAAAAAGCTTTAAAAATCCATGCTTGGTGGTTAGATTTTAAGTCAGTTACGTTATGGAAAAAAGCTGAAGGATCTGACTCCTTCATGCCCATTGAGTTTTGATTTTTATGAGCGCTGACCAAGAAACTGTAAACATATACAACAAAAAAATTTCAGATTATAAAAAACTGATATCTAAAGAGTTAAAAGATACAAACCTAGATATTTTCATGAATATGATTGAAAGGGGAGGAAAGGTCCTTGATCTTGGTTGTGGTACGGGTTCCGCATCACTTGAACTCTCGAAAAGGGGTTTCTTACCCTTTCCTGTAGATGCCTCGCTAGAGATGATAAAAGTAGCGGAGGCCTTGTTGAAAATTAAGGCAAGAAAAATATCCTTCGATGAGATAGATGAGTATAACTTTTATCATGCAATTTGGGCCAATTTTAGCTTGCTACATACAACAAAAAATAAGTTTAGTGATATATTGAAAATATTGTTTTCTGCTCTTAAGGAGAAAGGCATTCTTTTTTTTAGTCTTAAACGAGGGGTAGGGGAAAGTCGCGACAAATTAGGTAGGTTTTATAGCTACTACGAAAAGAGTGAGGTTGAAAAATATCTTGAAAAAGCAACCTTTCAAACTAAAAAATATACTGAAGGCGTCAGTATCGGTTTGGCTGGTGATAAAGAAAGTTGGATGGGTTTTTTTTGCGAAAAGATTTAACAATCAAATACTACAGATTAGCGCAAGTCACGGTGATAGCCTTAGTTGGGCTGGCAGGTTGCATGAGTAGCGAAGAATATAATGCAAGACTAGAAAACACTTTCTCTACTGAATGCCAGAGAGCAGGGTTTCAGTTAAACACGAAAGTCTATAAACTCTGTATGGAAAATAAAAGAGACTTAAATAAAATAGATCAGCGAAACAGATTAAATTCATCGATAAATGCCTCTACAGCATTGCCTACTACTTCCGGAAGTAACTTCTCTTTTTCTTATAGCGTCAGGCTAAAATAAGATTTTCGGAAAAATTTAACCTATAGTTATATAATTTGATATATATTAATCTCCTTTGAAATGAGAACGAATAATAACCAAATAGGAATGATTTTCATTGTTATTGGAATGCTTATTTACAGCTTTCATGACTTAGCTGTGAAAATAATTGCTAATGACACAACTATATTTCAGCTTTTCATAACACGAGCAATTGTCGGTATTGTAGTGACTTTGAGTTTCTTAAAGTTTTTAAATTATAAGATCAGAGTAATGCCAATTTATCCGAAATTAACATTAATCAGGTGTGTACTCATGCATTTTGGTTTTTTTATTTTCTTTATAAGTTTAGAAAAATTGTCACTTTCGACGGTAACAGCACTTTTCTTTGCTGCACCGTTTTTCATCACTATTTTATCTACATTTATTTTAGCAGAAAGAATAGGCCTTGTTAGAGTTTTAATAATAGTTCTTGGGTTTGTTGGAGTATTTTTTATAGTAAAACCCTTTAAGGAGTCTGCATTCAGCTATTTTATGCTGGCACCTTTATTCACAGCGTTTTGTTATGCGGTTGCAATGGTAATTTCTAAATATACAAGAGAGAATGAAAATGCGTTTCTTCAGGCGTTTCAGCAGTACTTTATTAGCCTACTTCTTTCAATAATTACTTATCTGATGATGATCGTATTTCCATTAGACTTTATGGATAAAGAAGAATGGAGGTTTATATTCGGTTCAATTCAATTTGATGATTATTATATTCTCACTTCTGTAGCTATATTATCAATTTTTGGAACTCTTGCCATGACCGCGTTGATTCATGCTTATCAAGTTGGGTCCCCAATAACAAATGGGCCAACTGAGTATATTTTGTTAATTTTAGCAATAATAAATGGCTATTTCTTTTTTGGTAATATTCCGGATTATTTATCTTTAGCAGGAATTATTCTTATAATCCTTGGAGGATGGGGTTTATTTTTTAGGGAACATCAACGAAATAAAATAAGTAGCAAGGTTCCCTAACGTAAATTGCTTGACAATGTTTTATTTAAATAGAAATATATTGGCGTTTGAAACTGAATGGATTTCCTAAATGGATTTAAATGCTGTTGAACAATTAAAAAATGTGCTTTCTTCCATGACTATTGAAAAAGATCAAATTATCTATGAAGAGGGAGAGCCTTTAGGTGATGGGTATATTTTGTCAATAGGCAAAGTACAGCTCTTTAAGAATAACAGAGACGGAAAACTTATGGAAAAGCAAACTGTTGGCTCCATGCAGGTCTTTGGCGTGTGGAATTCCATGTTAGGAAACAACGTGAGACTATTCACCGCAAAGGCATTGGTGAGGTCATCCGCATTGGTCATCCCGAAAGCTACTCTTGACAAAAAATTGTCAGCCCTCGATCCTTTTCTCAGGTTTCTTTTTAGGCAAGCCCTTACTAATTCCGAAAATTTTGAGTAACACATAACTTTTTGGTATTCATGCGTTTAGCATGTTTTAAGTTTTAAAAATCCAAATTGACGTGAAAAAAATATTAAACCTAAGATAGGTCCCGGAAGTAAGATCCAAACAAAATAAAGACCAAGAGATTCATAAAAGCTAGTGGTTAAAAAAATCGTAACCATACTTATCGAGAAACCAATACTATTCTGAGTAGTTAAAGCAGTCCCAACTAAATGCTGGGGACAAACACTTGCAGAAATTGCCGAAAATTGAGGGGAGTCAGAAATAACGAAAAAACCCCATAGCATCAGTAAAATTAGATCAAGAGAAAAATAAAGGTTGCCTATCAATGGATAAATTAAACAGATGGATAGACTAAAGGCTAAGGAAATTGAGGCCACTCTACTACTATTGAAAGACTTTGCTAAAATTCCACCCAAAACACAACTTAAAAAACCTAATCCAATAATTAGGAAACTTAGAAGTGAAACCAAAAACTCTTGATCATCAATTTGAGCTTGTGAGATTGATATTGTTATTAGAATCGGCACACAAGTCCAGAAAGCATATAATTCCCACATGTGCCCAAAATAGCCAACTGCAGAAGCGAGATATTTTTTGTTCTTTAAAAGCTCACTGAATTGATCTAATAGTCGAAAATGGGACTTTCTATTTGTTATTAAATGGGGCCCGTCACCCATGAGATATATCGTAATTCCTGCGATGTAGCATAGGCCCGAAGTTAATATCACGGTATATTGCCAATCCAATGATATACCTAAAGCTCTTATAAGATAAGGTAATGAGGAACCAAGCACTAGCATTCCTACAAGGAGTCCTAACGTGTTGGGAGCCTTTTGGGGATCCCAACTTATTATAAGTTTCATACCAATTGGATAGATACCTGCTAATGCTACCCCAACAACTAATCTGGAACTAATAACAAAGGTAAAAGAAATTTCTTCAAATACGATTAAAGTGTTGGATGTTGCTCCTAAGAAACAGCAAAGCGTGACAATTCGTGATGGTTTAAACTTATCTGCAAACCCAGTGATAGTAAAGAATAGTGTGCCAATAATGAAACCGAATTGCACCGAATTTGTTAAACTACCAAGATCACTAGCTGATAGCGACCATATTTCTTCGATCTGCCTAAGAACACCATTGGTACTAAACCACAACGATGTACCAAACATTTGAGCAATCACTATTAGTACGATGGGGTTATTCATCGATCGAAAAACGTATATCTCTAAACTTTATAGCTTTTCTCATTCCCTCTTTTCTAGCAACTTCCATAAATTTTTTTTTGTCTGGTGAGCCTTTGGACTCAATTTGGTAGCCTATTTCTAGATTTTTTTTCAATGCTTCATGTAGTCCAGCTGTTTCAAAACTTTGGTTAATAGCCTTTTTAGTTTCTTTTACTAAGTTTGGATCAATAACAGAAATGTGCTTTGCAACTTGGAACGATCTCTCCAACAGGTCATTATTATTGGTTACCTCACTTACAATTCCTAATTCTAAAGCTGTTGACGAAGGTATGTTGTCTTTACCCATTAAAATAATATTTTTTGCTGCTTTCATCCCAATTACCCAAGGCAAAAGCATTGTAACTATTCCGGCACCGAACTTAAGTTCAGGCTCGCCAAAAAATGAGTCTTTGGTACAAATAGTTAGATCACAGGCAAGAGATAGTTCAAATGCTCCAGCTAAACATGCGCCTTTTACTGCCGCTATTGTAGGCTTTGGACTATTCCAAAAGCGCATAATAGTTTGGTGATCTAGTTCAAGAATTGTCTTCCATTGCTCACCGTGAGGGCCTTTTTCCATTTGATCTTTCAAGTCAAACCCTGAGGAAAAGGTATCGCCTTTACCATTGATTAATATAACCCTTACTTTTTTGTCATTTTCTGCCTTATCCATGAGACTATTTATCTGTTCTAATGTTTCCGCATCAAGCGCATTACGTCTTTCCGGTCTATTTATAGTAAGCATCGCTATACTTCCATTCACCGAGTACAGCATTTTAGGTAAACTTTTCATTATTTAACAATAACCGGTATTGATGATAAAAGCGATGCTAACTAATAAAATGATCAGTCTTTGGCTACCAAATTATTTATATCCTTGTTATTTTTGGACGAAGAGGTGTAAGTTACGTACAAAGATGATAGAATAATCAACAAAGCTCCTATGGAGAACCAAAGGCTTATGGTCTCTCCAAAGAAGATAAATCCTATGCATGATGCCCAAACTATTTGTACATAAGAGATAGGTTGAGTAATTGTGATTGGAGCCAATTTAAAAGCCATTGTCATTGTAAAATGGCCGGCAGTCGCAAACAAAGCCACAATACCCAAAAATAAAATCTCCTGGAAACTTGGGGTTACCCAAAAAATTATTGCAAAGGGAGTTAAAGTGATTGTTACAATGAAATTGAGAGCAACGAGGATTTCCAAAGTGCTTTCAGTTGAGGATAAACTTTTTGCCAGTATATATGAAGCAGCAAAAAACAGTGTTGCTATTACCATAGACAGCTGGCCTGTTGCTATGCCACCGGGCGTAGGCTTTATAATTATAATCATACCGATCATGCAAATTGCTAACGCCCCCATGATACTAATAGAGAATTTTTCCTTTAGAAAAATAAATGCAGCTATTGATACGAAAATTGGCGTTATATATCCTATTGCTGTGACTTCGGAGACCGGAATCCTTGCCATCGCAAAAAACCAAAGAATAACTCCAAAGCCATGAGCTAAACCTCTAGCCCAATATAAGTGTCTCTTGCTTTTATTCTGTTCTAAAATAAACATTTTCACTATTAAAGGAATAAAGAAAATCGCGCTAATTATGTATCGGATAAATGCGGCTACAGGTGCAGGAATATCACTGCCTATATATCTTACTATGCCTGTAACAATTGCAAAAAGCAGAGTGGTAACCACCATCCAAAAAATTGCCTGTATATTTTTCATTTATTTTCTTTTTACTTTGTTGGTATTCTCTTTAAGTCAAATGGTCAAAGGCTAATATTCGAGGTGAGAATGTGTGGAAGATTTGTACTTTCAAATTATACAGAAGTTAACGAACTTCATAATGTTTTAATTGAGCCTTCCTACAATATTGCTCCTTCGCACTGCACATTAATTTTTAATCAGGAGATGATTCCAGAATTTTTAGAGTGGGGGTATTCTCCGTCTTGGGCAAAAAAGCCCATGAATTTAATAAATGCTAAATATGAAAGTTTAGACATTAAGCCTAGTTTCAGAGAATATGAAACCTGTGTATTTGTAGCTGATGGTTGGTTTGAGTGGAAGATAAACTCGATAGGTGAAAAGTATCCAATTTTTATTCATGCCGATCAGGCAATTTTTTACTTTGGCGGTATCAGAAATGGATCCAGGGCAGCTATAGTAACGATAGACGCTCACCCAAGCCTTGCTAATATCCACCACAGGCAGCCGATGTTGTTAGATCAGGAGGAGGCATCTTGTTGGTTAAAAAACAAGAAAAAAATCTCTTCTTCTAATTTACTAGGAAAAGTAAAATCTTACCCAGTAAGCAAATATGTTAACTCGCCATTAAATAATGACCAAAGATGTATTTTGAAAACTGAGACAAAGTAATAAAAATAATTTTCACAAAATGTTTTTTAGCGTCTCTGTTAGACGCTCAAAATCAGTTGTATTATTCCATAGGTGAGGAGTAATTCTTAAATTCCCACCTCTTTCAGAGATAAATATTTTGTTTTCTGCTAAAGTTTCTAGAATGTTAGTAGGAGCATTAGAGGGTAGCTTTGCTCCTATAAAATGAGGGCCTCTATTTTCGGCTTTTGGAATTTGTAAACCTAAGCCGCTAAGCTTTTTGCAAAGAGCCAAATTTGAGTCGTATAGAGTATTCTGAACGTTTGCTACTCCCCATTTACTAATTTGCCGGAGCGCCTCCAATACGCCAGGAATGAGAGCAAAATTTGATCTTTGTCCCATATCATATCTGATTGCACCAGGTTCATAATAATCTTGATAATCGACGAGGTTTGCAAAGTCCCTACTATTTTTTCTTGTTATCCAACCTTCTTCAAGTGGTTGCCCACTATGATGTTTTGGAGAAACATAAAGAAATCCAGTTGAGTAGGGTCCGAGCATCCACTTATAATTTGCAACTATTGCGAAAGCAGGATCTATTCTACTCAGGTCTATATCAAAAGCCCCAGCTGATTGCGTTAGATCAACAACTAGTTCGGTGTTGCAATCCAAACATTTTTCTTTAACTTTGTCTAAATCAATTAGTGACCCGTTAGTCCATAACACATTCGCAGTTGCGCATACGCTAAATCGTTCATCTAAAGCGTCTACTATATATTCTGTTGCCGCCTTGCCATCAGGGACATTAACAGTTTTGATCTCTGCGCCCTTCTGCTTTGCAATACGTCGCCACGGATAGACATTTGATGGAAATTGATCGGAAAGAACAAGTATTTTTGAACCTTTTGGTATCTGTAAATTATTTGCTGCAGTTTGAACACCGTAGGATGCCGAAGGAATAATTGCGATGTTGCTCGCAACTGTGTGCATTAGGCTCGAAAATAACTCACGTGCCTCCTCTATATCATCAAAAAAATTGCTTATCTTGAGTTTCCATGGATTAGCTTTCAAGCGGCTTCCGTTATCTATTGCTCTAACGACGCTGGTCAAAAGTGGTGACATGTAGGCTGTATTTAAATATGCAACGTCATTAGGAATATCGAATAGATGTCTCTGGCAGGGGATCATGTATTCTTTTTTAAGCTAGGATATTTCAGCAATAGCTTCAGCCGCATTTTTAAATGCGTTATCAGTTATCTGAAGGTCTTCCTCAGTAAGCGCAAGGTGTGTATAAAGCTTAGCGTCAGCCTTAAGTATTCCATGTTCTCTAACTAATTGGTTGAATGTTTTTGAGTATTCAGCCTTATTTTTTTTAGTATCACGGTAATTGATAATGGGTGTCTCAGAAAAAATAATGTCGAAAAGCGTTGGATCTCCTACAATTTGGAAGTCGATATCGTTCTTCTTTAGGTTTTTTGATACACTATTTATCAGAAAACGACCATTTTCTCTTATCTTCTCATAAGCGCCATCTCTTCTAAGTATCTCCATGGTTTTTAAACCAGCCGCCGCAGCCAAAGGGTTACCACTCAGGGTTCCGATTTGGAAAGTAAACTTTTCTTCACCAACAATGTTCTTATCAAAATGATCCATAATTTCTTTTTCACCTGCAATTGCCGCTAACGGTAACCCGCCACCAATAATCTTTCCAAGTGTACATAGATCGGGTACTACTCCATAGAGTTCTTGCGCTCCACCATAGGCCAGTCTGAACCCAGTAACAATTTCATCAAAAATCAAAAGTGCACCAACTCTCTTTGTTTCAGCCCTTAGATGCTCTAGAAATCCTTTTAATGGAGGAATTATTCTTTGAAGTGGTTCAACTATTACACCGGCAATTTGATCCGAATACTCGTTCAATATCTCTGACGCAACTTGGGTATCGTTAAAAGGTGCAACCAAAATATCATCTCTAACGGCCTCAGGTATACCTGCTGAGTCCGGAACTGCTAAAGGAAAATTTATCAATTTGGTTGGTGCAAGGCTCATTAAGGAGTCTCCACTCATGCCATGATATCCCCCTTCAAACTTAAGAATTTTGTTTCTTCCAGTGTGTGCTCTTGCCAGTCGCATCGCATACATATCGGCTTCACCACCTGAGCTAACGAATCGAACCTGATCGGCACATTTTACAGCGTCACAAATTTCCTCTGCTAATTCTACACCTTTTGAATTGTTTGTGAAAAAGGTAAGACCTTCACTTATCTGACCTCTTATTGCGTCTAAAACTTCTTCATTTCCATGCCCCAGTATCATAGGCCCTGAGCCAATCAAAAAATCGATATATTCTTTGTTGTCTTCATCCCATACTCGTGAACCCAAACCTTTTTTAAGGCTGATACTAGGGTCGAAATTACCAAAACCTGCGCCCGGAAGAACTTTATGTGCCCTATTTTGCCACTCTTTTAGAGTAATATTCTTATTCATTTTATTTTTCTTCAAACGAAAAGGCGGATGAATCTCCGCCTTTTTTAATTGTAAGTTATCCAAGTAAAACTAATTAAGTGCAGCGTTTGTTATTTCGTTAGTCCACGCGCCTGACGGTTTCTTAGTTATAACAGGGTCTGAGTCACCAGACATTAAAACCTTAACGGTTCTTTCATAATCTGCCTCATCTAGTGAACCATTTGATCCAGCTGTAAGCTTTGCGATTTCGCCCATCATTCTAACTTGATGTTTCTCAGTTTGAACGCCTGCATCATCGTTATCTAGAATAATCATTGCAGCCTCTTTCGGATTAGCCTCTGCATACTTCCATCCTTTCATGGATGCTCGCACAAACCTTACCATTTTGTCTTTAAAGGCCGGGTCGCTAAGATTTTTTTCATTTACATATAGGCCATCTTCAAGCGTTGCTGCTCCTTCTGACTGGTACTTGAAAACTGTTAGCTGTTCAGGAGAGAAGCCAGCGTCTCTAACAACCCAGTATTCATTATAAGACATAGTAGATACGCATGCCGCCTGACCTTCTGTTAGGGGTTCAACACCCCAACCTTGTCTCAAAACGGTAACTCCATTTGTACTACCGTCAGTTTTTAGTCCCAATCGGCTCATCCAGCTGAGAAATGGATATTCGTTTCCGTAGAACCAAACTCCCAAAGTTTTTCCTTTTAGATCAGCAGTAGTATTTACTCCCATATCTTTTCGACAAGTAAGCATCATACCGGAGCTCTTAAAAGGTTGGGCTATGTTTACTAGTGGAAGGCCTTTTTCCCTCGCAGCTAAAGCCGAAGGCATCCAATCGACCATGACATCGGCTCCACCACCCGCTAAAACTTGTGCAGGAGCGATATCTGGTCCACCTGGTTTAATGGTTACATCAAGACCTTCAGCATCATAAAAGCCTTTATCTTTTGCTACATAATATCCAGCAAATTGAGCTTGAGTAACCCATTTTAATTGAATTGTGACCTTATCAGCAGAAAAAACAGCTGATGCACTCAATATGAAAGCACAGGTCAATACAGATAGAATCTTCTTCATTTTTTTCCCTCTTAGTGTTTTTTTCAATTGTTAATCAATTTACTTTTATACGCAACGTTAATTTTGTTGGCTGGGATGCCAAAAAGTTATGCGCTTTTCTGTTAAGGCAATTAACCCATAAAAAAGACAGCCGGCAACAGCCGCGACAAAGATTTCCGCCCACACCATGTCCAATGCAAATCGACCTACTTCAGAGGATATTCTAAATCCCATCCCTTTTATAGGAGATCCAAAAAACTCAGCGACAATTGCGCCGATCAATGCAAGAGTAGAACATATTTTTAAGCCATTAAAGATAAAAGGCATTGCGGACGGTAAACGAAGCTTAATCAGAGTTTGAGTGTAGGAAGCGCTGTATGTTCTCATGAGGTCTTGCCGACTAGGGTCTACAAGTTCTAATCCTTGAACACTGTTTACGAGCATTGGAAAATAAACCATTACTACAACAATGGCGCACTTTGATTGCCAATCGAATCCAAACCACATCACAAAAATTGGTGCCATTCCTACGATTGGCAATGCTGAAATGAAATTACCTAATGGTAAGAGACCTCGTTTAAGGAAATTGAATTTATCAATTGCAATAGCTGTTAGAAAGGCTGCGCTACAACCCAAGATGTATCCAGAAAGAGCACCTTTTACCAAGGTCTGAACGAAATCAATCCAAAGAATGTCTAGAGACCGAGAAAACTTTAAAGCTATGGCGGATGGAGCAGGGAGCAAAATAGGATTTATTTGTAATCCAATTACAGCCAACTCCCACATTAAGAGAACTACTATTCCAAATAGAGATGGAACTATAAATCTTGGCAATTGGACGTTTTGCGAGTTAGATATTCTCACGTTAATCCACCATCCTCCGAGCCAAATAATAAAAAAAAGAAGTAAAAATATATTCATCTAACTATAGCCATTTTTTTAAGAATGATTTTTTGTAAAAAATCTATTGTAAATACTAAAAAAGCGGCCAGAAAAGCAGCAGAAAACAAAGCACTCCAAATCATAATAGTTTGGCCATAATAGGTCCCTGCCAGCATTCTAGCACCCAACCCCGCAATAGCTCCTGAAGGAAGTTCTCCGACTATAGCCCCCACCAGAGAAGCAGCCACGCCGACCTTCAATGAAGCAAAAAGAAAGGGTAACGAGGAAGGGAATCTCAAGTGCCACAAAATTTGATTTGAGGACGCAGACCACGTTTTCATTTGATCCAGTTGAATCTGGTCTGGTGATCTCAACCCTTTTACCATACCTACAACGACTGGAAAAAAAGAGAGATACATGGAAATAATTGCTTTTGGCAATAAACCTGTCACGCCAACTGAGTTCATAACAACTATTATCATTGGTGCGATAGCAAGAATTGGTATGGTCTGACTTGCAATAACCCAAGGCATAACACTAAGGTTCATCGCCTTATTATGTACTATGCCTAAAGCCAGCAAAATTCCTAGGAGCGTTCCCAAGAAAAAGCCAGCTAAAGTTGCCTGTAAAGTAATCCATCCATGGTAAACAAGAGAACGCTTTGAGCTTATTTTTTTATAAAATGTAGTATTTACGATTTCGGAAAAAATTTGATGTGGAGTAGGAAGCTTTGGTTTTTTTAAACTCCAGCACTTAAGTATATGCTCGCTGGCTGGAAGATCTTTAAATTGTCTTGAAACCTTTTCAGAATTCATTGGAACCGCCAAGAGGTACCAAAAAACCCCAATTAAGAGCACTATTGTAGAAACAGGAAAAAATTTATCTGCAAAATTAAGTTTTTTCATCTCCATAACTCTTGCTAAAAAACATCTTCAGTTTGACCAGCCTTTAAACCCTCTCTCACTCTTTGGGCGATTTTTATAAACTCTTGACTATCTCTTATGTCTAGGTCACGATTATTTGGTAAGGGACTTTCTATTATGTCGGTAATACGGCCCGGTCTAGGAGACATGACAACAATTTTTGTCGATAGAAAAACTGCCTCTGGAATTGAATGCGTTACAAAGCATATTGTTTTCCCAGTTCTACCCCATAAGTTTAAAAGTTCGCCGTTCAACCTATCTCTAACAATTTCGTCTAAAGCTCCGAAAGGCTCATCCATCAGTAGGATGTTTGCGTCGAATGCCAAAGCCCTTGCTATTGATGCTCGTTGCTGCATTCCACCAGACAATTGCCAAGGGAATTTTTTTTCGAACCCATTTAATTCTACTAAGTCTATTACTTTTCGAGTCCGGTCTTCTTTTTCACTAGCAGAATACCCCATAATCTCCAGGGGCAGCTTTATGTTTCCACTTACTGTCCTCCAGGGGTACAATCCGGCTGCCTGAAACACATAGCCGTATTCTCTGGCTTTCCTTGCATCATCAGGTATCATATTATTTACAGTCACTTTGCCTTCAGTAGGCGTTTCAAGTGCTGCAATGACCCTTAAAAGAGTTGTTTTACCACATCCAGATGGTCCAATGAATGACACAAAATCTCCCTCATTGACTTCCAGTGATACATCTCTCAATGCATTTACGGGACCGTCATTTGTTTCAAACGTAAGGTTAACATTGGATACGCTGATCATTAGTTTTCTTTCGAGTGGCTTTTATACCCCAGCCGGTATATTTAAAGGATCACGCTCTATTTTTCTTGGTGAATTTAGAGCCTTCCATTTTGATACCGCACTATGCAATTCTGGGAAAGCCGGTCTTGGAACAAATCTACCCCTTCCGGGTTGTGGACTAGAGTTCTTGCCCCAAGCCCATATTATATCACCTCTCGATAGTGTATATCTTGGTTGTGCGGTGACTTTGAACCCCTCAAAAACATTATAGTCTAAAATTGACTTATGCGTGCTGGTGGAAATTGTTTTAGAAATCTTTGGGTCCCAAACAACAATATCTGCGTCTGCCCCTTCTATAATCGCTCCTTTTTTTGGATAAATGTTTAGTATCTTAGCAATATTACTTGAAGTAATTGCAACAAACTCTTGTCGGGTTAAACGCCCCGTTTCCACACCCTCTGTCCAAAGAACTGATAACCTTTCCTCAAGCCCGTTACTACCGTTCGGTATCTTAGTGAAGTCACTTACTCCCATTCTTTTTTGTTCGGTCGAAAATGCTGCATGATCTGTAGCTATAACTTGCAGTGATCCAGACTGTAGACCCGCCCATAATCCATCCTGATGAGATTTGTCTCTAAAGGGCGGGGACATTACACGTCTCGCAGCATGCTCCCAATCTTTATTAAAGTATTCGCTCTCATCCAAAGTTAAAAATTGGATAAGGGGTTCACCAAAAACTCTCATACCTTTTTGCCTAGCTCTTCTAATAGCTTCATGAGCTTGCTCACAAGATACATGAACAACATATAGGGGTACCCCAGCGGCGTCTGCTATCATTATCGCTCTGTTTGCTGCTTCACCTTCTACTTCTGGAGGCCTTGAGTAAGCGTGTCCTTCAGGCCCGGTCACCCCTTCTTGCAGATATTTTTGCTGAAGTTCGGCTACAATATCACCATTTTCAGCATGCACCATAGGAAGTGCGCCAATCGCTGCACATCGCTTGAAAGAAGCAAACATTTCATCATCTTCGATCATTAGGGCTCCTTTATAAGCCATAAAATGCTTGAAGGAATTTACTCCCATCTTCACCACCTTTGGCATATCATCAAAAATCTGTTCAGACCAACCTGTGACAGCCATGTGATAACCGATGTCGGAACAAATCTGAGGCTCTGATTTTCTATGCCATTCTTTTACGGCATTTACTAAACTACCGTCTTCGCCAGGCAGGCAGAAGTCTACCAACATGGTTGTTCCGCCAACTGCTGCTGCCCAGGTACCTGTTTCAAAAGTCTCTGCTGCCGTAGTTCCCATAAAGGGCATCTCTAAGTGTGTATGTGGATCTATTCCTCCAGGGATCACGTAAGCGCCTTCTGCGTCGATAGTTTCATCACCCTTTAGGTTTTCCCCAATCTGCTTAATTTTTTCATTTTCTATTAGTACATCCGCCTTCCACTCTCTGTCGGCTGTTACAATGGTACCCCCTTTAATTACTTTGGTCATTTTTCCCTCCTACTTAAACTATTTCTGCAGCTTCTAACACTGAGTGTAACAAAACATCTGTTCCTGCTGAAGCCCACTTTTCCGATATCTCTTCCGCCTCGTTGTGGCTTAAACCGTCAACACATGGGCACATTATCATTGCGGTTGGCGCTACTTTATTTATCCAACACGCGTCATGCCCCGCTCCCGATATAATGTTTTTATGTGAATATCCCAACCGCTCTGCAGCCCTTCTAACTTTATCTACACAGCCTTCATCGAAGGTAACGGGATCAAAGTGCCCAACCTTTTCAAATTCAATTTCCAAATCCAAATTACTAGCAATTGTTTTAGCTCCATCATAAAGCCGATTTTCCATATCATCCTGTACGTCAAATGATGGTGATCTAAAATCTACAGTAAACACGACTTTCCCAGGAATTATGTTTCTGCTGTTAGGAAATACATCGCATTGACCTATTCCTCCAACGGCGGATGGTTGGTGACTCATTGCGATCTCTTGGACTAACTCGGTAATCTTTGCCATTCCTAGTCCTGCATTTTTCCTCATGGGCATTGGTGTTGATCCTGTGTGACTTTCGCGACCAGTCAGTGTGACTTGGATCCAGTTAAGCCCCTGTCCGTGGGTTACTACACCAATATCTTTATTTTCAGCTTCTAATATTGGACCTTGTTCAATATGTAGTTCAAAAAAAGCATGCATTTTACGCGATCCTACTTCTTCATCGCCAACCCAACCAATGCGCTTAATTTCTTCTCCAAATGTCTTCCCTCCTGCGTCCTGTCTATCGTAGGCCCATTTTAGCTCATGGACCCCAGCAAAAACTCCAGATGCCATCATTGGAGGAGCAAAGCGCGTGCCTTCTTCATTAGTAAAATTCACCACTACAATGGGATGCTTCGTCTTTATATCAAGCTCATTCAGTGTTCTTATTATCTCCAACCCACCTAGAACTCCTAAAACTCCATCATACTTACCACCGGTTGGCTGCGTATCAAGATGACTACCAACGTAAACAGGCAAAGCGTTTGGGTCTTTTCCTTCTCGCCTTGCGAACATCGTTCCCATTTTGTCAACGCCCATTTTCAAATTTTCTTTTTCGCACCACTTTTGGAATAATTCTCGGCCCTTGGCGTCTTCGTCTGTGAGCGTTTGTCTGTTGTTGCCACCTGCAATCCCGGGACCTATCTCTGCCATCTCCATTAGAGAGGCCCAAAGACGAGATGAATTTATTTTTAAATTGGCAGCTGGTGTTGACATCCTATCCTCTTGACAGTTTTTACATTTTCGCTTTGGTATTATCACTAATTAGCATTAATAATGCAAAGGCAATTATCAAACCTCCAAAAATTATGTTAGAATTTGGAAAACGAGAGTTGATTAGTATTTCGCCTAATGCCACCCAAAAAGGCACTGCATAAGTGTACGCCATTACTTTTGAGGCGCTTATTCTTTTCGCAGCAAACTGGATTAAGAAAAAAGTAAAAGCTGTTGCGATAGTTGCCAAGTAAATAATGGTAATCCAGATCAATGGGGACAAGCTCAGCCAGTTTGTTTCTAAAACATCATTAGTAAAAATTAAAATAAGTACCAGGAATCCAGCACTTAAAGTTCCTAAGGTTTGTGATGCGGCATTTTCCCCTTTGTTAAGAATAGGGATTAAAATGGCATAAAGTGCGTGTCCAACACAGCCCCAAAAAAAGAGAAGTTCGCCGTAGCCAATTTTAAATGCTAAAAAGTTTTTAAGATTGCCTTCAAAAATTACCCAAATTGCCCCTATTGCTCCAAGAGAAATGGCAAGGAACCCCTTGAAGGTCACTTGTTTCTTTAAAAAATATTCAAAAAAAAGTGCAATAAATGGAGTGAGGGTAAAAACAACAGCCAGCGATAAAGAAGAAGCTGTTTTTAGTGCTTCGAACATTAATACAAAATAGATAACTATGCTTAGGCCAAGAACAAAAAATCGTCCTGGCTTTTTGAAGTCCACTTTCTTGAGGTTTTTTGAAAAAAATAATATTGTTCCCATTACCATTGCCCCTATCAAAAACCTTGCCGCCGTTATGGCTCCTGGTTCTATATCATTTGCAACCAGTGCTCCCAGAATATAAGAAACTGATACACATAAGGAGAATAAGAGCATTGCCCCATGCCCCCAAAACTCCGGTGTCTCTACGGATATATTTTTTATCAAAAGCTAATTTGCCAAAAATATTTGCAATGCCTTAACATGGAGCGCAGTTTTTTAGCAGGACATCACAAAACAGACTGTTGTTCATAACTGAAGCATATTACGAAAAGGCAGGTATAACATTTTCGCCATATTCTGCGATAATTTTCTCTTCGTCTCCACTATCGAGATAAATATTGAATTGGGTAACTCCTAGGTCTTTTAATGTTTTAAGTTTTTTTACATGCTGATCAGCGGTTCCCAAAACACAAAATTCTTCAACTATTTCATCTGTGATAAATTCCAAATATGGATTGTCGCTCTGTCCGTGCTTAGAGTAATCATAGCCCTTGCGATCTTTAATGTAGTCCGTAAGACTGTTGGGTATATCTTTACTATCTTCGCCATACTTTTCAACTATATCAGCTACGTGATTTCCAACCATCGCAGGGAACCACTTTACTCTCTCAATACTCTCAGCTTTATCTCCAAAATAAGCAGGTGCCGCCACCATTACCTTGTAGTCTGACATGTCACGTCCGTATTCTTCTCCCGCCTTAACTGCTTGATCTCTGAGCCACTTGCAAACTGTTGGAGAAGCAATTTGAAGTACCAATCCATCTCCAACTTTTCCAGCGGATGTAAGAGCTTTTGGGCCATACGCAGCTACCCATACCGGCAAATCATATCCCTCTGCCCACGGGAATTTAATTGGGTTTGGAACGTCACCATACTGAACTTCTTCTCCCTTAACCATGGCCTTTACTTTAAATATAAATTCTTCCATTCGTGCTAGGTTGGAAGGTTTCTTCCCCATTACGCGAACAGCACTGTCACCTCGTCCAACACCAATATCAAATCGTCCATTGGATTGTAAAGCAAGTGAGCCAAACATTGATGCCGCTAAAGACCAGTCTCTAGTGTTGGGATTAGTTACACATGGTCCAAACCGCATTTTTTTGGTATGCTCCATACACATTGCCATTTGAGCAAAGCTTTCTCTCCAAAGTATGTGGCTATCGTAGAACCAACAATATGTGAAGCCAGCACTTTCTGCCAATCTAACCAGCGCCTTTGCTCGATCTGGTTGAACAAACCCTTTAAAACAAATTGCAAATTCCATATCTTCCTCCTTATTTTATTCCCCTAGTGGCCAAATTTTAATTCCAGCATGTGAAAAAGGCACTGCTTTAGACATATTTATTCTAATCAATATTGGCGTTATAGCCTCTAAACATCTCGCTGATGATGCATCACCTGCATTGTAAGCTTTGACGTCTAATTTTTCTAATAGCGCTATTGTTTCTAATCTAGCATCCAAATTGTTTCCACAAACCAAGATATCACAATTAATTTTTTTATCTAAGTGATTAAGTGTATTTGCAGAAACATTATGGAGAGCGCCAATTACTGGTATGTTAGGCCCTAAAATAGCTTGAGCAGCTTCAGTAGCCGATCCCTCAGGGGGCATTGCTACTTTTCGAGGGTTTCCGTCTTCTAATGGAACTACGATGTCAATAAGTACTTTATCTTTTAGCATTCCTTTTATTTCATTAAGTGCATTATTATGACCGGTCCAAGGCACAGAAAATATTACAAACTTGTCTGTAAATGCTATTGCGTCACTGTTTGACAGCCCAATGATCGATCCTACGAGGTTTGGGTTTTCCGAAGAAAGACTCTCTGCAACTTCGGTTGCTCTGGTTTCATCACGCGACCCCAAAGCAACTTCAAAACCTGCCTTTGCAAATCTAAGTGTGAGGCCTTTTCCTTGCGGGCCAGTTCCTCCAATAATTGATAACTTCATCTAAACATATCCTCTTTTTGTTCCCGTAAAATATCGCTTGCAGAACCATACTCGCTACTCCAGCTAAGTCCTCTTAATAAAATTGCAGGACATTTCCCTGCCTTGCTCATGAGCAGCCCTGAAGATGCTGCTATTTCATCACAAAAAGCTGGTTCTGTCACGTATAATTGATTTCCCCATGCGTCGCTGCTTCCCTGCTCTTTTTTTGTTGCGGGTAGCCCGGCTATACCAATAGCAACATTTACCTGTCCAATTCTCCACGGTCTTCCAAAGGTATCGCTCATGACTATTCCCAAATTTTCCAAATTAAAGTAATTTATAAGTTTATCTCTTAAAACTTTCATACTAAGGTCAGGATTTTTTGGAACGGTTATTACTGTTTCATTCTCAGCTAGATTAGACTCGTCAACTCCTGCATTTGCACAGATGAAACCGAGTTTATGTTGGCAAATGAGCGTCCCTTCATTTTGATCAGCTCTCTTAAACGAACGAATTATTTTTTTACTTTCTTGTAAAACGACTTCGACTTTTCTTGCATCTTTGTTAAGGGTTTTTGCAAGTTTGATTGCTTCTTTCGATGGAGTTATTTCTTTTAATTTTATTATGCAGCCCTCAGCCTTGGAAAATATTTTATGAGCAAGGCATATAACATCATGCTCCTTGAGGATTATGGAAGATTTTTCGAGAGCAGAAATTAAGATGCCGCTAATGTTGTCACCTTTAGCGATGTCAGGAATATTTGGGATAATTTTTAAATTTAAACTTGAATTTGACATTTTCTTAAATACCGCAGTCTTAGACTGCACAATATTATCTTTTAGATCAATACCTGCAATAATATTTTGGACGAAGGGACGTTCTAAATTTTAATTCGCAATTGATCAATCAAT
Organism: uncultured Alphaproteobacteria bacterium; assembly: GCA_902524845.1. Classification (GTDB taxonomy): domain Bacteria; phylum Pseudomonadota; class Alphaproteobacteria; order Rhodobacterales; family Rhodobacteraceae; genus CACIJG01. The sequence goes on from CABZEW010000019.1 coordinate 19,711, forward strand.
CGATAGGAAGGTTAATTAAAAACTTAGCGAGCTTCTTCTTGTCTGCAAGAGATGTCATGAAAGTATCCGTAAATATGGAATTTTGATTCAATGCTGAAAATTGTTTTTCTAGGCCTTCATCGGATTTATCAAGAATGAATGATTTACAGATATCTTTATAAATTTGCATACAAGAAAAAGAATTTGCTTTGAAACCCAATTGTTTAAGCATTTTTGTTGCAGGCCCTTTTACAGCTTTTCCTTGGATAAGTGGACTTACTGCAATTACCTTTTTTTTATTTTTTTGAATAATTGATTTAAAGCCAGGTATTTCAATTATTGGTTTTATGCTGACTAAAGGATTTGATGGAGCAATGATTATTAATGTAGCATCGATTAGAGCTTTTTTTGCCTCTTTAGTTATTTTCGCCGAATTGATTCCAGCATACTTTAGCTTCACAATTTTCGGCGAACACCTATTTTTAACAAAATATTCCTGAAATGATATCCAGCCCGACTTGGTTTTTACCTCTGTTCGTATCTTGTCGTCGGTTGGTAGGATTATATCTGCAGTTATTCCCAATTTTTTAGCGATATCGTTAGCGATAATTGTCGGACGATCATTTTTTAACAGTCTGAGATGTCTATAAATATGGAGACCAAAGTCGAAGTCTCCCAAAGACATCCAAGTTTCTTCGCCCAGTTTATTTAATATCGAGAGCGCTTTATAATTATCATTTTTAACACCCCATCCTTGCTTTCGGTTAACCATTCCTGAAAGTGTATACGTCAAAGTATCTATATCTGGAGAAACTCTTAGCCCATGGAACTCTTCATCGTCTGCGATGTTACCAATAATAGTTAGTTTTATATCTTTTAAAGAATGCAGTCCCTCTGCTAGTTTCGCGCCGCCTACACCACCCGCTATAAGAACTATATTTTTACAAGAAATTTTCATTTATAATATAATTAATGTTTTGTTTTTAGATGGAGAGGAAGAAGCTCTAACTCAGCTAAAGTTAAATGTAAACATTTGATTGTTTTTATTATTTCTACTTGAAAAAAGTAACATAACGCTAGCTTAAAAGAAGAAAGAAAGGATCATGCACTTTTTATCCATAAAATACTCAATTTTCGTCTGTTGCTTGGCAGTCTGCGTGAGCTTTTCGATCGGATTTGTTCCTTTATCGTCCAAAGAGAAACCCAAAATTGAAATACTGCTCGATAAGTTAGCATATGCCAAAAACCCATCTAGCGCAGGACTTATAAGAGGAAAAATTTGGAGTTTATGGTTAGAAGGGTATATCGATAAAACAAATAAGGCTAAGATAGATGGAGCATTGGACTTATTCAATGCTGGAAAGCTTGAAAAAGCAAAGATAGCGTTCAGTGAAATAATTAAATTAGACCCAAATTATGTGGAGGGATGGAATAAGAGGGCAACTGTAAGGTTTTTACTGGGTGATTTCTATGGATCACTCAAAGATATCGAGGAAGTACTCAAAAGACAGCCTCGCCACTTTGGGGCAATATCTGGTTCTGGGCTTATTCATATTCATAATAGCAATTTTCTTGAAGCGTATAAATCTTACAAAAAGCTCATTGAGATTGATCCCCAAAATGGGGATAGCAAAAGGTTTTTGCCTATGCTAGAAACAAAATTGTATGGCAAAAGCTTATAGAAAATGAATCCAATTACGGCATACCTCAGCCTTTTAGCCGCAATTCTTTTTGAGGTATGTGGTACACTTTTGCTGCCTGCGTCTCAAAACTTTACAAACGTTAAAGCTACTATATCGCTACTTTTATTCTATGGGATTTCGTTCTACTTTTTGGCAATTGTGGTAAACTTCATTCCGATAGCTATCATGTATGCTACTTGGAGTGGTTTAGGGATTTTTACTTTGGCATTGGTATCTTATTTTGCTTTCAATCAATCTCTCAACTTTTTGTCTGTAATTGGATTAGCTTTAATTATTATTGGTGTTGTTCTGGTCAATATAAATTTATCATTATCCAAATAGATTTCCTGAAGCTATTTTTTCATTCCTTGCGTATCAAAAAGGAACCCCGTATGAAGACAAGAAGCTACCAGCATATTTTTTCCGTTGAAAATCTTCCCTTCTACTGAAACGATATTTTTACCTATTTTCAAGATTGACGATTTTATTGTTACAGACTCATGCGATAACGGCCTATGAAATGTTGTGTGGAAGTCTGTTGTGTTAGGAAATTTTTTTCCTTTGGTTGAAAATAATACACATAGTGCAGTACAATCATCTAGCATGCTGGTTATCATACCACCTTGCACGTTTCCTTGTGGATTTAAACAGTCAGCAGGAAAGGAGACCCCAAAAACAAATTCACCATCTTGTTCATCCAAAAAGTTGATAGAAAAAAACTTCCCAACACCCTTACTTTGGTAGACTTTCATTACGCCGTTTATCAGCGCATTATCAATAGACATATGATCTCTTTCATAGGGTTATATTTCTTCTCAAACTGTTATTGCTCATCTTTCCATGAATAATCAACTTTATAGTTTGAAGTAAATACAAAATATTCTACACTATGGCTATGAGTTTAACAACTGAAAGGAGGTGGTCCAATGTCTAGTGATTATTCGATGATTGTGGCAGACATAGATACCCTCTCGACAAAAATTTTCGAGGGGCAAAAAAGGATCTGACACTAAATCGTCAGTCACCGAAGGAGGCTTAACGGCCTCCTTTGCATTTTAATTATGGTGAATTTAAAAACTCAAGTAACAATTATAGGTGGTGGTCCATCGGGCCTTTTACTATCCCAATTGCTGATGAATGAGGGTATAGAAACCATCGTTTTAGAGAAACATGCTAAAAGCCATGTTTTATCGAGAATAAGGGCGGGCGTTTTAGAGAGCGGGACTGTTGAAATATTGAAACAAGCCGGCGTAGGTGAAAGAATAGATGTTGATGGATTCGTTCATGACGGAACCTATCTTTCATCAGAAAATAAAGGTTTCAGGGTTTCTTTTTCAGAGACTGTCGGTAAAAGTGTTACGATTTTCGGACAAACCGAGGTAACAAAAGATTTATATCAAAAGCAAGAGGAAGAAGAAGCTACTATCTTTTTTCAGGTTAAAAACGTAAATATTATTGATCCAAAATCTTCGAAGACAGAAGTTAAATTCGAAGACAAAAAAGGCAAAGAAAATAAAATCGTTTCTGATTTTATTATAGGTTGTGACGGATTTCACGGCGTCAGTAGGCAGCGCATCCCTTCAAACCAGAGAAAAGAATATGAAAGAATTTACCCATTTGGATGGCTAGGTATTCTGTCTGAAACCCCTCCCGTCAGTGATGAGTTAATTTATGCCAATACCATTGATGGATTTGCCTTATGTTCGATGAGAAATAATAATCTTTCGAGATACTATATTCAGTGTGATGTTAATACCCGGGCAGGGGACTATTCAGATGATTATTTTTGGAAGGAACTAATTAAACGACTACCTGAAAATTCAAGAGATAATTTAAAGACTGGCCCCTCAATTGAGAAATCTATTGCTCCATTAAGAAGTTTCGTAGTCGAGCCCCTACAGTATGGGAATCTCTTTCTTGTTGGAGATGCTGCGCATATAGTTCCGCCAACTGGTGCTAAGGGCTTAAACCTGGCAGTATCAGATGTTCATTATTTATCTGAAGGTCTGATATCCTTTTATAAGGGAGCGGATGACAAGAAACTGTCTGATTACTCCCAAACGGCTTTAAAAAGAATATGGAAAGCGGTAAGATTTAGTTGGTGGATGACTACTTTAATGCATGAGTTTCCTGAAACTAAAGAATTCGATAGGAAAATAAAAATAAGTGAATTAGAACACCTTGCTCATTCCGATTTTGCACAAGCTCATTTTGCTGAGAATTACGTGGGCGTGCCATTATGAAAAAGTTCTTAAAAAGAGCTTTGAAGGTCATAGAAGAGGAAATAGTGCCAGAAACAGTAAAGAGCGTAGCAAAGGGAAATAAAGTGTTTGGTGGAGCCATACTAAGTAAAAGTGACTATTCAACCATTACTATTGGAGTGAATAGAGAAACAGAAAACCCACTTTTTCATGGTGAAATATCTACTTTAAACAAATTTTTCGACGAAAATAAAAACAGGTCGACGGAGGATCTTATATTTTTGTCAACACATGAGCCTTGCCCAATGTGTTTATCAGCGATAACTTGGGCGGGCTTTGACACTATCTATTATTTTTTTAATTATCAAGAGACAAAAAAGACTTTTAAAATAGTACATGATTTAGACATTCTTTCTGAAGTATTTGGAAGGTCGGATGGAACGTATATTAAAGAAAATCACTTTTGGAAATGTTATGCAATAAAAGAGCTTATTAGCAATCTAGAGCCTACAAACAAAGACAGTTTATTGGAGACAACTGAGCGAATATCAGCAGTATATGGTAGTTTGTCTAACGATTACCAAAGCAAGAAAAATAACAATAGTATTCCGCTTTGCTAGATATTATATCAGGTTAATCTAATTATAAATCAGTTAGTCAAAAAAAGTTAAGATATTTATTTATGAGGAAAATAAAATATGTACGATGAGAAAGATTATTTTGATCCCAGAAAATCGCAACTAAATGTAAAAGGCACCACTCTCGAGCCTTGTTCTACTAAACCATTAACAGGCTTTTTGAGAGACGGCTGTTGCAGTTGGGATCCTAGAGACGGAGGGAGTCATACTGTCTGTGCAATTATGACAACAGAATTCCTAGAGTTTTCAAAAGATAAAGGGAACGATTTATCGACACCTAGACCAGAGTATCAATTTGAAGGATTAAAAGATGGAGACCGTTGGTGTCTTTGTGCAGCAAGATGGGAAGAAGCTAGGCTAGAAGGTAAAGCACCGAAAGTTGTTCTTGAAGCGACCAACATCAAATGCCTAGATATCTGTGATATAGAAAATTTGGAAAAACATACTGGAGGAAATTAAATGGCGGAAAATTCACATAGTACCGAAGATTTTAGAGTCCTTTCTTTATCCATAGAATTTTTAACAACACTTTATGGTCTTTTTATGATTGTTTGGGCTTTTTCTATATCATTTATCGCGGAAACCTCTTCTTTAACTTCCATGATACCTGCGTTCATTGGGCTTCCACTGGTATTTATTGGGATTATATCAACAATTAAACCAACATTTAGAAAAGCTTTAATGCATATAGCAGTATTGATAGGCGCCTTAGCTTTTTTGGGTGGTCTCGACTTTTTTAGAAGCATGTTTAGTAATTATTATGCCGGATTATCAAAGCTCATGCTTTTGATTACGGGTTTTGTATATGTGTATTTCTGCGTCCAAAGTTTTATCTTTGTACGAAGACAAAAAAAATTGAAATCTGATTAGAAGACAATTTACTAAGATCTTGTAGATATTTTTGGTTGACACAAGTAAATTTTACTCCATTTTACTGCTTGGGAACGTAACCCGTATAGGAGGATAATATGAGATATTTTTCATTAACAGTAACATTTTTAGCCAGTATGGTAGTAACAGGTGTAGTTTTGGCAGCCGATATTGAAGTCAAAATGCTTAACAAAGGCGAAGAAGGAAAGATGATTTTTGAGCCTTCCTTCATTAAAGCCCAAAAAGGTGACAACATTATTTTTATCCCAACAGATAAGGGACATATGGCTGCTTCCATAAAAGGAATGATCCCTGAAGGGGCGAAAAAATTTAAGAGTAAGATAAACAAAAAATTTACATACACTGTGGATGTTGAAGGTTTATATGGTATCCGCTGCACACCGCATTACGCCAATGGAATGGTGGCACTTATACAAGTTGGTGACACAGCGGATCCAGCTGCGTTTATGAAAGGAAAAAAAGTGCCAAAAAAATCCAAAGAACGACTTGAGGCGTATTTAGCGCAAGTCGGCTCCTAGGAAGTCTAACTTTGTTTGAAGGATCTCCTCAGGGAGATCCACACAAAATAGCCTGTACTCATCAGCCAAGCGGTGAAAACTAAAACGTAAAGATCTGCGAGTAAATCTTCTTGCTTTTGCAAAATCAAGAATACAGCGCAGATACACCATACAAATAATACTGTGAGTGAAGGGGTACGAAGCTCTTTAACGCGTAGAGGATGTATTATTTTTATCGGCACGAAGGTCATTACTAAACAAGTGCAGATAGCTGCAAAATTAAACCATGTGCCAAAGTCTAAAATAAAAAGAAAGAAAACTAACAAATTCCAAAGGGCTGAAAATCCCTTAAAATAAAAATCTGAAGTTTTCAAGTTTTTGTCTGCAAACGTGTAGCAGCTCGCTAAGAGTATAGCTATGCAAGTTAAATTAACGAAACTATAGGGAACCATAGAAAACCAATAAATCATTAACACGGGAAGTATCGAATAGTTAAACATATCGATGACGTTATCTAATGAACTTCCATCAACCTCCGGAAGTACTTCTTTTACATTTACGTATCTAGCTAAAGTACCGTCCACTCCGTCAATGACTAAAGCCAGACCCATAAATAAAAACGCCAAAGTTTGTTCGCCATTGAGTATCGCTATTAGACCCAGAAATCCAAAAATCATTCCTGATGCAGTAAAAAAATGAGTGGCCCAAGCGAAAGCTCTATTTACTTTTCTTGATATGAAAATGATGTTCTTTAGTTTCATAACTTAAAAATAAATAAAAGTGACTATATGTCAATTAATTAGAAATTTACGACCTTTCCATTATCTCCGAAACTTGAAACCCATCTTCCCTTAAAGCTTTTATAATGGATGCAATGTGCTTCACACTTAATGCTTCGATTATAGCATCAATTTTTGCATTCTTGACTGGAACATCATTAAACATCCTCTGGTGATATATTTCAATGATATTACCTCCATAACTAGCTATTAAGTTTGAAATCCTAGCTAACATTCCGGGCTCATCAATTATGTCGATCCGTACCTTGGTCATTCTACCATCCATCAAGAGTTTTCGATTTAGTATGCTGGCAAATACCCTAGCATCTATATTGCCTCCGCAGATCACTGTTCCCACTCTCTTTCCAGAAAATAGATCTTTATTTTTCAAGATTGCCGCCACCCCTGCAGCTCCAGCCCCTTCAGCTACTACTCTCTCATTTTCAAAAAGTGAGCTAATCGCTTTTTCAAGTTCAAATTCATCAATGAGTAGGATGCTATTGACGTTTTCCTTTATTATTTCTGAAGTAATTTTACCTGGCATTTTAACTGCAATTCCGTCGGCAAGAGTATCTCCTAGGATTTTTAGATGTTTTTTGTGAAGGACATTATACATAGAGGGAAATTTTTCAGTTTGCACTCCATAAATTTCTATGTTGGGATTTAGAGCCTTCGCAACTATCGATATTCCCGAGATTAACCCACCCCCGCCGATGGGAATGACAAGTATATCCAGGTCTTCTATATCTTGCATAACTTCCAATCCAAGCGAACCTTGCCCAATTACTACATTGGGGTCATCATATGGATGTATAAGCGTTAATTTTTCATTATGCACTAACTTGGATACATAAGTTTGGGACTCGTTTAAGGTTCGACCTTTGAGTATTACTTTGGCGCCTAAACTTTTGGTTTTCATTACTTTTGACATTGGAGCTTGTTCTGGCATTACAATTGTAGCCTTTACCCGTTCTTTTTTTGCCCACCAAGCCACAGCTTGTGCATGGTTTCCAGCTGACATTGCAATCACTCCCATTTGTCTCTGATTTTCTTTTAGACGCTTTATGGAAACGTATGCTCCTCTAACCTTAAAAGAGGAGGTATATTGGAGGTTCTCCAATTTTAGAAAAACCTCAGCTTGTGTTTCATTGCTGAGAAACTGAGATCTAATAGTAGGTGTCCTGATTATATTACCAAATAGTTCTTTGCTTGCTTCTTTAATCAGATCTATATGAATTTGCATTTGATAAGCTTGAACATAAAAGCTATTTATTTACTATTTTATCTTTAAAATAAAGAAAAATTATTTGATTTGGATTGGAAAGATAAAAATCAAGCTGATTTAACTTTTTATTATTTTTTTTTTTTGGGTATTTTTATATGAAATTATATATACTTCAATTTGGAGTTAAGGTTGGACTTAAATATTAAGATAGTGGGAAAAAATATTGAGCTGGGAGAATCCTTCCAAGTATACAGCAGTGCTAGAATAGGCGAAGTTTTACAAAAATACTCATATGACGCAGTTAGTGCCCAAATAACATTGGAGAAGAGGGTTAGGAACTTTAAAGCTAAGGTAAAAGTGTATCTAAAGAACAAATTTGAATTAGACTCTACGGGCAGAGGCAAGAACGCTAATACCAGTTATGATGATGCGCTTGGTCATATAGAAAAAAAACTGAGGCGGTATCACCGAAGGATGAAAAGTCATAGGAATTCTGAAAGCAAGAATATTTCATTTACTGATGAACCTTTAAGGATTTATCAAAGTGTTTTAAACACTGATGAAGGTGAGATAGATATCAACAATAGTGAAAGTATGCCAGTGGTCGCAGAATTGTCATATAAAGTAGAGGAATTGACAGTTGAACAAGCCGTTATTCGTCTAGAACTAGAGAACGAAAGTTGTATATTTTTCAGAAATGCTTCTCATTCAGGTTTGAACTTGGTCTACTATAGACAGGACGGTAATATTGGTTGGGTCGACCCGAGAGGAAGTCGGGAAAAAACTATAACCAAGGGATCCTAATTCCAGAGAAACCCAGCAAAAAAGAAAGTACAATGAGTGAAGAGGACATCATATCCCTTTTTTACGGAAAAAGTAATCGAGAGACTTATGAAATTTTAATACCGCTCGCGCGAAAAGGCGATAAAATCGCCAATTATTTTATAGGTAATATGCTGGTATCTCCCATAGATCAAACGGTTGAGCCTAACATTATCGTAGGAGTAAGGTTCTTGAAGAAATCTGCAAGAGATGGTTATTCTCCCGCGCTTGAATTTCTAGGAAACCTTTATGCTTATAATGAAAATGTAAAAAGTGACTTAGTCAGTGCGCACACTTTTTTTTTTCTCTCAGCAATAATTGAGAACAGAGTTGACATTGGTTATCATTTAATCATTGAAGACGAGTTTAATATCTCAGAAGCGGAAGCAAATAGATCCAAAGAAACCGCCAAAAATTGTATTGAGGTCGGGCTAGAAAACTGTGCATTTCTTCTAGAATAAATGTAATGTAGAGTTTAGTAATACAACAAAAAGTAGTTTTTTGACCAGTTAACAAAATATGAAAAGTTCACAAAGAAGTAGAATAGACCCCTTTATTGTCATGGATATAATGGAAAGAGCTCAGGCAATTGAACAAAAAGGGCACTCAATTGTCCATATGGAGGTTGGGCAACCTGGAACCTCAGCACCAAAAGCCGCTAAGGACTTTTTAAAAGCTTCTTTGGAAAATAACCCAATGGGTTATACTGTAGCACTTGGCTTACCTGATTTACGAAAAAAAATTGCTGAACTTTACAGTGATTGGTATGGAGTGGATATTGACTGGAATAGAATAATCATAACCAGTGGTTCCTCGGCAGGATTTATTCTCGCTTTTACCGCTCTGTTTGAGCAGGCTGACAAAGTCGGACTGGCGAACCCTGGTTATCCTAGCTATAGACAAATTATGAAAGCGCTCAATATAGAACCAGTACTTATAAACACTGCCGAAAGAAACAAGTTTCAACTAAATCCAAGTGAACTCGATGAACACACCATTAACGGCTTATTAATAGCGTCACCGGCAAATCCAACTGGCTGTATGATCGAAAGAGATCCTTTGAATGAGCTGATAGATTATTGTGATAACAAAAAGATTTCTCTGATAAGTGATGAAATATATCACGGAATTCAGTATCAAATGAAGCCCTCAACAGTGCTGGAATTTAGTGACAGTTGCTATGTCATCAATTCATTCTCAAAGTACTTTTCAATGACAGGTTGGAGGATCGGTTGGATGGTTGTTCCAAAACAACATGTAAGGATAATCGAAAGAATTCAACAAAATATGTTTATATGTGCCTCACATGCTAGTCAAATTGTAGCTCTAGGAGCTTTTGAAAGTAAAAATGAGCTAGAAAAAAATCTAGAGACCTACAAAGAGAATAGAACAAAATTATTGAGTGCTTTGCCTGAAATGGGACTTGGTAAAATTGCACCTCCGGATGGAGCTTTTTATTTATATGTAGACATCAGCGAATTTTCGTCTGATAGCTACGATTTTGCGAAAAGAATGCTAGATATCGGTGGAGTCGCTATCACGCCTGGAATAGATTTTGATCCAATTAATGGTAATTCTATGATTAGATTATCTTATGCTAGAAGTACACCTGAGATATTAAATGGTATAGAGAGAATAAAAATATTTATGAACGGGAAGAAATATATTCAATAAAAGATAATCGTAAAGGACAGGATTAGCTATGGTAGAAAGATTGCAAAATAAAGTAGTTGTTATTACAGGGGCTACAAGTGGTATAGGACTTGAAATAGCTAGGCGTTCGGTTTCCGAAGGAGCTTCTGTTGTTATTTCCGGAAGAAGAGAAAATGAAGGAAAAAAAATAGCAAGTCAGCTAGGAGAGAAGTGTAGGTTCATCAAGTGTGATGTCTTATACGAAGATCAAATTTGTAATCTTGTTGAAGAAACATTTGGCTACTACGGTAATATAGACGTAATGTTTAATAATGCAGGTGCTCCAGATTTTGTAAGGAACATTGAAGATATATCGTACGATAAAATCAGACAAAGCCTAGATCTCCTTCTTACAAGTGTTATTGTAGGGACACGAGAAGCAACAAGAATTATGAGTAAGCAGAAAAATGGTAGCATAGTCAATACTGCAAGTATAGCCGGCCATTGGGGTGGATGTGGTGGCTCAGTTTACTCAGCTGCGAAAGCTGGTGTAATACATTTTAGTAAAGTCACTTCTCTAGAATTAGCTAAAAAAAATATACGCGTTAACTCAATTTCTCCTGGAGCAATAATAACGGAGATATTTGGTGTTGGTCAAAAGTTGTCAGGTGAAAAACTAGCTTTGAGTGATGAGCATCTTAAATCAAGCGAAGCTTTTAATGATTTCCAACCAATAGCTAGAGCAGGGTTGCCAGAAGACATCGCTAATGTAGCCATATACCTTGCTAGTGACGAGAGCACATTTGTAACTGGCCAAGATTTTGTTGTAGATGGCGGCTTGTTAGCTGGACGACCCCTCAATGTCGCTAGTGAGTCGTTCAAAAAGATTAACCGGTCTTTAAAATCTTTTTAAGACTTTCATTAAGTTGACTGTCCACTAGTTAAAGAACTGGCTAAAGAGCAAGGGGTTTTCTATCAAAAACATCGCAACTACAGTTCCACTTATAGCGGAGCCTATCATAATAGCTCTATCTCCCCACTGCATGCCAACATATATTCATCCAATTGCGCTGATCAAATAAGTAATTTGCCCGAAAAGATATATTTCCGCCGATATGAGAAAAACACCCAATACACCTAAAATCATGGAACCCCACTTAACATACCAATCTCTGGTGCCAGTTGGTGTCAGAGGCTTAATGTCGTCGTATTCACCCTGCAGCTCTTCAAGTTCTTGTGCAAGACGTTTTTTTCTGCGGACAACTCCATAGCTAGTCTCCCAGCCTTTGAGGTGATATTGTGCATTTTACCAGACCCAGCTGCTAAGCCTAGGTCATCTTGTTCCAGTTCATTGGTCATTTTTTTTTTGCTCCGGTGTTGAAATTGCATTTCTACAAATATTATTTTCTTTAGCATGTATTTATTTTGTTCCTGCCTAAGTTTTAGGCAGATCGAACGAAGCTATTACCCAACAGAGGTTTAGTAAAATTTTTTCTCACTAATTCACAGGGTTTTCCACAGATTATATGGAAAACGTTAGATGAAGAATATATGAATACGATATATTTCAAATATAAGATTTTGTATTACTTGAAAAGCTGAAACGGAGCAAATAATTGATACCAAAAAAAAACATCAAAATTAAATTTTTAGAAATACCAATATACTTTTTTTTCATTTGGTCATGTTTCTCTGGTATTCCAACAAAAGCGGACTTGCCTAGAGGCTTAATAACGGAGGGGCTCAATTTTTACGACGAAGGAAAGTACGCCGACGCGTTACAGAGATGGAAATCAGCTTCTAAGGTAGGTAGTCAAGAAGCGGATTTTCTTTTAGGTTTCTTATATGATGGGATTTTACAAAATGATAAAGAAGCGCTATTCTTCTTTGAAAAGGCGGCTTTATCCGGTCATGTCCAAGCGCAAGTGAATGTAGGGCTAAAATATGAAAAGGGTGAGGGGACTAATGTAAATAAAGATAAAGCGATTTATTGGTATTCTCAAGCTGCGTTTAATCAAGATGATATTGCTCAATTTAGACTTGCATCTTTATTGCAAAATATATCTGGAAAAGCTAGAGAAAGCCATTTCTGGTTTGCTAAATCAGCTGAGCTAGGGAACCCAGAAGCTCACTTAGCGTTGGCCACCAACTTTATTTTAGGGCGAGGCGTAGGAAAAAACCTAACCCTGGCCCATGTAAGTTGCAATTTAGCAACGTTCTTATCGAGAGACATCGACAGCATAAGTAGAAGTATACAATTGAGAACTGAGCTTGAAACTAAAATGTCTACAGACCAAATAAAAGAAGCAGAACGCTTATCGAGAAAATGTATTGAAAAAAAGTTTAAAGAGTGTATGAATTATTTGATAGATTTAGAGTAACAGAATGAAGAGAATAGCACACTTTTTAATCGTATCATTGGCGCTTGTATCCTGTTCAGGACCAAGTTATTTCAAAAGCCCTACTGATTTTGTTGGTGGAAACAGAGCAGCCGCCGTAGAGACACATTGTGCTAGAAGAGCGGGACTGGGTAAAGATACTAATATTTACAGACTGTGCGAACAATCCTTTAACACACACTATGGCAAATAGTTTAGGATAAGAAATAAATCCAAAAGGACGAAGAAAATACCGTTAGACCGGTCGCTAGCAGTATAGTTGTAGCAACAAGATCTTTACTATTATCATACATACTGGCAAAAAAATAAGCATTTAAACCAGGAGCCATTGCTGCCATAATTACAGCATTTCTCAGCGTTTCTATTTCAATGCCCCAAGAATATCTTCCTAGCAAATACACAATTGTTGGCTGAACCAACAACGAGGTAAAGATTATTGCAAAAGGTAACTGGTAGGAAGTAGCTATCCTGTAGTAATAAAGTACACCTCCCATAGTAAAAAGCGCAAGTGGTATTATCCAAGTAGTCCCTTTCTTTAATAATTCCTCAAAGTTGGTTGAAAACTTTAAATCAAGAAAGTTAAAACCTATACCCAACAAAATTCCAACTGCTAGATTATTAAAGAGAATTGCGGTAACGCTATTTTTTAGTCCCAGAGCAAATGTTGTTTTTTGAGTTTTTATAACTTCTATAAATGTTATGCCAACGAAGTAGCAGAGTGGTGCATGCCCAATAATTATTGTATAATTTGTGAAAAGGCTTTCAGAGCCATATGCAAGTTCGCTAATTGGAAGTCCTAATAGAACTCCGTTGGAGAACATTGCGCAGAATCCTAGAGTAATTGAATTCATGTAAGGTTGCTTGAATATAAAGTAACTTACACAACTTATGATAAAAAATGATATTATCATTGAGCTGTAAAAAGAAAATAAAATCCGAAAATCAAAAGCATTATTTAGATCAAGTATTGCAAAGTTAAAAAATAAAAGAAAAGGTATGCCAAAATCTTGAAAAAATTTTGCTAAATTATCAACTAAGTTTTTTTTTAAAAATTGGAGGTAAGAAGAAATAAAACCTGCGGCTATCAGTAAAAAAACTGGCAGAATTAAAAGAGCAATTTTAAAAAGCATTATTTTATTTTAATTTCAAGGCCGTCAAATGCTGGCTCAACGTCTTTGGGTAGCTCTTTTTTTAGCTCAGAATAATCTAGGTCGTTATGTAAGTTTGTTAATATGGCACGCCGCGGGTTAAGTTGTCTAAGCCAAAGAAGTGTTTTTTCTAAGTGTGTGTGGGACGGGTGGGGGTCTCGACGAAGTGCGTCAATTACGAGAATATCGAGATCTTCTAATTCCTTCCAGCTCTCTGAAGGAATTTCTAGAACATCAGGGATATACGCTAATTTACCTATTTTAAATCCTAATGCGTTAATGTCTCCATGGTTAACTAATAGGGGTCGAAAATTAATGTCACCTGCAACACCCTTAATTATCACATCAGCTGAGCTGATAAGATTTAAATCACATATAGGTGGATACTTGCTCTTTTTTGGTGTGTTAAAAATATACGAGAAGCCTTGTAATAACCTTTTCTGTGTTGCTTTATCCGCCCATACTGGTATTTTTTCTCTTTTCTTGTAAGCAAGTGTCCTCAAGTCGTCTATTCCATGAACATGATCAGCATGGGAATGAGTATAAATTACAGCATCTAAATTAGTAACGTTTGCTTGTAAAAGTTGTTCTCTCACATCTGGGCCGGTATCTATTAACACTGTTGTTTTTTTTGTACCTGAGATCCTCTCAACAAGTAATGAACAACGTAACCGTCTATTTTTACTGTTTTTAGGATCACACTGTCCCCAGCCAAAACCCACACGTGGAATTCCTCCAGAAGATCCACAGCCCAGAATTCTAAATTTGTAAAACATATCTAATTTGCTTTATCGAAAAGGGAAAAAAAATTTTTTGTAGTTTGAGCTCTAAAAAAATCTTCATCCACATTAAGAATTTCTGCACCTTTTTTCGCAATATAGGAAACTAATGCAGGTTCGTTAGATCTACCTCGATGCGGCGTTGGGGCGAGATAAGGGCTGTCGGTTTCAACTAAAACCCGCTCTATTGGTACTTTTGAAAAAATATCTCTTAGATTTTGAGAGTTTTTGAATGTAATAATACCTGACATTGATAGATAAAAACCTAGGTCAAGTGCTTCTCTTGCAAGATAAGAGCTTGAAGAAAAGCAGTGCATAACACACTTAAAGCACCCTTTAAGGTATTGCTCGGATAAAATTTTTGCAATCTCTTTATCTGCATTTCTTGCATGAATGATGATAGGTAAATTTGCTTCTTTAGCTACTTCAATATGCTGAATGAGTGATTTTATTTGGTCTCTTTTACTATCTTGTGAATAATGAAAATCTAAACCAGTCTCGCCCACTGCTATCATTTTTTTGTGGGCACAAATAGACAGTAAATCTTCACTTTTAAATTTTAGATCCTCAGTTGGTTGATTTGGATGAACACCGGCGGCAAAAAAGATTTCTTCAAATCTTTCGCTCAAAGAAATTGTTTGGTTAGGTTTTTTAAAGTTTGTACAAATAGTCAACATTTTTAAAACACCCTCAGATTTTGCTCTGCTCAGCACTGCAGGCAGATCACTCATCAAAGCCTTAAAGTCCAAATGGCAATGACTGTCTATTACAGCTGATTTATTTTTTTTTATATTTTGCAAAGGTCATTTCGATAGTATTTAAGGCAAGAAAGACAGCCTTCTTTTGGTCAATATTGTACTCTAATGACTCATGTCTCAAAAGCGAAATTTGTGAATATAAATGAGCAGCTATCAAGCCAACATCTTCGTCAACAAAGTTAGTATCGATATTCAATACTATTTCCTTTTTTGCGAGAGATGAAAGTAATCTTAAAAGAATCCCAAACGCTGACTTATCAGGGTCATTGCTAGAAAGGTAATCTTTGTTTTCAGCTAATAATGTAATAACTTTTCTTTTGTTGAAGCTCGGCAGTTCTTTTATTAATTCCTCCATACTGTTAAACATTCTCATATAGTCTTTGTCTAGAAAGTTTAGAAGCTTTCGTACAGATCCGTCGCAAGCAGTCAAAGCGCTAGCGCCTCTTGATTGATCAAATGGGTATTCCTTCTCAAAACTTGCGCATATATGTCGAAGATCTTTTTCATTCAATCCTTGAAAGCTGATTTTTTGACATCTTGAAAGAATGGTGGGTAGGATAGATTGTTGGTTATTTGAAACTAAGATGAACAGAGTGTTTTGTGGAGGTTCTTCAAGTATCTTTAACAGCGAATTTGAAGCTGGAATATTTAAATCTTCTGTAGTATCAACTATGCAGACTTTATAAGAGTTGTCAGCAGAAGATAAGAAAAACTTTCTATTTAGCTCTCTTATATCCTCGATAGAGATATATTTTTGAAAAAGCTTTTTTTTGTCATCCCATCTTCTTCTGCAGTAGAAAATATTGCTAACATTAATTGTAGTTTTTGGATTTCTTAGATTTTCTTCAGAAATACCCATCACACGTTCCTTGTTTGAAAAGTTTATATTTGATAACACTTTTCCTAAATTTAATGCCAGAGAGGCTTTGCCAACCCCCATTGGTCCATGAAAAAGCCATGCATTGGGAATTTGGCTGGTTT
>CABZEW010000020.1 GCA_902524845.1 uncultured Alphaproteobacteria bacterium
TAAAGAGATTTTTTTAGTTTTTCAAATTCGTCGCCAGAGACTGAATCAGCACTAATATGTTCAATTTTTACATTGTTTTTTAAAACTATTTCCCTGAATGTGTTTGCAACTACTTTAGGAGTCGGACATATAAATACAATATCAGGAAATCTATTAGCTAGTAAACGAGCGGTTTTTAAAAAAATTGGAAGCATCCGATGTAACTCGCCATTCCTAGATCCTGGGAGTAGAGTTACAATTTTTGTAGAATCCTTAATATTTAAATTTCTTTTAAAAGAAATGACATCTCTTGTTTTCGGCTGTGCGCTTGAAGATATGGGGTGTCCAACAAAATCACATTTTATGTTAAAATTTTTTAAGAACTCTTTTTCAAAAGGTAGGATCGATAAAATATGATCAACGTTCTTTTTTAAAATCTGCACTCTTCCTTGGCGCCATGCCCAAACAGATGGCAAGACGTAATGTATGATTTTCACGTCTTTCCAATGTTTTTTTATCCTCGAGGCTAAACGCAAATTAAATTCTGGTGCGTCTATGGTTATTATAAGATCAGGTTTCCATGCAAGGTTATAATCGCCAGCTTGTCTCAAAATTTTTAAGATTGGAAAGAAATTAATTACAATATCCTTTATACCCATTACCGCAAGAAGGGAGAAATTGAATATACTTTTAAATCCTTCACGTTCCATTAAAGGACCTCCTACTCCCTGAAAATCAATATGATTTTGAGTGTCTAATTCATATCTAATAGCTCTTATTAATTGCGCACCAAGGAAATCGCCAGAATGTTCGCCTGCGCTTATAAATATTTTTAACATTAAAGATCTTTATAAAGAAAGTTAGTCGAGATAAGAAACATATTGAAACTTTTAAGTAGATCAAAGATTAAACCCTTGTTCACAAGAATAACTTTGTTACTTTCAACAACTAACCCTGTCAAACTTGCTTTATTTGCTAACTTTATGGTGTTGGGTCCTATAACAGGAGTATCAATATCTAGAACTTGCTTTGGCTTTGATCCTTTGATCAATACCCCACCTAAATCTAATTCTGGCAACTTACTTTTTCTATAATTTACAACCGCTTTTATCATTTCATCAGTTCCAGTAATTGTTTCCAACCCCAGACAATGCCCACCTTTAATGATAAGAGATTGACCAATATCAAGTTTTGCGTAGTTACGAAAAATTGCTAAGCCACTTTTTATTTCACAAAGTGTCTTTTTTTCTTCGAAAGATGATCCATATCTTCCGGACGGTAATGTTAGTTCAGGCAAAAGGTCTTGTACTTTTAATATATGGAAATTTTCTTCAATGAGCATCTCTTTTACAGCAGTAAATATAGCTCCGTCCCCTTTATTAAGTGACGAGACAATTTTCAGTAAAATTTTCTGTGAATTATGTGATGCTTTTAAAACATCCAATACAGGTCTTTCTACATACCCGATCAACGCGATCTCAAATATACTTTTTTTTCTTAAAAACGATAGCGCATCACTTATTGTTTCATAGTGTATATCGATGCAATCAATATTTTTTTTTATTTTTATTTTGCTACATGGCAATCGTAATATAGTAATCTCATAACCTAAGAGAACTAATTGCTCCATGCAATGAACGGCTAACCCACCACTTCCCAATATAAGGCCAATTTTTTTTTTTTTCGATACCATATATTTCTCAACCTTTTGGGGCAACAAATGATCTGGTGCTTTCTTGTTTCATAAACTCTAGAACCTTTTGAACCTCAGTAACTTGATGCAAGTCGTCTTTATTCATTGAAGCCAATCGTTCTTGAAAATTTTCACTTCCTCTCTTTTCAAAAATTCTTGAAAAAACTTCGACAAGCTTTTTTATATTTTCCTTCTTACTACCTCTTCTTTTTAAGCCAACTAAGTTAACTCCTGAGAGTACAGGCCTCAGACCAACAATCATTGAGAATGGAATAACATCTTTGGATACCATGGCATGGGCTCCTATCATTGACCCCTCTCCTATCCTACAAAACTGATGAACTCCAACTAATCCACCAATATTTACATTATCTTCAATAATTACATGGCCAGCTATAGCAGAACTATTAGCAACCACAATATTATCGCCGAGCTTACAGTCATGACCAACGTGACTACCCAACATAAAAAGACAGTTATTGCCGATACTAGTAACACCCCCACCTCCATCTGTGCCAGTACTAATACTAACACATTCTCTTATCAAATTATTCCTGCCAATTATAAGCGTAGTTTTTTCCCCTGAATACTTTAGGTCTTGTGGGTTACTGCCTACTGAAGAAAAAGGCCAAATTTTTGTTCCCCGACCAATAAATGTTTTCCCTGAAACAACTACATGACTTTCTAAGTATACTTCTTCGTCCAAAGTAACTTCAGATCCAACACAGCAATACGGTCCTATTCTACAGGATTTACTTATGTTTGCGCCGTTTTCAATAATTGCTGTTGGATGAATATTTAGAGAAGTTTTAGTCACAAGTCACTACCTTTTTTAAACTTTAAAACTTTTGATGCATTTAATGATAAAAAAACAAATTAAAGAATATCATGTTCAAATTCTCATCATTGCAGAAAATTCACACTCGGACACCCTCTGGGTGTCTACAATTACCTGACCACCAAATTTCCATAATTTATTCCTTATCCTCTTAACAGATATAACAAGCTTCATAACATCCCCGGGAATAACTGGTTTTCTAAATTTTGCATTATCTATTGTAGTTAGCAACACTAAGGCATTAGGGTCTGAAATATTTAAACTTTTTGCCACCAATACTGCTGCTGTTTGAGCCATTGACTCAATTTGTAAAACTCCAGGAACTACTGACGAAGATGGGAAGTGGCCCGGAAAATAAGGCTCATTTACAGTGACATTCTTTACTCCCGTAGCTGACTGGTTTTTTACTATATCTATTACCTTGTCTATCAATAAAAAGGGGTATCTATGAGGGATCAGTCTTTTAATTTCATCAATATCGCAGGAATCTGTATTCATAAATCTCTCCTAGTCATTTACCAACGATTAGTTCTAAATATTTTGGATCGTTCCTATAGAGATTATCTAATTCAAGTATAACTAGTTCAGTTGTATCTATTCTATTATCAAAAAATAGGTCAATTTGTGACGAATCTAAAACGATGAATGCATTGTAGTTTGCCATTATTGGCTGGATAACTCTTCCCGATAATTCCATAAATTTTTTTTTCCAAGTTTCTAATTTATCTCTTAATTGACTGTCTTTCAAATCATAAAGATTTCTGGTCTTTTGTGCTCTTTTATCAAAGTCATCTGCTAACTGGTTGAATTCCTTTTTTGTAAGCACTTCTCTTTTTTGGGTTAGTTCTAACTCCTCATCTTCAAATTTTTTCACATTTAGGTCAGCTTCCCTTTTTAAGGCTATTGCTGCTTTTTGAAATGACATTAAAACATCACTGCCTAACTTCGATTTTTCAAAAACCATGATACTGTTAATAACAAGAACAGATGTCGTTATATTTTTTTGTTGAGAAAAGAGAGCGCTCGAATATACAAAAAAAAGAAAAACAAGGTATATTAATAGCCTCAATGAATTCTTATCAAAAACAGTCAAAATCTTGTGGCTAAGTTGAGGCTGAAATATTCAAGACTATCAGCGTCTAAGTATTTTTGTGGCCTTGACCAATTAAACTGAAGCGGTCCAATTGGAGTTTCCCAATTCATTGCAAACCCGATAGAAGTTCTTAGGCTTCTATCTTTTAAAGCAATCTTATTTGCAAGTCCCGGAACATTAGGGTCAGTTTTTAAATCCCATAAAGCTCCAGTCTCAGCAAATATGCTACCAAATAATCCTAGCTCTCTTGGTAGCCCCAGTGGAAAAGAAGCAGCAAATCTTGCCATAGCATATTTTTCACCTCCTAAAGGAATAGTAAATGATCCTCCTGAAAGCTCTCTAGGTCCAATTCCACTATATTTAAAACCTCGAAAAGAACGACCCCCTAATTGAAACCTATCGACGATCTTTGAATAACCTTTGCCCATTGTTAAAACTCCACCTTCCAATTCGGTGGACAAAATAATATTATTTCCATATATTCCTTTATATATTTTACCACTCGCCTCGGACTTGACGAATTGCTCGTCTCCCCCAATACCTGCAATTTCAGAACCAAATTTGATCATGTAACCTTTGGTTGGTAAAATAATGGAGTCTCGTTTATCAAATCTAAATGCCAAATCTATTGCTGACCTAGTAGATTTCCCAAGATCCTGTTTTAAAACTTCAGAAGTACCAACGGCGGTAACATCTATATTCTCGATCTTGTAAATAATATTTACTCTGGTATCTGATGAAAGATTAAATCCAATTGCGGGCTTTACAGCTAAAAGATTGGCAGTATACCCAGTAGAACGGGGCTTTGAGTCAGTATAATCAATATCCATTGATACCAAAACGTCCCTTCCAAGGAAGCCTCGCTCTTTGAATCCAAGCCCAACTGATTTTCTATCTTTTGATGCAGAAACACTCAACCTGATACCTTGACCAGAGCCTCTAAAATTTGATTCACTGAATGAAAACTGAGCTGAAACATCAGTATCTGTAGAGTACCCCAAACCTAGTGAAAGTGCTCCTGTGGGTGCTTCCTTTACATCTATATCAACAATTGCATTCTGAGAATTTGAACCTTGTCGAACGTTCACTTTTACACTTTCAAAATAACCCAGAGACTGCAGCTTCTCTTCTGATCTTTTAAGCATAGATGGATCAAAGGCATCTCCTTCTTCGACTTGAAATTCACGCCTTATTACGTTATCACGAGTGTGAGTATTACCACTGACTTCTATCTGCTCAACAAAGAGCCTCGGGCCCTCTTTAACCTTAAATAGCAAATCTATTTCTTGTTCTCTAAACTTTCTAACTTTATCTACCTTCCCAATCAGAAAGGGGTATCCGTTGCTTACAGAAACTTTCTTTATATTATCTAAGGTTTCCTGTATTTTCGAAAAGTTAAAATTATCCCCTTTAGAAACAACTACCGAATTTTTATAAATTGATGATGGAACACCTTTGATTAACGATTCAATTGAAACCTTTCCTATTCTTATACGAGGCCCTTCATAAATTGAATAAGTCAGGAAAGCTGACCCTCTCCCGTCTTTAAGCCCTCCAAGTGATGCGATAACCTTAGCATCTGGAAACCCATGGTCTTTATAAAATTTTTCCAAAAGAAACTTATCTGCTTCTTGATTATCTTCAGAATAATTATCATTAGTAAAAAATGAAGCAAAAAGACCCGCTTTTCTTGATTTAATAACGTCTCTGAGTCGCCGATCAGAAAAGTTCTTATTTCCCACAAAATCAATTTGCGTAATCTGCAGAATATTACCTTCGTTGATCTCAAATACTAAATCTACATATCCTTTCTCTCTATCGATTATTTTCGGCTCGACCCTCGCGGAGTATCGAGACTTAAACCGATAAAAATCTGAAATAATTCTGCTGTCTTTTACGACCTGCGATCTACTAAAAGGTTGTCTTTCCTTCGATTTTATTAAAGGAAACAACTCTTTATCCTCGATTTTTTTGTTTCCTTCAAAAACTAATCGACGTATCCTCTTATTTTCTATTACTTTGATAGTAACCGTCTGTCCTTTAGGAGTAACCTCAACATTCTCAAAAAGATTACTTTTATACAAATTTTTTAATGCTACATTTAGATCCACTGCCGAAAGAGAAATATTTCGTTTCAAGCCGGATATAGATTTAATAGTTTTAACATCTGTAGTTGTGTTGCCTTTTACGACTATCTGAGTGAACTTAAACTGTGAAAGAGCCGGTTTTGATAAGCAAACTACAAAACACAAGAAAAAGATAATAAACTGAAGTCTAACTCGCCTCAAGTGCATCTCCCTAAAAGCTCAAAAATAATACCAATCTTGAAATATCATTAAAGGTTGTAAACATTAATAAAGATACTAACAAAACTAAACCAAATAACATAGAGAATCTTATTACTCCCTCGGTTGGTTTTTCACGAGAAAAACATTCGTATATCAACAAAAGTAAGTGACCTCCATCTAAAATAGGAATTGGCAGCAAATTTACAAATCCTATCCCAGTTGAAATGATAGCCACTAAAGATAGGAATGCCACAAGGCCAGACTTAATGGAATCTGAAACAGCGTGTGCTATTCCTATTGGGCCAGAAAGGTGCTTTGGATCAACTTGACCACTAACTATACCTTTAATGCCTTTAAAAGAGGCCACGATCACTCCTTTCGTTGCTTTTATGCCTAATATCAAAGCCTGCCAAACACTTGGTGTCTTTGTGTGGGGATAAAATATTGGACCACCAGCTACACCAATCCGGTAAATAGTGTCAAAATTTCCATATGAATCTTCAATAGGACCTAAAACAGGTTGAATTGATTTTTGGAGGGTTTTGCCATCACGAAAAATAGTTACATTCATAACCTTTCCCTCAGAGTTAATGATTTTCTTTCGTAAATCATTAAAGTCGAGGAGCTTTTCACCTTCCACAGTTAAAAACACATCACCGATTTCCAGTCCAGCAAGCGATGCTGCAGAAAGAGGTTCTATAGCCTCCACTATAGGTTGGAAAAGATAGGGGAGCTCAATCTCCTTCTCTAAAGAGCCTCTTTTTATGGTGAACTTGGTCAACTCAGAGTCCGGGTTATTTATGTAAGAAAAAATATCTGAAAACAAAATAACTTCTTTATCTTCTACTTTGAGAATTTTATCATTAACCTTAAGATCATACTTTGCCTCATAAAAGTCATTTATTTTTCCGACCACCGGTTCTCCAACAGAAATTCCTTGAATAAGAAATATTAAAGAGAAAATAAACACAGAGAATAGAAAATTTGCAAGCGGCCCGGCCACAACCGTTAGAAATCTACTGATTAGCGGAGCCGTATCGAATTTAGCTTTGTCAGAGACACACAGAGAATTGTTAACTTCTGTCCTTATAGATGCGAGGTTATCATCTCCCAAAAATTTTACAAATCCTCCTAGAGGAATAATCGCAAATTGCCATTCTGTGCCCTTTTTATCTTTAAATGAAAAAACCTTTGGGCCGAAACCAATGCTAAAAACTGAAACATCAATCTTATTCAGGCGTGCGAGTAAAAAATGTCCAAACTCATGTACAAATATGACAATACCAAACGCAAATATTATTGCTATAAACTGAAAAAAAATAATGATTCGCTCCTAAAACTCGATTTTTTTTGCGATTACCCTAGTTAATTCATTTATCTCTAATATGTCAGAGACGTTCTGGGGCGTATGGGCAATTCTATTTACCAATGAACTTTCTGCAAGAGTTTTTTCTACTAAATCTACCATATCTAAAAAAGCGATTTCGCCTGAAATAAATCTATCCAAAGCTATCTCTTTTGCAGCATTGAATATAACCCCTAGATCTAAGTTTCTTCCAACTTTCTCTACAAGTTCTAAAGAACGAAATTTATTCTTATCAGGTTCATAAAACTCAAGAGATCCTATTTTTGCAAAATCAATATTCTCCATGCCAATGTTTAATCTATTTGGGTAATTGAGTGAATAACCAATTGAACCTCTCATATCCGGTAAAGATAGTTGCGCTAAAGTACTACCATCGTTAAAATTTACCATTGAATGTATTATTGATTGAGGGTGAATTATCACTTCCACATCAGAAAAATCCAATTCAAACAAATGCATTGCTTCGATTAATTCAAGGGATTTATTAAACATTGAAGCACTATCAATAGTTATTCGAGTCCCCATGCTCCAGTTTGGGTGCTTCAACGCGTCTTCTAACGTTGCGGACCTTATCCTTTTCAAGCTCCAATTTCTAAATGGCCCCCCACTTGCAGTTAGGGTTATGCTTCTCAAATCTACTCTACGCTCTCCTTCTAAGCACTGGAATATAGCACTATGCTCACTATCAACTGGAATAAGTTTAGTGTTATTACTTTTACAGATAGATAATAATAACTTGCCAGCACAAACAAGAGCTTCCTTATTTGCGAGTGCTAAAATTTTTGAATGTTCCGCACATCGGAGGGAAACCTCTACCCCAGAAAAACCAACTATAGCAGACATAGACCAATCAACTTTTGTACAAGCTAGGTCCACAAGCGAGGCTCTTCCACAGCTTAAAATAATATCAGTGTCAAAAAGCGCATTTTTCAATTTTAAAAACTGTTTTTCATTTCCAATATTTGCATACTGTGGTTTGAACTCTATACAATCATTTATGAGTTGATCAACATTATCGAAAGCTGAAAAGACAATAAAGTCATATGCACCTTTATTTTTTCGAAAAACTTGTAGAGTACTTTGGCCTATAGACCCCGTGGTTCCAAATATATTAATTTTTCTCTTAATCATATTTGTAAATAGAATTCCATAATTTTAACAAAAAAACTTGCAAATATTAGCCCATCAAATCTGTCCAGAAATCCACCATGTCCAGGTATAATATTATCAGTATCCTTAACTCCCAAATTTCGCTTGATGTAGCTTTCTATAAAGTCACCTACTTGGGATGACAAAGCAATACCAAAAAAAATAAAAAGGAAAAAATCTGATAGGTATAAACCAAACAACTTGAGTATGTAATAAAATATAACGACAGAAATCCATCCAACTAAGATTCCAGCCCAGGTTTTTCCGGGACTAACCAGCTCCAAAACCTTTGGTCCCCCGATTATGCGACCACCAAAATACCCCCCTATATCGGCACACGCTATTGCTAATACCAAAACAATAAAAAAGCTTGTCCCTCCCAACTCTGTTGGCGAGACAAGTAAGCTGAGCAAACATGAAATTGATAAGTTTACATAAACAATAAAAAAGCTGAGGCCTTTTGATTGGGACAAATATAAAATCAGGAAAAACAAACAAAAGTTTAAAAAGAACGTTAGAGCTAAATCAGTCTGTGAGAAATATAAAGGGAAGGTACTTAAGCCTATTAAAATTATATTATTAAAGGAAGAGTATCTTTTGAAATCAAAAAGTTTAAACAGCTCTCTTAAAAAGAGCATGTTTAATATCCATATCGCGGGCTTAAGTAAAACGGGTGCAACTAGTGCAAACAAGAAAAGAAGTGAGATCAATACCAAAGCTGATAAAGATCGCAATTTTAGATCCTCAAACACTAACCACACTAATAATGAATATGCTTATGACTCTAAAAGTCAAAACGTTACGATCTCTGACTGCTTTTCCTTCTGCAAGCTTTCTATAAATAGTGTCATTTTATCAGTCAACGTTTGAATTTCATCACTCCATAGCTGGGATTCGTCTTCTGACATCCCGTCACTACGCAATTTTTTAATCTTATCCATTCCATCTTTTCTGACGTTTCTGATTGCTATTTTTGCGTTCTCCGCATAAGAAGCTGCGAGTTTTGCCAATTCTTTTCTTCTTTCCTCATTTAATTCTGGAATTATTAGCCTGATAAAATTTCCTTCCGTTTGAGGCGTTAGTCCAAGCCCTGAATTAATTAGTGCTTTTTCAACCAGATTAACATTGTTAACATCCCACACATTCACTGACAAAACCCTGGACTCAGGAACGGTCACGGTAGCACATTGATTTAGTGGAAGTTTCGATCCATAAACTTCTACAACTACAGGTTCAAGCATTGAGGACGAGGCTCGCCCAGTCCGGAGTGAAAGAAAGTCGTTTTTCAATGAAGCTATCGCGCCAGACATCCTCTTTTCAATATCACCTATGTCTAAATTGAATTCATTCATTTCGTTAATTTACTGATGAGAACTTTCCTTTCCCATCAACAATACTCAAAAAGTCGTCAGTTTCAACCAAAGAAAAAACAACAATAGGTATATTGTTATCTCTTGCTAATGCAATCGCACTTGCATCCATTACTCTAAGTTTCTCTTGCAATGCCATATCGTAGGTTACCTTTTCAAGATATTTAGCTTCTGGGTTTAATTCTGGATCTTTATCATAAATGCCATCTACCTTTGTAGCTTTAAAAATGACCTGGCATTTCATCTCTATTGCTCTCAAAGTCGCAGCAGTATCAGTAGTGAAGTAAGGGTTCCCTGTTCCAGCCGCAAATATACAAACTCGATTTTTCTCCAAATGTCTAACAGCTCTTCTTCTAATATACGGTTCACATATTTGATCCATGGGTATAGCTGATATTACTCTTGTGTGGACATCAATCTTTTCTAACTCAGATTGCATCGCTAGTGAATTCATTACGGTTGCTAACATGCCCATGTAATCTGCAGTTGTTCTTTCCATTCCTTGCGCACTGCCTTGAAGCCCACGAAAAATATTTCCGCCTCCTATTACCAAGCACACCTCAATCCCTTTCTCATGAACTTTTTTAATTTCTGAAGCAATTTTATTAACTGTAGGTGGATGTAACCCCACTTTAAGTTCTCCCATAAGCGCCTCACCAGATATCTTAAGTAATATGCGTTTATATCGACTTTTAATTGCCAATTTTAAGTAACCTAATTAACTATATCTTTAACTTCTGAGGCGAAGTCTTCTTCTTTCTTGTCTATACCCTCGCCGACTTTAAATCTCACGAAACTTATCAAAATTTGCTTATTGGTTTCCAATACTTGTTTTATCGAAATATCAGGGTCCATCACGAATTTTTGGTTAAGCAGCGTGTTGTCTTGATAAAACTTTTTTAGTTTCCCTGAAAGTATTTTTTCTGCAATATCTGCAGGTTTTCCCTCTGAAACAAGCTGTTCACCAATGATTTTTTTTTCTCTGTTAACAATATCAATGTCAATATCCTTCTCAGACATCGCAAGTGGAGCAGTTGCAGCAATGTGCATTGCTAACTTTTTCCCAAAATCATCGTCTTTTTTTCCCTCTAAAGAAACTAAAACTCCTATTTTACCACAATCATTTGAAACTGAATTATGAATGTAAGAATATATATTTGCGCCATTTATATACATAACTCTTCTCAGACTAATATTTTCACCGATCGTAGCTATCTTGTTATTTATAATTTCTTGGATACTTTTTCCAGAGACACTCTTATTCAAGAGTTCATCTTTTTGTGAAACACCGAAACCTTCATCTAAAATCAGGTTTACCAATTCAACGAATTCTTTATTCGTTGCAACAAAATCTGTTTCTGAATTCAATTCGACGATCATAGCTTGATTTTCTTGCACCTTTACTCCAACTAATCCATCCGCTGCTATTCTAGAAGATTTCTTTTCAGCCTTTAAAAGTCCTTTTGTTCTGAGCCAATCTTCAGCAGCTTCCAAGTCGCCGTCGGTTTCTAGGAGAGCTTTTTTGGCATCCATCATACCTGCTCCGGACCTTTCTCTTAATTCCTTGACCAATAAAGCTGATATCAATTTATTCTCCCTAAATTATTATTTTCAATATTTTCCACTATTTTGTTGATATTTTGGTATCGGAGTGATCTCCCTGAGGTATGTCTTCGGCAGCCTCGTTAGCATTTTCATTTGAACCAGCTTCACCGAGTTCTGGCTCAAACTTATGAGCCTCCAATTTATCCTGAGTTGTTATTCCGTCAGAAAGTTCCTGTTCTGTTTCTTTTTCTTCGGGTAATTCTTCAGCCATTGGATTGTCTGCTTCACCTAAATCAATACCAGCAGATCCTAATTGGGATTCCATTGCATCTAAAACCGTTCTACTCACTAAATCACAGTACAAAGTTATTGCTCTGGAGGCATCATCATTACCGGGTATTGGAAAATCCACGCCATCAGTAGAAGAATTAGAATCAAGTATAGCAACAACAGGTATACCAATTTTCTTTGCTTCCTTTATTGCTATTGATTCTTTATTTGTATCCACAACAAAAAGCATGTCAGGTATGTTTTTCATATCCTTTATTCCACCGAGTGACAAATTCAACTTTTGATGTTCTTTCTCGATATTGAGGCGCTCCTTTTTTGTGAAGAGTCCTAACTGACTTTCGTCAAACGCCGCAAGATCCTTTAGTCTTAAAATAGAATTCGATACTGTGTTCCAATTAGTTAGAGTGCCTCCAAGCCATCTGTAATTTATATAATACTGCGCGCACTTTGAAGCAGCCTCTGCTACAGGTTGCTGTGCCTGCCGTTTTGTTCCAACGAACAAAATACTTCCTCCTTTAGCTACAAGCTTATGAATTTCACTCAGAGCCGAGTCCAGCATTAGAACTGTTTGCGTTAGGTCTAAAATATGTATTCCATTCTTTGAGCCATAGATATATTCATCCATTAATGGGTTCCATCTATGTGTCTGATGCCCAAAATGCACCCCTGCCTCTAACAATTGTCTGATATTATAACTTGGTAAATTCATGATGTTTTCCTTTTCGGTTTTACCTTAACGCATTCACCATTTATGGACCGAAATATTATTACGCGTTTGTGAATTTTTCACATCTTTAAGGCATCAAGAACCCAATATCAAGATTTTATTTATTTATTTTAAATATACTTTCCTTAAAGTATATTAATGAACGCTTCGAAAAAAAAAATTTATATTTTTGGCTGCACAATGTGGGATGTTGTTGGAAAGCCTGTGGAAAGGATTAGCTCTGGAAAAGATTGCTCTGGTATAATCACCGAAGGGCCAGGAGGCGTGGCTTTTAACGTCGCCATGGGGCTTTCAAAGGTTCTAACAGCAAATAGTTTTGAATTAAATTTAGTATCAGTAATTGGTAAAAATGAAAAGACACAGATCATATACTCTTCCCTAATTGAAAATGACATAAAAACAAAATATATGACAGTTAAAGGAAGGCAAAATGATACGTATTTGTCAATTGAAAAAGAAAACGGAGAAATATTTGGGTCTATCAATTCATCAGATGTTTTCCTGTCTAGTCAGAATGATATCAAAGAAAGTTTTTCATATATATGCGCGATGCATAAGCAAAGCCACGCTAAAGCTATTTTAATTTTTGATGGCAATTGTCCAAGAGAATTTTTCGACTTTGTAAAAAAGGAAACAGAAGAAGAAATATTTACCAAATATTTTATACCTGCTAATTTTTCAAAACTGAATGAATTCAAGAATGACGCACATTATTTCAAGGGATTTAATCTATTTATAAATCTCAGAGAGGCCAATGTTTTGATTGGATCTCCAAGTTTTAACAACTCGATAGATGCATCAAAAGCTATTTTTGAAAAAATAAAAACTGAAACAAACTTGATAATCGTTACTGACGGTCCAAACGTTGCATGTGGCGTTAGTAAAAAACAAATAGCGAGAGTAAAGCCAAGTGTGATAAAAGAAAAGGTATCTAGACTAGGAGCCGGTGATGCCTTCTTTGCTTACTTTCTTTCCTTTAAAGAATTAAACCCAAGTGCATCAATTAAGGAAAGTTTATCTGCCGCAGTTGAAAAGACACAAACGTTTTTAAAGAACAAATGATTAAGAAATTTTTGAATAAAAACAAACATTTTGTTAAGTGCTCAAGGGAAGTATTAAAAGCTATTGACAGAGAGATTCCTTTAGTTGCTCTGGAGAGCTCAATAATATCGCACGGAATGCCGTATCCCCAATCACTAGAAATGGCAAAAGAAATAGAAGAAATAATTAGAGATGAGGGCGCACAACCTGCAACTTTAGCTCTACTAGATGGTAAAATCCAGATTGGCCTGGATCCAGAAGTTCTAGATGCGTTCGCAAAAATACAAAGCGTGGAAAAAGTATCTAGCAGTAACCTTGATAGCACTATTTTTTCAAAAAAAGCTGGGGGCACAACCGTAGCAGGCTCACTGAGAATTTGCAACCTGGCAGCGATTTCAGTATTTGTAACAGGTGGAATCGGAGGAGTTCATCGGGATGCCTCTGAAAGCATGGATGTATCCGCGGACCTTCAAGCTATAAAAGAGTCAAAAATTATAACTATTTGTGCCGGCCCAAAAACAATCTTGGATATATCAAAGACTTATGAGGTTCTAGAAACATTATCAATTCCAGTTTTTTCATATAGACAAAAAAACTTGCCCGCTTTTTGGTACCGAGATAGTGGAATAAGCTCTGCTTGCCAAATAGATAGCCCAGAAGAAATTTCAGAAATTTTTTCAATTGCTAGAGAAACAAATTCCAGCAAAGGAATATTGCTTTGTAACCCAATACCAAAAAAATATTCTCTGGAACGAGTGCAACTAGAACCGTTGATTTCTAGCGGAGTAATAGAGTTAAAAAAAGCTAATATAACTGGTAAAAAACTCACTCCTAGTTTATTGAGCTATTTAGTTAAGAAGACAAACGGTAAGACACTTCTTTCGAATATTGAACTTGTAAAAAGTAACGCGATGCTTGGCGCTAAAATTGCCAAAGCTTTAAAATTTGCTTAAAAAATATATGGAGCAATCAAATGGGAAAAATTTTTCAAAAATTACGACGTGATTTTCTAACAGGATTAGTCGTTCTAATACCAATAGTTCTTACTGTTTATTTGGTTTGGAGCGTAATTAGCTTTATCGATAAAGTTGTTATCCCAATTATTCCTCCCAAATATAATCCTCTAGACTTGTTTGATATATATATTCCCGGTCTCGGTGTTTTTTTATTTCTAATTACCACCACTCTTATTGGATCTATAGCATCAGGGTTTTTAGGAAGGAGAGCCATCTCATTAGGTGAAAAAATTCTTTCACGAACACCAGTGATAAGTACGATTTACAACTCAATTAAGCAAATTATACAAGCCGTCTTCAAACCAGATGGGACTAACTTTAAGCAACCATGTCTGGTGCAGTATCCGAGAAAAAATGTATGGGCAGTGGCTTTTATTTCAACAGAAACTTTCGGTGAAATAAAACAAAAAATAAATTTAGGCTCTCTTGTAACAGTTTTTTTACCGACCACCCCGAACCCGACATCTGGTTTCATGTTGTTTGTTCCCAAAAATGATATAATACTCCTCGATATGTCGGTTGAAGACGCAGCAAAGCTCATAATCTCGGCAGGGCTGGTAATGCCAGAGAAAAAATAAAAAAAAAGTTGGAATTTTATTTTTTTTTAAGTAAGCTCGTATGACTGCTCGATAGGTTTCTTGCCTGTATGAAACCTGCCTCAATAACTGGCGTCTTCTTTGGGAGGCGCCTTTTTTTTTATGTATTTTTCCATATTTTTCAATAATTTGTAAGACGAACTTAATAGTTCGCCTTTTTTTGTTTTTATGAATAATTTTTCATTTGTGGGTCTAATATTACCCTTATCTGATTCTATAAAAGCTAATAGTCCGGTTACGTTTTCTACCTTTCCCTCTCTGAATTTAATAGTGACACCTTTAGCTCCAGCTTCAAGCAACTCAATTTCAAGGTACTTACACTTCTCTTTTATTTTAAGAATGTTTGCTAAGTTAATAATTTCCCTAGGCAATTTTCCAAACCGGTCAATCAGCTCTGCAAGTAATGATTCCAATTGTACTTGATTTTGAAAATTTGATAGCCTTCGATAAAAACTTAGTCTTGAACCCGAGTCCTTTATGTAGTTCTCAGGTATCCTAGCGGTCACGGGAAGTCTTATAATAGGAGACCAATTTTCTTCGAGATTGGAATTATTACCTTCATTCTTTTTCACTTTTAAAGAATTAATAGTTGATTGTAGCATCTCTTGATAAAGAGATGGGCCAACTTCATTAACTTGGCCAGTTTGTTCTTCGCCCAAAATATTCCCCGACCCTCTCATTTCTAAGTCTTGTGAAGATAAAGTGAATCCTGAAACTAAGGAATTTAACTCCTTTATTAAATCGAGACGCTTTTTAGCAGTTTTTGTTAGTGTGGCGTTTCCTTTTGTAACTAAATAAGCGAAGGCTCTCTTATTTGAACGTCCTACCCTCCCTCTTATCTGATATAGCTGACTTAAACCAAACAACTCCGCTTTATATATAATTATAGTATTTGCTCTTTGGACATCGAGACCGCTGCCAATAATATTTGTTGAAACTAGAAGGTCGAATTCTCCATAGTAAAAAGCTGAGATGGTTTTTTCTAATTCTTTATTTTTTGTTTTTCCCGTAGCAACCATATATTTAACTTCGGGGAGAAAGTCATTGAGGAAATCTTCTATGGTACGTATATCTTTAATTCTTGGAGCCACAAAAAATACTTGTCCATCTCTCTTTATCTCACGCATAATAGCAGACCGTATGGTACCCCGATCAAAATCAATAACATTTGTTTCAATAGGCATTCTATTTTTTGGAGGCGTATTAATTAGTGAAAGATCCCTTATACCGGAAAAAGCCATTTGTAATGTCCTTGGAATAGGGGTAGCCGATAGTGTTAATACATGAACGTCATGATATAGCGATTTTAACTGTTCTTTTTGATCTACTCCAAAGCTCTGCTCTTCGTCTACAACGACCAAACCAAGATCAACAAATTTAAGACTTTTATTGATAACACTATGTGTTCCGATCAATATATTTACAGCACCATTTGAGAGGTCATCTCTTATTTGGTTTGCCTCCATAGCATTTGTTAATCGGGAAAGCATTTTTATATTGAAAGAATAGCCGTCGAATCGCTTTTCAAAAATTTCATAATGCTGTTTAGCTAAAAGCGTCGTGGGAGCCGCTAATACAACTTGTCTGTTTTCAGTGACCATTATAAAGGCTGCTCTTATCGCTACCTCCGTTTTTCCAAAACCTACATCACCACAAATGAGTCTATCCATAGGGTTACCCGTGGACAAATCTTCAATTACATCCTTGATTGCTTGCAATTGATCAGGAGTTTCTTCATAGGGAAACCTATTACAAAATTCTTGAAAAATATCATTTTGTATAAGAACCTTCTTAGTGTTTATCAGTTTTCTTTCTGCAGCAACCTTAATAAGTTTTTCAGCAATTAGTTTTATTTTCTTTTTGACTGTTGCTTTTCTAAGTTGCCAATTAGCAGAACCAAGCTTATCTAGCTTCGCGTCAGAAAGACCTAAAGGTGAAATTAGTTCAATATTTTCTACGGGAAGAAATATTTTATCAGAGCCTGCATAATTTATTTCAAGGAAATCATTATTAACTCCATTAATCTCAAAATTTTTAAGGCCCTTGAACTTTCCTATTCCATAATCTACGTGAACGACTAGGTCTTCTACATTAAGAGAATTTAAATCCTCAAAAACAGCAGTGAAGTTACGACGCTTTACCGCTCCGGTACTTCTTAATTTACCCCCAAAAATTGCTTTTTCTGTTATTATTTCGAATTGAGGAGTTGAAAAACCTAAATCTAATTGTGTGACTGCATAGTAGATTTGCCTAGGATAGTTATCTATATCATCAACATTTTTTATTTTTCTTGTAATAGTTAAATCGTGCTCTTTTAAGAGACTAATAAGCCTTTTTATTGACCCCTCGGAATGACCAGATAGGATAATCGATCTCTGTTTTAATATATGCCTCAAATATTTCACGACTTCGCTAAAAAGAGATATGTCCTCCTTATTACGCTCTACTGAAAAGTCTTTTGTTGGGGTATATATTAAGTCTAATTTTTCGGTAAAAATCTGATCAATTCTCTTAATACGATACACTTTAATAGCTTCCGCAAACTCCGATGGAGACAAATAATGTAAGGTAGGCTCCAAGAGAGAAAGTTTGTTGCTATTATTATTCACAGCCTTCAAATCGAAGCTTCTGCTTTCGATTAGCTGCTCCCATTTGTCTTTAATCATAAAATCTAGATCGTGGTCGAAAGATAGAGAAGCTCCACCTAAAGCAGAAAATATAGATACAAGTTTTGGATTGAATAAAGGCAACCAATGTTCTATGCCTTCAATTAATACTTTTTCCGAAATTGAGTTATAAACTCTATCGCTTGTTTGTACTGTTCCTATTGTTCTTCGATAATTTTGCCTAAACATATCAATTGTTCGCTTATCTAACATGATCTCTGACACAGGGAATATTTCTATATCTTTTATAAACCCATTAGATCTTTGGCTTGACGGATCGAAGGTTCTTATTTTTTCTAACTTTGTTCCAAATAAGTCTAGCCTGACAGGATCTTTAATTTCAGGGACATAAATGTCCAATATACCCCCTCTTACCGCATATTCTCCCACCGAATAAACATTTGCTTGCCTTGAATATCCCATTTGTTCAAGCAATTCAATAAGGCTTGTCAAATCTACATCTTGATTAGTGCTTAGAAAAAAATTTTTTGAAAGAATCTCTTCTGCCGGAACAATTTTCTGAAGAATACTGTCTAATGACAATAAAACAATTTTACTATTTTTGTCTTCGGTTTTTACTGCCCTAAGAGCACTATATCGACTGGTTATAATATCTTTTCTAGGAGAAATGTTACTATAGGGTAAACAATCCCAGGAAGGAAAAACAATCACATCCACTTGTCTGTTAAAAAATTTAATGTTGTCCGAAAGCTGTTTAAGTTCTCCCTCACGATGCAGAAGATGTATATGTAAAGATTTATCAGAGTTTTCAAATATTTTTGACAAAGCAAAGGCTTTAAATTCATTATTATAATTTTTAACAAATTTGTTATGCATAGAGATTCTCTAACAAAGTTATTGCCGATTAAAGGAATAAAAACTAGAATAATATTTTATTTTTTTAAGCGGTCAGGATAATTATGATGTTAAGCAACTTTCCCAATAGAAGGGGAAGAAGATTAAGGCAGAACAGTGGGATCAGATACTTAATAAGAGAAACCCGTCTAAGTAAGTCCGATTTGATTTGCCCAATATTTGTACGAGAGGGCGAAAATATTATTGAAAAAATCCCTTCAATGCCTGGAGTATACAGATATTCACTAGATACACTTGTTCCCTATGTAGAGAAACTTATTAGCTATGGCATATTGGCAGTAGCACTTTTTCCATTAACACCCAGCAAAAAAAAATCGTCCACTTGTGAAGAAGCATGGAATCCCGAAAACTTAGTGAATATTGCTACGAGGCAATTGAAGAAAAATTTTCCTGATCTTATCGTAATGCTTGACGTTGCACTTGATCCCTACAATTCTGATGGCCATGATGGTCTGCTATTAGGGGGGAAGGTAATTAATGATTCAACTTTATTAGCTCTGGAAAAGCAAGCATTGGTGCAAGCTGGAGCGGGAGCAGACATTTTGGGTCCATCTGATATGATGGATGGAAGAATAAAGACTATAAGAATTGCTCTTGAAGAAAATGGATTCAAAGACACGTTAATTATGTCATACGCTGCAAAATTTGCGTCTGCTTTTTATGGACCATTTCGAGAAGCAGTTGGTGCGCAAGACTTGCTAAAAGGTGATAAAAAAACATACCAAATTGATCCATCCAATATGGAAGAAGCAATAAGGGAAGTCGAAGAGGATATAAACGAAGGTGCAGATATGGTCATGGTGAAACCGGGAATGCCTTACCTTGACATAATTTCAGAAGTAAAGCGAAAGTTTAACTTTCCGACTTTCGCCTATCAGGTCTCAGGAGAATATGCAATGTTGAGGGGTGCTATCGAAAGTAATTGGCTCGATAAAAATAAAACAATAATAGAGAGCCTTACTTGCTTTAAGAGAGCTGGCTGTGATGGTATCTTAACGTACTTTGCGCCTGACGCCGCATTGATTTTAGATGATAGCGGTCGATAATAAAAAGGTCATTCATGCTTTCGATTAAAAAGAAAAAAGCCCACTTTTTTTTATCAATAATTATTTTTTTTCTATTATCTTGCCAGAATATAGAAGAGAGGAATAGTGGCAGTGTTATAAATAGAGATGCTGAACTCGTTTTACAGACGTTATTCGAAATTGATCCCGATACAATAAGTATATACAAGAATGCTCCTGCAACACTAATTATACCGAGGATTACTAAAGCAGGTTTTGTACTGGGCGGAGCATATGGAGAGGGAGTATTAAGAATAAATGAAGCGCCAGTTGATTATTATTCATTAGCTTCTGCATCATATGGATTCCAAATAGGTGCTCAACAATACTCTAATATCATATTTTTTATGACTGAAGAGGCACTACAAAATTTCAGAGTAAAGGATGGGTGGGAGCTTGGGGTTGATGCTGAGGTAGTATTTAGAGACAGGGGCTATTCAATAGGAGTAAGCTCGAAAACAATTTCTAAACCAGTCTATGCTCTTGTGTTTGATCAAAAAGGACTTCTAGCAGGAACTTCATTGGTTGGGGCAAAGTTTTCAAGATTAATTAGGTAGAATCTGTTTAATCAAATCTAGTTAAAAGACTGGAAGTGTCAAATTTTGAGCCGCCTTTTCTTTCAACCTCTGCATAGAATTGGTTGACAATCGAGGTTACCGGCAGTGAAATATTTTTGTTATTTGCGTGGTCGAGACATATACCAAGGTCTTTTCTCATTAACTTTACAGCAAAACCGAAATCGAATTTACGATCAACCATGGTCTCTCCTCTGTTACTAAGTTGCCAACTGCCAGCTGCACCCTGAGAAATTGCCTCTAACACCTTCTTTGTGTCTAGCCCACTCTTTTCAGAAAATGAAATTGCTTCGGAAAGAGCTTGTACAAGTCCTGCAATGCAAATTTGATTAACCATTTTTGCCACTTGACCTTTTCCTGGGCCACCAATTAAGGAAATATTTTTTGCATATGCCTCAATTATTGGTTTTATTTTATTAAAAATTGAATTTTCACCACCAATCATTACCGTCAACTCTCCTTTAATCGCACCAACTTCTCCTCCTGAGACAGGGGCATCTAAAAAATGCAGATTGTTTTCTCTAGCTTTTTCATGAAGCTCAACTGCGATATCAGAAGACGTAGTAGTATGATCAACGAAGAAGCTACCATCTTTCATAGCTGAAAACGCTTTGTCATTTCCTAATGTTATATCTCTCAAATCTGAGTCATTGCCAACACAACTAAAGACAACATCGCTACCCGTTACTGCTTTCTTTATTGAAGTGAAATAATTTCCAACATGCTTATCGACCCACAGTTTTGACTTTTCCTCTGATCTGTTGTACACGGTCACAGCATGGCCTTTTTTTGATAGATGACCTGCCATTGGGTAACCCATTACACCCAATCCAATAAAGGTTATTTTTTTCATTACGTAATCCTTAATAATTGAACAATCCACTTAGTATAATATAATTTGGTTTTTTAAAAAGTTGATAAGATGAAATTACTGCTAAAAGTCCTCCCTTACGCCACACTGGTGATTATAATATTTTTTGTAATAATATCAGGGTTTTTCTTCTATTTAAGTTATCAATCCTTACCGAGCTATAATAAAAAATTGTTCTCAAGTGAAATAAAATCAAAAATTTTTATAAAAACAGATTTAAATGCAATTCCTCATATTACAGGAGATGATGACAAAGAAACTTTTTTTGGCTTAGGATATGTTCATGCACAAGAGCGACTTTGGCAAATGACTTATCTTAAAAGACTATCTCAAGGCCGCTTGTCTGAAATTAGTGGTCCAAAAACCATACTTCTCGACAAATTTATGAAATCTCTAGATCTACAAATGCTAGCAAGTCAGATATTTGAGAATTTACCCTTCGATTTAAAGCAACTCTTATTATCTTACTCACAGGGAATTAATTTCAGATTAAAGGAGATACAAGATCAGGGACTTGGTCGAGGTTCTCCCGAATTCTTTTTCTACCCTCCGGAGGTCACTCCATGGAGCCCATTAGACAGTATAGCAATATTAAAGCTTATTGAGTTTATTTCCTCTAATAAGGCTTTAATGGAGATAGAGCTTACTACTTTACTATTTTCACCAGTTGGTGAAAATAAACTAAATCATTTAATAAGTGACTCTTCAATTCTTCGTTCAAAACTAAACGTTATCAGCTCAAAATTAGAGAACGGTAAAATCAAACATAACAAAGAAAACGATTCCAGCAATAATGCTAAATTTTTAACACCTCCAAACGCAGGATTTTATTCGAATGTATTTGCTGCAGATAGTAGCAGAACAGCCTCAAAAAAATCTTTATTATCAGCAAATCTATTTCTACCTTTATCTTCACCATCAATTTGGATGCTTGCCCATATGGATCTAGATGAGTCCTCTTCAGTGGGCGCAACAATCCCAGGAGTTCCGGTGATCTTTTCTGGTAAAAATAATAAATTGGCTTGGGCGTCTTCTTTTTCGTTTATCGACGACCAAGATCTTTATTTCGAAAAATTAAACCCACAAAACGAAAAAGAGTATCTATCACCTTCGGGATACAAACAATTTTCCACTCAAAAAAAATTAATAAAAGTGAAAAACAGTGCAACGGTAAGCTTTACTGTCAAGCGAACTGAAGATAGAGTAATAATTCCTCATGAGCTTTACAAAATGCAATCTATTGTTCCTGAAGGCTTTCTCGTTTCTCTAGCTTGGACAGGTTTCAGAAATGACGATACAACTCTGGAAACCTTCCTGACCCTAATGTCCACAAAAAAAATGGAACGGTTCAAAGACAAAATTCCTAAAAACAATAGCTTTAATTTGATTTTTGTTATTGCAGATGAAACAAAAGTGGACTCTGTATTTATTGGAAATACACCAAAGAGAAAAAAAGAAAATGAAACGAAGGGAAAATTTATAACACCTGGCTGGAAGTCTGAAAATCAATGGACATTAGAATTTAAACAAGAAAACTATCCCTTAGTTCTGTCTAGTAACAAAGGCCTAATTTTTAATACAAATAATAGTTTTTTACAAGGAGACTTCCCTAATCATATGAGTTTCAATTGGGGTGATGAACAAAGACACCTTAGAGCCACAAAAATGATAAATAATAGAGAGTTTCACAGCACTGAAAGCTTCAAAGAATTACAAAATGATTTTATTTCTGAGCCTGCTCGTACTTTGTTACCACTAATGGGCAAAGAACTTTGGTTTCAATATGACAATAACGAACCCGATGATATCAACGCAATCAGGGCCCGTAGCCTAGAACTTTTAACAAATTGGAATGGCGATATGATGACTAACTCACCAGAACCTCTCATATATGCAAATTGGGTTAAAGTGTTTAAAAAAATGCTTGTTGAAGATGAACTTAGCGTCAACTATTCCTACACCAACACGATAAGTCCTCTGTTCTTAGAAAAAGTTCTTAGAAACCTGGGAAATGCAGGCAAATGGTGTGACATAAGACATTCCAATAAAATAGAAACATGTGCACAACTGTCAAAAAAATCACTAACTAGAAGCCTTCGAAAACTTAAGGAAGAATATGGATCCGATGTTAACAAATGGAGATGGGGCAATGAGAGAAGAATTAAACACCCTTCTTATTCTGCCGATGGCATATTAATCCCTAAGTTCTTAAATGAAATATCCAGTGAGATACCTGGAGGTACGCATACTTTAAACTCAACTGTATTAAGCCACATATCCAAAATAAATGAAGCAAAGGCTAGTTCCTTTAAAATGATTATTGATTTTGCTTCACCAAGTAAAAACATGTTTATTCTTCCTAGCGGACAGAGCGGTCACATTATTTCAAAACATTATGACGATCAAACAAGCCTTTGGAAAAGCGGTAATTATTTATTTTTATCTGGAACAAGAGGGTTAGTTTTAGGTGGATCAAAGGGCGAAACTATAATCAATCCTGTATCAACCGAATAGTTTTTTACACTTTCTTAATGATTCGATAAGAGTATCAATTTCTTCTCTTGTGTTGTAAAAGGCAAGACTGGCTCTACAAGTCGCGGGCACTCCGATAAAGTTCATTAATGGTTGCGCACAGTGATGGCCAGACCTAACTGCAACTCCATTTGCGTCCAATATTGTTGCGATATCATGTGCGTGTGCGCTACCCTCCATAGAGAAAGAAAATATCGCCAAGTTGTCTTTATGAAACGAATGCTTAACTAACCAATCGAGTTTCTCTAGCTCAGTTCGCGCATAATTAGTTATTAATTTTTCATATTCCAAGACCGAATTTCTATCTAAACTTTGGACGAAGTCGATGGCCGCGCCAAGACCTATTATTTCAGCAATCCCTGGAGTTCCAGCTTCAAATAAAAACGGAGATTTATTATACGTTACATTATCCTTTGAAACGTCTCTAATCATTTCTCCCCCGCCGATAAATGGTTCCATCTCAGCTATTCTTTTCCTATTAACGTAAAGTATACCCGTACCGGTTGGCCCAAAAAGCTTGTGTCCAGTAAATGTATAAAAATCACATCCAATAGATTCTACATCTACTTCTAAGTGAACTACAGCTTGGGATCCATCCAATACCGATACAATATTTCTTTTTTTAAGCTCATTACAAATTTTTTTAACATCGATTATGGAACCAAACACATTAGACATATGAGTTATGCAAACCATTTTTGTTCTCGAGG
Organism: uncultured Alphaproteobacteria bacterium; assembly: GCA_902524845.1. GTDB lineage: Bacteria > Pseudomonadota > Alphaproteobacteria > Rhodobacterales > Rhodobacteraceae > CACIJG01. The sequence goes on from CABZEW010000020.1 coordinate 24,287, forward strand.
AAATTTTCTCCTCAATCATGTTTAATGATATTTGACCGCTCTCGCTTGGGTCTATCCAAACGAGTTTGATACCTTTTCTAGATCTTAAAAAATGCCACGGAACTATATTGGCGTGATGTTCTAAAGTAGATAAAATAATTTCGTCACCCGCTTTAAGGTTTTGGTTAGCCCATGCATACGAAACTAAATTTAATGCCTCTGTAGAACCAGAAGTAAAAATAATCTCATCATGATCAGAAGCTCCTAAGAAACTCATAGCCTTCCCTCTCACAGCTTCAAATTTTTCAGTGGCAAGATTTGACAAGAAATGTAATCCCCTATGAACGTTTGAATACTCATTTTCATAACAATTTTTTACTGCTTCAATAACAGCCTTTGGTTTCTGGGAAGAAGCACCATTATCCAAGTACACTAAAGGTTTATCATTAACTTTCCTGTCTAGGATCGGGAATTCCTCCCTTATTTTTAAAACATCAAACATTAAGTGTATTACCAACGAATAGAAATTGCATGAGCGACACGAACGTTACAAATATAAAACCCATGAGCAAAGAGACCGTAATGGTCCCAAAAAATGCTGTTAACAAGACGCTCCTAAATTTATATAGTATTGACACCACAGAAGACAATGCCCAAATAAACCACAGCATCTCAACAAACCTAAAAATATAGTATAGATCAATTGAAATGAATATAAAAAAAACTTGCGTAAATTTAAATATATAGGCCACTAAAAACAGAAATAGTACATTTTTTCCTAATTCCTCTATACTCACCTTTTGGCTAGAAAAATTACTAAAAAACAAGATAGAGAAAAATATAGTTAAAATGAAAATAACTTCAAAAGCAAACATGCTCAAAGGGTCAAAAATAAAAGATAGAGAATTATTTTCAAGTAATTTCGATGCATTTTCTGAAGATTTAAAGATAAGTCGATCCAAGGAAGAGTTTAGTAGAGACGTAGTAGCTGCAATGAAAATAGCTCCTTCAAACACAGTATTTAATTTTAATTTTACTGGGCTTAATATATCAGGCAATTCAGCTGGCCTTCTGAGGCTTGTTGTCAGTAATTGCTTTAATTTCATTATATGTATGGTTCCTTAACTAAAATTTATAAGAATAACCGGCATAAGGTAAAAACTAATAATAACCAAAGTAAACAGGTTTCTATCCCTAAACTTTGACACAAAACCCAGAATTCTTGAAAAAATGTACACTACGACAAGTTCGGAGAAAATAACAATGACAAACTCTGTGGTCCCGTTGGTAAATATTTTTGCTATACTTACAAATAAAATGATTAAAGCCGATATGGCAAGAGACCAAAACACACCGAGCCTAGTTTGAAAGCTCGAGGAGATACCTCCAAACATTTTTAATACTAAATGAAGTATAAAGCTTATAATGTACATAAAAATTGGAAGAAAGAAGAGATAAGAAACGATCACGGCCGTTATAACTGATAAATAAGGGGCTTCCTGTACTTGACTAGTTACTTGAATTAGTTGCGATAGAAGCAACATAAAACAAGTAAAATAAAGAAGGGGAAGTAGTTGACTTTCTTTATTTCTTATTTCAATTTGTTCACAAGTAGACGCATCCAAGTCACTGAAGGCAGAAAGTATAGCGGTAAAGAAACCTCGATTAATTTTTGCTTGCTTATTCATGAAAAAAGCTCGAGATCCAAACATCAAGATAGTTACTCAGAGCTGATTTAATACTTTCATCTTCGATTTCTTCTAAAGCTTCCGAAATGAACGCAACTGCGAGCATTTCCTTGGCCTTGTTCTTATGAACACCTCTACTTAGCAGATAAAATAGGCTCTCTCTATCTAAGGAACTAGATGTGGATCCATGTGAGCAAATAACATCATCTGCATAGATCTCTAATTCAGGTTTGCAAAAAAACTTTGAGTTTTCGCTAAGCAAAAGGGATCTACTAGATTGATAGCCATCGGTCTTTTGTGCTTCAGATGCTACATAAATTTTTCCACGAACTATAGAAGTACTGTCGTTTTCAATAATTGATTTAAAAACTTGTCTACTTTTACATTCAGGAGCATTGTGATTAATCAATACATTTTCATCACTATAATGGTGCTTTTTATTAAGTATACAAACGTTTGCGATAGAAGTGCTTATACCTTTACCGTTTAAATGTAACTCAATCTCCGATCTTGTCGCCTTGGTATTCAGTCTCAGTCCAAAATGATTGAAAGATGAGTTTTCAGCCATATCACAAAACTTGTGAGCGATTTTTGGGGAAACATTATTTTCTCCAGTTAAATCTAAGTAATTTAGTTTAGCATTTTTTTCTAAATAAATCTCAGTTACTTCATTGAAAACTGAAAGGTTGTTCCCAGTTTCTATTATCGTAGCTTCTACATCCTCTTTAATAACAATTAAATTCCTTTGGAAAGAACCACTAACGGAGGTGTCAGTTTTATTATGTATTACAAGTGGCTTGTTGAAGCTATCTGAAAGACTGAAAACATATCCGACTTTGGGATTAAGGGTATTATCTCTAGCCAGAGGTCTAGGAACAATATTTTGGGATTTTTTTTCAAGCCTACCAAAGAAATCTTTTGCGAAGGACTTCTCATCGGCAATTACGTCCATAATGTTTAAAACTTGATAATTTCTCTCAGTCACTGATTCCAATATATCGCCATGAACTATCAGATCAGGTTCGTGTAATGAGGTTCCCTTAAGATTGGTAAGGTCAATTTGAGAGTTATCTTGAGAAAAATCGGAGACAATATCTAAATTACTTTTCCGCCAATATTCTGACCGACGACTGACTTTCTCAATACCTAGCCCACTAATTTCAAATTCTCGTCTTAACGAATTATACCAATCGCTGGTATTTACATAGTTCAATGTTTTTCCTTACCTAACTGCAAGAAATTTTTATATCCTGTCTCCTCCACATGAAGAGCGAGACTTTTATCGCCAGTTTTTACTATTCTTCCATCCACCATAATATGAACAAAGTCTGGAACTATGTAGTTTAGAAGTCTTTGGTAGTGGGTTATAACGAGGAATGAACGCGAAGACGAAGAAAAGCTATTTACTCCCTTAGAGACCAACTTCATCGCGTCAACATCCAAACCACTATCTGTTTCATCTAAAATTACAAATTTGGGCTCAAGTAAACACATTTGTAGTATTTCGTTACGTTTTTTTTCCCCCCCTGAAGCACCCACATTAACGGGTCTTTTCATCATCTCATCACTAATTTCCAAATCTTTCGCGATGCTACGTACAAGCTTCAAAAAGTCTGCTGCATTGAGTTCTTCTTGTCCTCTTGTCTTTCTTTGTGAATTAAGCGCGGTTCTCAGAAAATTCATATTACCAACTCCAGGTATCTCAATAGGATATTGAAAAGCCATAAACACTCCAAGAGCCGCTCGTTTTTCAACCTCAGTTTCTAATAGGTCACTTCCGTCATATTTAACGGTACCACTATCAACAATGTATCCATCCTTCCCCGCCAGGACACTTGAAAGTGTCGATTTCCCAGACCCATTTGGTCCCATTATAGCATGAACTTCGCCGGGATTAATTGACAGAGATAAGCCCTTAATAATTTGCTTTTCTTCTTCTTCCAAAGAAACTCTTAAATCATCTATCTTTAACATATTAGCCCACAGAACCTTCTAGAGAAATTGCTACCAATTTTTGTGCCTCCATAGCGAACTCCATAGGTAGTGCTTGCAGTACTTCTTTACAAAACCCATTAACAATCAAGGCTACAGCATCTTCCTCTCCGATACCCCTTTGCATACAGTAAAAGAGCTGATCTTCGTCTACCTTTGACGTGGTCGCTTCATGTTCTGCTCTTGCACTACTATTATTTACCTCAATGTAGGGCACAGTATGCGCTCCACATTTATTACCAATGAGCAAGCTATCACATTGGGTAAAATTTCTTGAGTGTTGGGATCTGCCCCCAATTTGAACGAGCCCTCTATATGTGTTTTGAGCCTTTCCAGCGCTAATTCCCTTGGATACAATTCTGCTTTTTGTATTTTTACCAAGGTGTATCATCTTTGTGCCCGTATCGGCCTGCTGCATGTTATTTGTTATAGCTATTGAATAAAATTCACCAGACGAGTTATCCCCCTTGAGAACACACGAAGGGTATTTCCACGTAATTGCAGAGCCTGTTTCAACCTGCGTCCACATCACTTTAGAGTTCTTTCCCCTACAATCTGCACGTTTAGTTACAAAGTTGTAAATGCCGCCAATACCATTCTCATCTCCAGGAAACCAATTTTGCACTGTTGAATATTTAATTTCTGCTTTCTCTAGAATTACCAGTTCTACTACGGCAGCGTGCAACTGGCTCTCATCCCTTTGTGGCGCAGTACACCCTTCTAGATAACTCACGTATGCATTATTGTCCGCGATGATCAACGTGCGCTCAAATTGCCCAGTATTTTCAGCATTAATTCTAAAGTAGGTAGACAACTCCATAGGGCATCTCACTCCCTCAGGAATGTACACAAATGAGCCGTCGGAGAAAACTGCAGCATTGAGGCAAGCAAAAAAGTTGTCTGATATTGGCACAACGGATCCAAGATATTTTTTAACCAGGTCTGGATATTCCTGTATAGCTTCTGATATCGAACAGAATAAAACTCCGGCGGATTTTAGCTCGTCCTTAAAGGTTGTTCCAACCGAAACGCTATCAAAAACAGCATCAACTGCAACCTTCCGATTTTCGGGATCAGCTATGGAGACCCCTTCTACTACTCCAGCGAGCTTCTTTTGCTCAGTTAAAGGGATACCTAGCTTTGAGTAGGTTTCTAGAAGTTTCGGTTCTACTTCATCCAGGCTCTTGGGCTTTTCTTTCATATTAGCAGGTCGAGCATAATAATACTGATTTTGAAAGTCGATCTCGGGAATTTTTAATAACGCCCAATCTGGTTGTTTAAGTTTCTTCCATCTATTGAAAGCCTTAAGTCGCCAATCAAGCATCCAATTTGGCTCATTATTCTTTTTTGATATAAGTCTAACAATATCTTCATTCAACCCTAACGGTGCATATTCGGTTTCTATGTCTGTGGAAAAGCCATATTTGTATGAATCCCCGACGGACTTAACCGTGGAAAGGGTTTCCTTGTCTATCACGTCCCTTACCTCATAATTATCAGTCATTTGTATAATTTCCCTGTTTTTTATGTCTTGAATATAATTGTTTCCAAGAGAAAATAAAGGCTTCAATATCACTTTTTTTTGTATCGGGGCCCAAGGATATTCGAATTGAACAGTGTGCTCGATCTTCGTTATATCCCATTTCTTTTAATAAACTTACTTCACTTATTTTTCCAGATGAACACGCAGTGCCTGATGAGACACTAAAGCCCTCAAGATCAAGCCCAATTACTTGACTTTCGCCTTTCCAACCTGGTGTAATTATACATGTTGTGTTAGGCAGTCGCTTTTCTTCTTCTCCAACTACAATAGTGTTTTCTGATACTTCTCTAACCTCATTTTCGAGCATATTTCTTAATATTTCAATTTCTTGCCACACACCATTTTTAACTAAGTCAATTGAATATGCTAATGCTTCACAAAATGCAGCAATCAAAAGAAAGTTTTCTGTCCCTGCTCTCAAACCAAACTCTTGATCACCACCTACGATTGTAGGCTGAATTAAATCCTCATTTTTCAGGAAAAGTACTCCCACCCCTTTTGGTCCACATACTTTGTGTGAAGCTAGAAACAGCGCATCGGGCTGAATTTTTTCAAATTTACAATCGATTTTCCCAACAGCTTGAACTGCGTCAGTGCATGCTACACCTTTTGGCAGATTTTGTAATATACCGGTCTCAGAGTTAGCAATTTGTAATGCTAAATTGTTTTTAGATTCATTTAAAAAAACTAGGCCATTTTTCATAATGGGTATAGATACCTCACACCACTTTTTTACACAATCATGCTCAATAGCTGAGCACTGCATTTTTTTATTATGCATAAATAAGGCTGCAGACTCTGACGCACCAGACGTGAAAATAATTGTACCCTCATTAAGACCAAGAAGGTCCATTATATCGTCTCTAGAACGCTCTATAATATTTCTCGCTTTTCTTCCTTCTGAGTGAACCGAGCTTGCATTACCTATCAAATCCAAATTGGAAATTAAACTATTTTTAGATCTATCACACAACAAAGAGCTTGCGTTCCAATCAAAATAACGTCTTCCATTTTGTAATAGCGTCATTAAGCTTTTTCGAAATTTGGTACAGCCTGGCACGGCTCCATTGAGTCGGAAGCAACATCCTCTAAAGAAATGTTATGCAGAAACAAGTATACCTGAGAAGAAAACTGTTCCCAGAATTTTTCTGTCAAAATTTGCTCGAAAGGTTCTGGTGAATCGATCGTCTCGAGTCTATTTTCATTAGATACAACAGCGAAATTTTCGTCAACAGCCTCCATAATATCATGGATTCTTATATTTTTAGCATGGCGATTAAGACTAAATCCACCAGATGCCCCCCTAACGGCATTTACTAATTTTGCTTTACGTAATTTCATAAAAAGCTGTTCTAGGTAAGGCTGCGATATGCCAAGATTACTTGAAATCTCAGAAACAGAAACTTTAGTGCTAATCTCTTTACGCGCAATATATGCCATCGCTATCAAAGCGTATTTACCTTTTGTGCTTAGTCTCATAATAAAAAATAACAAATAAACCTCAATAATCTTTAAAATAGCTTGACTTGGAGGTCAAGCAATTAGTAACAGTATGACATTGAATATTGAAGGAACTTGAATGCCTGAAGTAAATATATCTGGCCCAAGTGGTAGAATAGAGGGTAGATTTCACCCTCAGAAGAATGAAAATGCTCCCGTAGCGATAATACTGCACCCACATCCTAAGTTCGGAGGCACCATGAACAACAAAGTTGTTTATAATCTTCACTACTGTTTCTTTAACCTTGGATTTACCTGCTTGAGGTTCAATTTTCGAGGAGTTGGTAAGAGCGAAGGTGAATTTGATGATGGGTTAGGAGAATTAGCAGATGCTGCATCGGCTTTAGATTTTCTTCAAGCTTACACCCCAAATTCAAGTGCCTGTTGGGTGATAGGCTTTTCCTTTGGGTCATGGATAGGTATGCAACTCTTGATGAGAAGACCAGAAATAAGTGGCTTTGTCTCCGTATCACCCCCTGCGAATTCATACGACTTTAGCTTTTTAGCACCCTGCCCCTCCTCCGGGCTGATTATCAATGGTAGCTTAGATAACATTGTGCCTCCGTCTGACATTAAGACCTTGTCTGATAGATTAAAGCTTCAAAAAGGAATCCAAGTTTCTCATAGGGAGATCGAAGGTGCTGATCATTTTTTCACTAACTTTGAAGAAGAAATGACAAATACCGTTAATGAATACCTGGCTACTAGGTCAGATATTTAACTTAATTGAGATTGATGTTAAAAAGTAATCTTCTTAATACTTTACGAAACCGGGGCTTTATCAATGACTGCACTGATTTAGTCGGTCTAGACAATTTATTAAAACGAACAAAAATTACATGCTACATAGGCTATGATGCTACTGCTTCTTCTCTTCATGTTGGACATCTTATGAATATAATGATGCTGAAATGGTTTCAGAAAGATGGACACAGAGTAATAACGTTGTTAGGGGGCGGGACCACAAAAATTGGTGATCCTTCTTTTAGAAAAACGGAAAGACCCCTCATAAATGATGAAACCATAAATACGAATTTAGTTAGCCTAAAATCAATATTTTCAAAATACATCAACTTTTCATCCGACTTTCCAGGCGCGCTCATGCTGAATAATGATAAATGGTTAAGCAAGTTAAACTACTTAGAATTTCTCAGAGACACTGGAAAGCATTTTTCTATCAACAGGATGCTGACCTTCGAGTCGGTTAAAAGTAGGCTACAAAAAAATGATCCTCTGAGTTTTCTAGAGTTTAATTATATGATTTTACAGGGTTATGACTTTTATAAACTAAATGAAGATCATGAATGTATTCTTCAAATGGGTGGGTCAGATCAGTGGGGCAATATCGTAAATGGTATCGATTTGACCAGAAGGATGAATGGCTCTAAACTTTTTGGCTTAACCTCGCCCCTGTTAACAAACTCTTCTGGCCAAAAGATGGGAAAATCATCCAATGGTGCAATTTGGCTAAATGAAGAAAATCTCTCGCCGTATGATTTTTGGCAATTTTGGCGTAATTGTGATGATGATGATATAGAAAAATTTCTTTTTCTCTTTACTGAATTTTCGACCGAAAAAATCCAATGCCTTACTACAAAAAAAGGCCACCATCTTAATGAAGCAAAAATTATTTTAGCAAACGAGGTCACAAAACTATGCCATGGTGAACGAAAGGCATCTGATGCATTTAAAACATCCAAAGCAATTTTTAACGAAAATATTGGTTCCTCAAAACTACCTACAATCGAAATCAGCAAAAAGGATTGTCTTGAAAATATTACTATTATTCAAGTACTTACCATGTCGGGAATGGTACGATCAGGGAAAGAAGCTCGGCGATTAATAAACGATAGAGCGGTAAAACTTGAAGGAAAGTTAATACACGATATCTCCGAAAACTACAAAACGATTAGCTTTGTTGATCCTCGTAAGCTATCGATAGGAAAGAAGAAGCATTTTAATGTCGTTATTATTTAAGTCTATTTCTCTATATATACTTTTTTCATAAAATCTGGTTTGATCACGGTACCGTTTTTTTTCAAATCACCTTTTTTAATATTGTTTACAACTTCCATCCCAGAACTAACCATGCCAAAAACTGTATATTTATTATTAAGGTGAGGAGCAGGCTTAAACATGATAAAAAACTGGCTGTTAGCAGAGTTTGGGTCTTGTGATCTGGCCATGCCCACAGTGCCTTCAATAAAAGGCAAGTCAGAAAACTCGGATGGTAGGTTAGGTAACGAAGAACCCCCTCTACCTACAAGATTTGAGTTAAACTCTTTGCTATTACCAAATTGAACGTCTCCGGTTTGGGCCATAAACCCCTCAATTACTCTGTGAAATACTACACCATCATATGACCCTGCATTAGCTAGGGCTTTTATCCTTTCTACGTGCAAAGGTGCCAACTCAGGTAATAGTGTTATTTCAATCTTTCCACTGGCTTCCCCTGCGACTTCAATCACAAGGTTATTCTCAGCATAAGAAGGCAGTAAAAAAACAGAGCCAAAGACAATGCCTATAAAAATAGTTTTTAAAAAGTAGCATCTAGACATTTTTTGTTGTCTTTATAAAATCCGGTTCGTCAACTTTTCCATTATCTAGTTGATCGCCTTTTTTAATTTTATCTACAACTTCCATACCTTTTACTACTTTACCCCAGACTGTATATTGATTGTTTAAGTGAGGACTGTCGTCAAGCATGATAAAAAACTGGCTATTAGCAGAATTGGGATTTTGTGATCTAGCCATTCCTACGATACCTCTAACAAATGGCTCAGACGTAAATTCAGCTTCAAGATTTGGCAATTTTGATCCACCCATCCCGGCCCTATCAACTTGGAAACCATCTTTTAAAGATCCGTACTGACCATCTCCTGTTTGAGCCATGAAACCTTCAATTACTCTATGAAATACAACTTCATCAAAGTATTTATCTTTGGAAAGCTGCAATATTCTCTCACAGTGCTTTGGAGCAAGGTTACTAAGAAGTTCTATCGTAATATTTCCCTTATTTGTTGCTAAAACAATATTTTTTTTTACCATCTTTTTTGGAACTTTTTTTTTCTTCAATGCCATGTCTAATCCTTTTTTTGGTTCTTAAACTTATTATTAATTGCTGAGGCAATATCTTCTGTTACAAATTTATCTATATTGCCACCAAGTTTTGCAATTTCCTTGACCAGTCGAGATGCTATGGCTTGGCATCCTGCATCAGCCATCAAAAAAACAGTCTCAATTTTGTTATCCAAAACTCTATTCATTCCTACCATTTGGAACTCATACTCAAAATCTGATACCGCTCTTAAGCCTCTTATTATTATGGAGGCACCTACATCTTTTGCACACTCTATAAGCAAATTTTTAAAAGGGTGAACAACAATTTCCACTTTTAACATTTTTAAGCTAGCTATTTCTGTTTCTATTAGCTGTACTCTTTCCTTTAATGAAAATAGTGGGTTTTTATCATTATTTATTGCCACTCCAATTACTAGCTTATCGACCATCAATGAAGCTCTACTAATAATGTCTATATGCCCCAGTGTTAACGGGTCAAAAGTGCCTGGGTACAAT
>CABZEW010000021.1 GCA_902524845.1 uncultured Alphaproteobacteria bacterium
GTTTGAGTATAAGTGACGGTAAAATTGATGATGTAGTTTATAATAATAGTGAAGGGTCTCTTACCTATATGGTTACACCGAACATTGGTATTGATTTTATGGGGTCACAAATCAAGCTTGCAACTGTGCAAGAAACTGATACTTCCCTAGGGGTGTCTTATAACCTTTACGCTTCTTCATTGGGTATCAAAGTGTTTGTTGGAAGTGATATTAATAATTATGGTAAATTTTACACTTATGGAACAAAAGTTAATTTAGGCGTTATGCAGGGAAGCAGCTTAGTACTAAGCTATAAGACCGAAGATAGAAAACAAAAAGCTACTACAATGGACGCAAGATTTGTATATGACCTTACATCAAACTTAGGTCTAAACCTTGGTTATAAATCGACAGAGACCAAAAATGCCGCGGGTTCTGCTGTTGTTCTTAAAGGCAACACAACCTATGCTGGTATCGTGTATAAGTTTTAACTGATGCGGGTGTAGCTCAATGGTAGAGCAGCAGCCTTCCAAGCTGAATACGTGGGTTCGATTCCCATCACCCGCTCCAAAATTTTATCGAGTTAGATTGTGAGTAAAGTTGAACTGGAGATAGATGGTAAGATAGCACGTATCTATCTCAATAGACCAACCGTGTTGAATGCAATTGATATGGAAATTCCTTCTCTTCTGTCTAGTGCTGTCAAGGAGGCTGGTAATAACGACGAAGTGCATGTGATCATACTTTCCGGCAGGGGAGATGCCTTTTGCGCTGGGTATGATCTAACTGCTTTTGCTCAGGAACAAGACAACCCGTTAACTCAAAAAATGCCTTGGGACCCTATCAAGGATTACAGGTTTATGTGGGAAAACAATGAACACTACATGTCGCTATTCCATTGCTTAAAGCCCGTTATATGTAAAATTCATGGTATTGGAGCGTTAGCAGGAGGTTCTGATATTGCGCTTTGTAGTGATTTTATTTTGATGGAAAATGACGCCCAAATAGGTTATATGCCAGCCAGAGTTTGGGGTACGCCAACTACTGCAATGTGGATGTATAGACTTGGCCCTGAAAAAGCAAAGAGAATGTTATTTACTGGAGATAAAATCTCTGGTTTAGAAGCGGAAAAACTTGGCTTAGTACTTAAAGCCGTGCCAAAAGAAAAGCTCGACGATGAAGTTGATCGCTTTGCAACGCGCATGACTACTGTTCCTTTAAACCAATTGGCTATGCAGAAAATTTTGATAAATCAAGCTATTGAGTCATCGGGACTACTTAATAGCCAAAAATTCGCCACTATTTTTGATGGAATATCAAGACATTCTTTAGAAGGATTAAATTTTAAAAAGATGTCTGAAGAATATGGCTGGAAAAAAGCAGTCAAAGAGAGAGATAATGGAACTTACGACTGGAACAAAGACAGGTTTTCTAACTAGTAGGCTTTTTTTCTTTCTCTATAGAGAATGAACAATGTTGAACTAACGATGAGTAATGTGCCAATCAAAAAGTTCAGGTCAATAGTTTCATTGAATACCAGTAAGCCAATTATAATGCCTATTGGGATAGTGGTATAATGTACAGGAGCGAGAGAGGAAGCTGAAGCATAGGTATGACTGAGAGCCATAAGTATTTGCTGCGCGCTCGCCATTACGCCAATAATAATAAGCATGACCCAAATATGAATGGATATGTCGTAAACATTCAGCAGTGATAAGCAATAAATACTGAAAACTATGGAGCCGAATAAGTTATACCAAAAAGCGGTTGCAACCGGATTTTCCGTCATACCAAGCCTTCTGAGTGTTACAAACATAATTGAGGCAAAAAGAGTTCCAAGAAAAATATATAGAAGGCCAATATTATACCAATTTTGAGAGTCAGGATTTATTATTATAACTGCTCCTGATAGGCCTATTAGAATTGCCGTCCATCTGAATACTCCGACTTTTTCGCCGAGAAAGAGTATTGAAAGGATACAAATAAAAATTGGCATAACTTGAGATAACGCGAGCGCTTTGCTTATATCTAAATGAATTACAGATAGATACCAAAAAGATAATCCTAGTAAGCCAGAAACACTACGCAGAGACATGGCTTTTTTGTTCTCTATGTTAAAGTGATATATTCCTCCAATCCTAAGACCGACAATTAATAATATAGGCAAGCAAAAAAGGTATCTAAACATAAGCACAATAGCCAAAGAGACGTCACTCGAAAAATACTTTATAATTGCTACAATCGAAGTACCCAAAACTATTTCTAGAAATAAAAAAAGTGCACCGAGTAAATATGAGTCTCTTGAAGGTAAAGATTCTTTACTCAAGACCTTACCAGACACATTTGAGTGAGGTTATACCTCTAAAAGCCCAGCCATCAAACTCATACTTTTCTTTGTCAATCAATCTAAGTTTTGGTAATGCCGTGAACAATTTAGGCAAAGCCACAAGGCTTATCATAGTGCTTGCTATTGATGCACCGGCGCAATAGTGCGGGCCTGCACCAAAATGTATTGATTTTGAACAATCTCGTTCTAAGACGAATTCGTCAGCATTATTAAACACTTTTCTATCCCTATTTGCCGAAGAAAACATTAGAAATACTCGATCCCCCTTTTTAAAGGAAATATTTTTATACGAATAATCTTTTGCAATTTCTCTTGGAGACATTCCTATAGGAGACATCCAACGGCAATATTCATTGAATAATTGATCCCAATTATTCTTTTCCAGTAAACGCTCTTTTAATTGAAAATTCAAAGCGGCCCATATGCACCCGGCTATTGCGTCACGCGGCTCATTTTGCCCCCCAGAAATTGCTAGTTTGATATTGGCGCTTATTTGCTTTTCACTAAGCTTGCCTTCCAGCATTGTACTGATCATTGAAAAGTCAGACCTTCTATTTATCTCACCAACTATTTCATCGATATGTTCATCAATACTTTTTGTGCAGTTATTGCAGTAAGTCTCAATATCACTATCGCCAGTATAATTAGAACATCCATCAATCATACCTTGACTCACTCGATCCATTTCGGCCGCTGTCATGTTAGTGAGGCCTGTAACTAATTTAAGACATTCCGCAGAAAACTCTTTGGCATATATTTCAAGAAGATCTCCATATTTCCGCGCTTGTATATTTTTAATTATAGTGTCCGCTATAGTCTCGAACTTATCTCGCCAATAGTCTCTGGACGTTTTGGGGGATATAGTTCTGAATATTGTTTTCCTTTCCTCAGCATGGGCTTCCCCATCTTTCCGCATCATGTTTTGGCCCATTAAAATTGTCATAAGCCCTTTGGGCTGAACCGAAGAAAACACATTTATATTTTTTTCACACTGATAAATTGACTCTCTGTCGCAAATCATGGTTGCATTAACTTGGGGAACGAAACAAATAGGATTAACGTCACGCATCTCAAGTAAATCTCGATATGGATTACGTTTAAACTTTATAAAATCAATGTTGTGGGTTGGCTTTTTTTCCATTACCACTCTAGCAAACCATGAGTTTCAACCCGATACAAATAAAATCAGATTAATTAACAATAAAATTTTCTTGGATTTAATGAATAGTTAACTATTTTTTCTATGGGATGGTGCTCTGGGGATTCGTTATATTTCTGCCGGATTGAAGCTTTTTAAGAAGCCAGCCTGTAAATCCATAATCCCGGAATAATTACGTGGAAGATATGAAATTAAATACAGCGGTGAGTAAAAATAGAGACTTCGATAAACCAAAGGGGCATAAATTGAAGTCGCTGTTTATTCAAATTTTTAGGCCACATTTATTTTGGGCACTCGGGGCGTTGGTATTTCTTCTTCTGACGGTTATCATAACATTATCACTTCCAATAATGGCGCGCTATATTGTTGACGGTTATGTGTTTAATATTGAAACTGGACAAAAATATCTTTATGTCAGCTGCGCTTTGGTTGCTGTAGCAGCTTGTGGAACAGCTATTCGTTTTTATCTAGTAACATTACTTGGAGAACGATTGGTCTCTGATCTGAGGCAAGAGTTATTCGAAAAGATTGTAAATTTAAGCCCAAACTTTTTCGAAAAAACTCTGACTGGTGATTTAGTATCTAGGATAAATGCCGACACGACTCTTGTTCAAAGTGTTGCTGGCTCCACATTATCTCTGGCTGTAAGGAATACGTTGCTCCTATTAGGCGGAATTGTTTTAATGTTTTCCACATCGATGAAGTTAGCGTCGTTTTCTCTTCTTATTATACCAATAATTATTTTTCCATTGCTGTACTTTGGAAGATTTTTAAGAAAATTAACGCGTCAAACACAGGATAAATTGGCCGATAGCGCAGGGCTTGCATCTGAATATATTTTCGCCGCAACAACAATTCAAACAAATAGCTATCAAGACAAGGCAGTAGGAGAATATAACAATTTAATTGAGGACAGTTATCTCAAATCAAAAACACGTGTTTTTGCACGATCAATTATGGTTTTTTCAGTCATTGTATTGGTTTTTTTAGCTATTTCATTTGTTGTTTGGGCAGGCCTTAAGGACGTTGAGAATGGTAGTTTTTCTATTGGTGAATTGCTTCAATTTTGTCTTTATTCATTAGTTGTTGGAGTGAGTGTAGGAGCCATAACGGAAACCTATGGGGAGATTAGTAAATTTTTAGGGGCCTTGGATAGAATAGGAGAGATTTTTAATACATTGGATCCGGTAGAAGAGCACCCTAACCCCATCCCGATGAAACATCCGATAAGAGGATGTATTACTTTTAATAAAGTTAAATTTTCTTACCCAATGAGAGAAGAAATTACTGCTTTGGATATTACGAACCTCTCAATAAATGAAAATGAAAAGGTTGCTTTGGTAGGTCTTTCTGGGGCAGGAAAAACGACTTTCTTTCAATTACTTCAGAGATTATATGATACTAATCAAGGAACTATTTTAATTGATACGTATCCAATTGCCAAGGTGTCAAAATTAGATTTGAGGCGACAATTAGCCTATGTTCCGCAAGAGCCCGTTATCTTTTCAAAATCGGTGGTAGACAATATTCGTATAGGAAGGGTCAATGCGTCATTTGCAGAAGTAGAAAGGGCTGCAAAACTTGCTTGCGCAGAAGAATTCATAAAAGACTTACCACAAGGTTACAATACTCTTTTGGGCGAAAGAGGTTTATTGATCTCGGTTGGACAAAAGCAAAGGATAGCCATAGCAAGAGCAATATTAAGAGACTCCCCAATTTTGCTTCTAGATGAAGCAACTTCGTCTTTGGATGCAATATCAGAAAATGCGATAAAAACGGCAATTGAAAATATCTCAGGTAATAAGACTATTATTGTTATTGCTCACCGTCTTTCAACCGTAAAGAACGCTGACAGGATACTCTTTCTTGAGAAAGGAAAACTAGAGAATGTGGGCACACACAAAGAATTGGTTAGAACTAACACAAAATATAACAAATTAGCTGAGCTTCAATTCTTGTAATACTTGAACTTTTTTTTAAAATCAATATGATTTTCTCGTAAAAACATTTAAAAATCATTAGGAGATAACTAATGAAATGGGACTCAATTGCCAGCTCTGAAATGATCGAAGCTGAGATGCCTTTTGAAAAAAGACTTGACGCGAAAAGCGTTTACGCTTTGCTTTCGAGAACAGTAACCAAGTATTCAGGACGTCCTGCTGTCTCTTTTCAGCTGGACTCGAACCCAAGAGCAAAGGCGGAGACATTGAATTGGGGCCAGCTATTAGCGCGCGTTACACAAGCCGCCAATGGGTTTAAATCTCTTGGTGTATCCCAAGATCATAAAATTGCTTATATTTTGCCAATCTGTACTGAAGCCGTAATTACATTTGTGGCAGGGACAGCTTCGGGGGTTGTAGTCCCCATAAGCCCTTTGTTAGAATCAAAACAAATGGCAGGCATACTTAAGTTAGCGGGCGTTAAAGTGGTGGTAACCATGAAAGCTCTTCCAAAAACTGATGTTGCTCAGAAAGTTGCAGAGGCGCTAGAAGATTGTCCTGCTGTGACACACCTTGTCGAAGTTGATTTAGTAAAATATCTTGCCTTTCCAAAAAGTTGGATAGCGCCTTTAATAAGACCAAAGGTTACCGCTAAGCACACTGCTACTGTAATTGCGTTTGATGACCTTCTGGCATCTCAGTCGGGAACTTCTTTGTCTTTTAAAGATGACAATAAAGATAGAACAGCGGCCATGTTTCATACTGGGGGAACGACTGGAACTCCCAAGTTAGCACAGCATACGCTCAATGGTATGCTGTATCAGGGATGGGTCACTAATATAGTGCTTACCGGTTGGAGTGAAAAAGACTCTGTGCTATGCCCGTTGCCGCTATTTCACGTTTTTGCTGTCTACCCGAATTTAATGAATTCGCTTGCCACGGGGTCTCACATTATATTTATAACACCGCAGGGATATAGGGGAGAGGGTGTTTTCGATAATTTCTGGAAACTTGTGGAGAGATGGAAACCTGCTTTTTTAAGCATAGTGCCAACTGCGGCAGCTGAGCTAATGCAACGGCCCATAGATGCTGATGTGTCATCACTGAAGTACTCCCTCTGTGGTTCTGCTCCATTACCTGTTGAGCTCTTTAAAAAGTTTGAGTCCTCTACCGGAATAAAAATTACAGAAGGGTACGGCATGACAGAAGCGACATGCAATATTTCTGTTAACCCCATTGAAGGTGAAAGAAAGATAGGTTCTGTTGGAATTCCGCTGCCTTACACAAAAATCAAAATCATTAAAGTGAATGCTAAAGGCAGCTTATTAGAATGTAAGACTAGTGAGGCAGGGGAGATTTGCATCGCTAACCCTGGTGTTGTTGCTGGAAATACATATACTGATCCGGAAAAGAACAAGAAACTCTATTACAAGAAAGACTATTTTAGAACAGGGGATTTAGGATATCTTGATGAAGATGGGTATTTGTTTATCACTGGTAGAGCGAAAGACTTAATTATCAGGGGTGGCCATAATATTGATCCAGCCCTTGCAGAAGAGGCACTAGCTTCACACCCAGCTGTAGCTATGGCAGGAGTGGTTGGTCAACCCGATGCAAGGGTTGGGGAGCTGCCTTGTGCTTATATAGAAATTATTAAGGGTTTAGACGTTTCGATAGCTGAGTTAACTAAGCATGCAGAAGATAACATAGGAGAGAAGGCAGCGGTACCAAAATATCTTGAGCTGGTAGCAGAAATGCCAAAAACGCCCATAGGTAAAATCTTCAAACCAGAACTTAGAAAAAGAGCAATAAAAAGAGTTTATAATGAGGCTTTAGAGAAAGCTGAGCTTAAAGCAAGGGTCCATGAAGTTATTGATAACCCTCAGAAGGGCTTGACGGCCGTGATTGCAAAAAATGAAGTTAATGATGCTAAGCAGATCGGTAAAGTTTTAGATAAGTTTATTTTTGCATGGGAACAAAACTAAGAACCAATACCTAGGATTTGGAATATGGCTCTAATGTCCTCTACTTGTCGAAGTTTTTGAGTTGACAATAAGGCATTTCCTAAAACTGTGTCCTCTCTTATGACCGAAGTTTGAGGATCGGGCCGCTCTAGAATATTAGCAGCTGAAATAAGTTGTGTAGAATCGGTATCAATAGAAGTGCTTCCTAGCTCCGTGAGCATTCTGTTAATCGTAGCATCTAAAATATTATTGGTCGCTTCTGTTGTCTCAGCCACTAATTGAAGTTCTCGGTCAGAAATCACTGGAGCGTCTGCTAATAATAGTGGTGTTGCAGCTGGCTCTGAACTTTCTTCTAGTGGTGGAATGTCAAAGTCGTATTTTTGGAGTTTAGAACTGATATTTCTGGGTTGAAAGTTTGTGTTTAACCGCTTATCTTCAGCAAGCTTTTCTTCCAATGCATCTGCTATACTTTCGCCAACTCCGACATTGACTTCTATTACTGGGATGTCATTATCAACTAAACTTTCGGTGGTATTTATTCTACTTGATAAATTATTGATAGAATTAATAACATTTGAAAATCGCTTGACTTGATTTATGACTTTTTGACTCTCACTAGATTGAAATAATGCTGTTGAAGAACCTGGATCTATTTTAACTGGCTCAATCAGAAGGTTGGATAAGGCCTGACTGGCGCCATTAGATCCGAGCAGAGGTGCGATGGCCATGATGTCAGTCTGCAATTGAATTTGATCTAGTATTTGGTCAGCACTAGTTATATCAACAGAAAAATTTACTTTCTGATTTGAAAGACTTTCAAAGCCTAAGTTAGCTAGATCTTCTGAGAATTTATAAAGAACAAGGTTATAGACTTTTATGAGATCTTTCTGAGATAAATCTTTACTTAGTATCGAGTTCAATTCTTGAAGGTTACTTACATTTGAGAGCTGATTGTCTATAAAATTCTTTGGATCTCGTATTAAGTCAAATTTTTCATTGGGGTTCGCGAGATCTATTACTAAATCAATCAGTTCATTAGACATAATCGGAAATTCTTTTTGAATGGTTTTTTTTCCTTCTGATAATAACATGACTGGAGCTTTTTGAACGTCATTTAGAAGAATTTTTAACTTTATCATCGCCTCTATTCCAGGATCCAAAGCTGGTGGGGCATCGTCGTCATGTGGAGGGTTGGTTGGAGCATCTTTTGCTTGTTTAATTTGTTTAACTTTCTCAGAAATAACCTCTGCCTCCTCCTCAGGTATCGCGACAACCTCTACTTCATCGGGAAATGTCTCTGCCACAGCAGGTTCTACTTCATAATTATAGTCACCTGTAGAATCCACTGGCATCACGATTTGATCGGGCTTAAACTTTGAAGCAGGGGCTTGGACATATATCGTAGTTATGTAGACTTTAACTTCGCCACTTGGTAGCGTAACAAGCTCTTCTCCTGGTCCCGCCACTTGAACGGTCTCCGCTTGATTAGTGGTAGAAGTGTCATATTCGGGCACTTCTACTACGATAGTTTCGGCACCTTCATCTTCTGGAACAGGCCTATCTATGTAAAAGGTTTCACCATCCTGATGTTTTGCAAAATATTCTGTTGATGGTTTAACAAAAAACTCTATAACGTCACCTGTTTGAAGATTGATGTAATTATTAGAACTTCCATCATTCAATTTCACATATCCCATTTCAGGAGAAACTGCTTGACCATTTACGGTGTCGTATAAGCCTTTCAGAGAGATTGGCAATATTGTGTTGGTGTTAATCGTAGCATTAGTCTTTGTTTCCTCTCCATCTAAAACTCTTTGCGCTGCTAAATTGATTGTTTCTTGTCCTGCTATCACAAGTGCTTCTGCATCTGCATAATCGGAGGCTTCACCACTGAAGGAGACGGTCGTCACAGTTGTTGCATCCGCTATGACTTCCTGTCCTTCAGTTACCCTTATCTCTGCTGCATCAATAGTTTCTTGAGCCGACTCTTCGAGTGCGTCTTTATCCGCGATGCTTGTTTCATCTCCAAAAGTAACGATGTCGGTTCCATTGGTTACGATTATAGTTTCAAGCCCATCTGACGTCACAGTCTTCATAAGTCGGCTTGTTGCATCCCCGCTAGTATACAAAGCTGTAACGTTTCCATTTGTAGTTGAAGAGGTAGATAAAGAATACGGAATTCTATTCGCGTAGGTTATTGCTTCATTATAAAACTCGAAAGAAGCTGTACCATTTGAATCCACTGACTCGATGAGGTAGTCATAATTGCCTGAGCCATCATTTTGGTTATAATTTTTTGTTATAGTCCCATCGGCATTTTCGATTTCATAGACTGAACCATTAGAATTGTAAAAATTTGTTCCGGATGATCCGTCACTATTAGTGAACTCGCTATATCCGGTGTTTAAAACGTTATCGTAAAAACCTATGCTTGAGTAACCGTTCGATTGGGTGTTTGAGTAGTAATTCGTTCCCTCACTATTGTTGTAATTAAAACCGGAAGTAGTAATAATTGCGTTAGTGTTAGCATCTGTATGAGTAGATGAGAACTCAGAAACAGTAAGATTGTCTCCGTTTTCGTATGTCGTATTAATACTGTTCTCGCCAATATATTCTGTCACATTGACGCCATCTGGATTTTCGTAAATGTTCGTGGTTGTGTTTGATGTCTCATCAACAGTCTGAGTGAGAGACACGTTTGTATCAATATAATCAACTGCCAAGGTTGCTGTTCCGTCTGTTGTTATAGTCTTGACCACCTGACCATTACCATTGTCTCTTGAGAATATTTGAGTGGTATTTCCATCCTCATCTGAGGAAGACCCTGTAAATGTAAAATTAAGGGCTCCAGCGCTTGTCAAAGTTTCATCATAAAATTCAAATGTTATGTTTCCATCTGGATCACTGCCCTCTATTAAAAAATCTGAATTTCCGAATTCATCTGTTTGATTGTAATTCTTTTCATATGACCCATCCTCGTAATTAACTTCGTATAGACTTCCGAGGGGGCTGTAGTGATTTGTTCCAGTTGAACCATCACTGTTCGTAAAAACATTATAACCCTCATTTAAGCTATTATCAAAGTAGCCAAAGCTACTTGCTCCTGTGCTTGAATTATCCTCAAAATAATTTATGCCTGAAGCATTGTCATAGTTGAGGTTTGTTGTCTCTATGGTTTCGCCTGTTTCGGCATCAATAGATGTAGCACTAAAAATATTAACACTGAGGTTATCATCATTATCATAGGTTTTAGTAATTCCTTCTGATGAAATTATTTCTGTTATATCGACTCCATCGGTATTTACATACTGTTTGGTTGTAGTACCTAACTCGTCGTCGGTGATAGTTGAGAGCGTTACATCTGTCGTAACAAAATTGTCACCATTCTTGACAACTGGGAAATAGTTCCCATCCGAGTCCTCAGCGAGAGAGTCAATAACGAAAGACGGTATCTCGATCGTAAACAAATCGCCTAAATTATTTTCTAACTTAAATTCGCTTCCGTATTCGGTTTGACCGTATAGGCTGGGGTCACCATCGCCCTCGAAAACTGGCTCATCTAAAGAGTTTAGTTCATTTAAAATAGAGAAGCTAAAAACTTCAAGGGTATCGTTATTCTGATTGCCCAAATAAAACTCATCTACGACACTTTGAGAGTAAGAGGAGTAAGTTTCGGTCTGTCCAAACAAAAGATAGTGGTTAGAACAGGTAAAAAGAACAAAAATTATTGCCCAAATTCCAGTTTTTCTAAATCGACCCCAGATTTCCACCATTTCCTTCTCTCAAATGTTTTGTTTTGCTTAGTTTGAGCGTTAAAGGCAAAACAAATAGACTAACATTCGTAACTAATATAATATTCGACTAGAATACATAAAATGATAGCAAAAATTTAGTTTTTTATTAAATGCTTTCGGCTTTGAGCCAATACGAGCTCACGCAGCTTTCAATTAAAAGCTGATCTCCACTAAGTACCTTTTTCTGGCATTCAGAATAATGGTATTTTTCTTGTGTCTCTTTGGTGGTTGTTCTGTAAAATAATTTGGAACCAGGTGATCCAAGATAATAGTCTTCTGAAAATAATTTATTTATATCTTCGTCAAGGTTGTTGCTTGAGCAGGATGCGCTTAACGATAAAATTATCATCACGAGTATTGTTCTCATGAAATGACCATTGCACTTTTCGTGCCATATCTCAGTGGTGCTGCCGGAGAGATTTGAACTCTCGGCCTCTCCCTTACCAAGGGAGTGCTCTACCCCTGAGCTACGGCAGCAAGTAACCCTTTAGTTTTTTTTTTTTTATTATATACATATAGTGCATCTGTAAAGTAAAAGGTTTCGGTGGTGAGCGATACAAAAGAAAAACCCAAAAAAATAAAGGATCAGAAAAAAAAGGGAAAGCTCACAAGAGCAGAAAAATTGGCAAATGCCTTAAAAAAAAATATGAAATTGAGAAAAGAAAAAAAATAGCTAATAGAGGCTTAATTGAAAGAAAAAATTTTTATTGAAGGTGGAAAAAAGTTATCTGGCACTATACCGATATCTGGTGCAAAAAACTCTTGTCTTACTTTAATGCCATTATCACTTTTAAGCGAGCATGCATTAACCTTAAAGAATGTGCCTAGCCTCTCAGATGTTGACACGATGAATTCGTTACTCAAGAGCCTAGGGTGTTTAGTAAACTATACAAAGTCAGAAAAGAGACTTAATCTCAAAATGTCCGATCAGACTTTGTTTCTAGCAGACTATGAAATTGTAAAAAAAATGAGAGCTTCTATTTTGGTTCTAGGCCCTTTACTGGCGAGGTTTGGTCAAGCAATAGTTGCTCTTCCTGGTGGATGTGCAATAGGCGCAAGGCCCATAAACCTTCATTTAATGGCACTAGAAGCACTTGGAGCACGTTTTTCAATAGAAAACGGTTATGTAAAAGGAAAAGTGGGCAGCCGCTTAAAAGGTTGCAAAATAGAGTTTCCATTTAAGTCTGTTGGTGCCACAGCGAACACTATAATGGCAGCCGTTTTAGCTAAAGGTTCCACTAAACTACTAAATGTTGCCAGAGAGCCAGAAATAATAGATTTGTGTAAATGTTTAAAAGCTATGGGCTCAAAAATCGAAGGTGAAGGGGAAAGCACTATAATTATAGAAGGGGTTGATAGCCTATTAGAAACAGCTCACAGTGTGGTAATGGATAGAATTGAACTTGGGACATTTATAATTGCAGGGGCCATAGCAGATTCAGATATCAAATTAACAGGTGGTAACACTGCTCTGCTTGAAAAATTTATTGATAAGCTGTATCGAGTGGGTGTGGAAGTACATCAAACCAAAGACTACATATCTGTAAAGAGAATAAATAGCTCAGCAATCAAGAGTACCAATATTCTGACTGAACCTTTTCCAGGGTTCCCTACTGATCTTCAAGCACAAATGATGGCCCTATTATCTATTGCTGAAGGAGTGTCCATCATTGAGGAAAAAATATTTGAAAATCGATTCATGCATGTCCCTGAACTAATAAGGATGGGTGCAAATATAGAGATTGAAGGGAGAAAAGCCATAATTTCTGGAGTGGATAAACTTAAAGCGGCTCCCGTTAAAGCAACAGATCTTCGAGCCTCGGTTTCATTAGTTTTAGCTGGTCTAGTTGCAGAGGGAAATACCGAAATCGATAAAATTCATCACATTGATAGAGGTTATGAAGATATCATTGAAAAGCTCACAGCATGTGGGGCGGATATAAGAAGGCATTAGATATGAAAAATTTTTTCTTTTATGAAGATAGAAATTTCCCTAGTACCTTCGCTAGCTTTTTAAAGACTAGACAACAAACAAATGCTGAAATTGTAGGGCTTGTAGGAAAGATAATTGAGGATGTAAGGCTTAGGAAAGACACTGCTGTGATTGAATACACAAAAAAATTTGATAATATTGATCTAAGCAAGGGGGGCTTTTTTTTTAATCCAAATGATATTGAAGAAAGTATTTGTCGAATTGGGTCGCTAGATAAAGAGGCCATCGATCTATCAATTGCAAGGGTTTCGGAATTCCACAAAAAGCAAATGCCTGCAAACTTAAACTGGAAAGATGAGCTGGGGATTGAACTTGGCTGGATGTGGAAACCGATAGATCGAGTAGGAGTTTATGTGCCGGGCGGTAAAGCCTCATACCCTTCTTCTGCGATTATGAATATTGTGCCTGCAATGGTGGCTGGGGTTAATGATATTGTCTTAGCGTCACCTAATACAAACGGAACTTTTAATCCTTTAACGCTTTACGCTTCGAGTGTAATGGATGTTACAAAAATATTGCGCGTGGGAGGTGCTCAAGCTGTTGCGGCTCTGGCGTTTGGGACTGAGACAATTGAAAAGGTGAATAAAATTACCGGTCCAGGAAACGAATATGTTGCGGAAGCAAAAAGGCAAGTTTTTGGAAGAGTTGGTATCGACTCTGTAGCGGGACCTTCGGAAGTTTTAGTAATCTCAGATAAAACTATGCCTGAGAAGCTCGCAGCTTTAGACTTGTTAGCACAAGCTGAACATGACCAAAATGCACAGTCAATCCTGATTACCAATGATCAAGAGTATGCCTTAAAGGTAGAAAATGAAATTGAAAATTATTTAAAGAAGTTAAAACGAAAAGAAGTTGCAGAACTCAGTTGGAGAAAATTTGGAGCTATTGTAATTGTTCCAGATTTTAACAAAGCGATTGAGGTATCAAATTTTGTTGCCCCTGAACATTTACAACTTTGTTTTGCCGATGCTGAACATTATTTAGGTCATATAAAAAATGCAGGATCAATTTTTTTAGGTTTTTGGTCACCTGAAGCTATGGGTGATTATATCACTGGATCAAACCATGTGCTACCTACTAATGGAACTGCTAAATTTTCTTCATCGCTCTCCGTTTTTGACTTTATGAAAAGAGTAGCCATTACTAAAGTGAATAAAAATGGGTTCAAGAAACTTGGCCCTGCGGTTGTAAGGCTGGCCAATTCTGAAGGTCTTCAAGCACACTCTCTTTCCGTTTCCGAGAGGCTTAAAGATCTCTAATAAGAAGGTGAAATGTCAACACTTATATCAATAAGTATTAAACAGGATGATTTTAATTTGCCAACACCGGAGGTTTTGCAAGAACAAAATCTTGCTATCTATGATTTAGAACAGACTAATTTTTTTCAGCTTGTCGGATTTGAGGGCTATGATAAAATTAAATTAAATATTTCTCTCTCTGGTAACTCACTGGTTTTTGAAATTAGTTCTAAAAAAGACGAAACATTAAAGACCTTTTTTCTCTCTCTTACGCCTTTGAAGCAAATAATTAATGACTACTACACAATTTGTGAGAGTTATTTTAATGCTGTGAAAAGTCTTCCAATAGATAAGATTGAGTCTATCGATATGGGCCGTAAGGGAATACATAATGAAGGAGCCCGTGTGATAATTGAGAGACTAGAAAAAAGGGTCAAAACTGACATGGAAACATCACGACGAATTTTTACTTTAATCTACGCTCTAACTTACGAAAGGTAAAAGTGAAGAATAGAATTATTCAATCGGTGCTTTTTTGTTGCAACTATAATTCGGTTAGATCTCCAATGGCTGAAGGTATATTCAAAAATCTTATAGGAAGAAAAATATTCGTCCAATCTGCAGGAGTATTTGATACGCTTGAAATTGACGGATTTACCGTTAAAGTTTGTAATGAGATCAACGTAAAATTAAGCAAGCACAGAGTTAGGTCTGTCAAAGAGATGGAAAAAGAGGGTGGTTTTATAGGAAGCTTTGATCTCATAATTCCGTTAACAAAAGAGTCTTCTGAAGAAGCTTACAAATATTCGACCTATTCGAATGTAATGATAGAAGATTGGATCGTGGATGAACCCATAAAAAATGAAAACGATATTAACCAAACCCTTTGTTCTTATAGAATGACAAGAGATATTATTTTTGACAAAATTAATGAACGTTTCAAAGGTTATTTTTAATAGCAAAAAATCCTTTATTTTTTGTAAAAAGTAATTATAACGTCATACAAAGTTGGAGTTTTTATGGCAAAAGAGGAAATGCTGGAGTTTCCAGGGTTGGTTAAAGAGTTGCTACCTAATGCAACCTTCAGGGTGGAGCTCGAGAATGGGCACGAAATAATAGCGCATACGGCTGGTAAGATGCGAAAAAATAGGATTAGAGTTCTTGCTGGCGATAAAGTTCAAGTTGAAATGACGCCTTATGACCTTACAAAGGGAAGAATTAACTACAGATACAAGTAAGTTGCTTATTTTAGGATCTGGAAGCTCTGCAAGGAAAGGGCTGTTAAAGACCGTAGGGCTTGTTCCTGATAAAGTAGTGATACCTGATGTTGATGAAGGTCTAAAATCAAATGAGAGCCCCCGACATTATGTCAAAAGAATAGCAACCCAAAAAGCAAATGCTATAAACCCTGAAAAGGGATCATATTTGATCACTGCTGACACAACAGTTACCGTGGGCAGAAGATTTTTAATGAAGACATACGATGATATAAAGGCTGAGAGACATTTGAGATTACTTTCTGGGCGAAGACACAGTGTGTTCACAGCTTTTTGTGTGAAACATAATGGCTTACTTAGATTGGGCTTGGTGAAAACCGATTTAAAAATGAAGTTGTTAACTGATAAAGAAATCATCACATATCTTGATTCAAGAGAGTGGATGGGGTGCGCTGGAGCCTACAGCATTCAAGGAAGAGCTAAGTGTTTTTTCCCATTCATTTCTGGCTGTTATTCAAACGTTATTGGTTTGCCTTTGCCAAAGTTAACAAGCGTATTAAATGCAATGGGCTATTTTGAAAAAAGACATTAAAAGAAAATTGATAATTGAAAAATATGGACAAGGAAATGCGGTAGTTGTTTTCGATAGCAAAAAAATTATTGATCTATTCGTTGATCCACCCTCCAATTCTAATTTTTATCCCCCAAATACTTTCGTTGAGGCTAAAATACAAAGGAGAATATCCAAAAGAGGAGGATATTTCGTTAGGTTACCAAATGGTTATCAGGGGTTTCTAAAGTCAAGCAGTGACTATAACGAAGGAACGGCATTAGTTCTACTTTCGAAGGTTTTTTTCGACGAGGATAAACCTCAAACCTTTACCGATAAATTGAAAGTTATCTCTAAATATTTTGTATTAAAACTTGGAGAAGTTGGGTTTTCATTCTCAAAAAAAACTCCAAAGAGCTTCAATAAAGCAACACTTGTTCCTATCCTTAAGAAAAAAATTAAAAATCATGAGGGTATTTTCGTGATTTGTAGATCGCAAATAGCGGATATTAGTTTCGAAAGGATCATTAAAGAGTTAGAAGCAATACTAGAACATTATAAATCAATCAAAGAAGCGGTAGAGCATAAAAAAAAGTATTGTGATGGCAAAGCAAAAAAGAGCGCATTAGATGTGTATGATGTTGAGAAATATCTTGTTATTGAAGAGGAAGGAATATTCGAACGATTAGGTTTATGGGACAAAATAAACGAACTCAGTCAAAAAAAAATTTGTATTTCTCATGGGTCTTCTTTATCGTTTGAGCAGACAAGCGCATTTTTTGCTATTGATGTGAATTCGGGTAAAAATCTGCAGTTGGGAGCTTCAGAATTGAATTTAATTGCTTGTAGTGAGATATGCAGGCTGATAAAGGTTCTAGGAATAGGTGGAAAAATCATTATCGATTTTCTGCCATGCCCCAAATCCGAGAAAACGATAATATATAATTCTATAGTAGGGTATTTTCTCAATGATATTGTGCCAAATAAAATATGGGGATGGACAAACGGCGGTTCGTTTGAGCTGGAACGCAAAAGAGATAAAAGCCCATTAAAACTGTTAATTTAGGATAATTAGAGTTGGACAATTAAATTAAGTTGAGGTAACCAAGTAGAGTGCCCGGGTAGCTCAGGGGTAGAGCAGCGGACTGAAAATCCGCGTGTCGGTAGTTCAAATCTACCCCCGGGCACCACTTCAATCTAGCAGCAATCACTTTAATTAGTAATCACACCAAAATTTATATGAAATTGATTTCATATAAATAAGCTGTCTTTTGTCAAAGTGCGTGTGACCGGTGTTAACCAGGGATTATTTGGCCAAACTAGATGCGATGAAAAGAAGGGACGAGAATCCTGAATCACGAATCGCATGCCTCGAAACTCGGCGCGCAATTAATAGCTTAAAATTTATTTTGAAGTGGGTTATCTCCCAAAAAAAACTTCGATCAGCAATATTTCTCTTTGACCAGAAAAAAAGTACAAGCTCCATTATATTTGCCTTCTTTTGGTGAGTATTCGCAGTGTAAAGACCCTTCTTCATAATGATGCTCAAAATGACCATCAGCAAGTTTATTTGTTCCCTCATAATACATAAGTTCATTTCTTTTTCCTTTTGTATTACCAGATTTCCCTACAGCAATATCGCTTATAGCATCTATCACTGTCTTCTCCTTACGTTTAACAGTAACTGATATCTTTCAGTGTTCATACGCTTGTCATACGCCACATCTGTTGCTGTTCTTCCAACTTTAATAGCTAAACTTGCGTATACTTTTTATAAAAATTTTGTTTCAACTAAATATTGAAAAGCCTAGAAAAACTGAGGTATGATCTTCTCTAAATTTTACCATCGTATTTAAACCTGAAGCCTTTGTGTTCGATGAAAACAGGGAACTTTTCAAAATGAAAAGCCCTAATTCGACGGGATAATTCTTCACTGGTAAGATGTATATTCAACTTACTCATACTATCTATATCTTTTATTGTTCTAGCCTTTCGTGCCCAGTTAAATCTAGAGGGCTCACTTATCATTTTTTGCATCTGATTGACTGTCATATTTGAGAGTTTTTTCAAAAAATCATGGAAAGTGGTAACTGAAAAGTTTGATGTTTTACCAATCAAAGTTTTAACAGTCTCACCATCTTCAATTGGGAAAGTATATACATCTAGTATTTTTCCATTATCAAACTTCTGATCCATAAGATGCACTGTAATCCCGAAACTTCTAGAATTTTCGTACAATGCCCAACTGTAAGATCCACTTCCAGGAAACTGAGGTGTTGCCGGATGAAAGTTCAAAGCCATTATTTTAGCACTCTTCAATACACTTTCGGGCAAAAGCCAATAATTTCGATATGAAAAAATAAAATCACCTCTCCATGTAAGTACTTCTTTAGGTATTTCTTCGCCCCTTTTATTACTGAAAATTATAGACATTTCCATTTCATATTTTCGAAGTTCATCTATACATCTATTGGTATGTTTACAATTATCAGAACCAAAAAAAAGACAACTTTTTTTACTCAAAGAATTATTCACACCTTTTTCCTTACATAAATAAGCACCAACTCAAGCATTCCTCCAAAAGGTATTTTTTGCTTATAAGCGCAAGAGTGATACGCAGCGTAGTGACAAAACCCAGCATTTCAAAATATAACTTTCCTTCAAATTGTAAAGAAGAATTATCTTTCTAAACATGTAGTAAGTTCGTCCTGCCAACCAACCAAAGTTAAAATTTTTATGTTCAAAGTAACATATCAAACACGCAAACTTAGTGCTATATAACTATTAACAAGCGATAAAGAAAGAGAACTCTTCTTTGTCCTTTCATGCATTTACACATTTGCGAATGCGTTAATCCTACTTATCTCTCAGTGTAGATGCTTTCTTTCAATTGTGAGGTCCGCAATAGCACACATATGCAAGGCTTGCTCTATATTTGACACTATAGCCTAACTAATAAAGTTAGGCGCACAGCTTATGTTTTCTCCTATATACAACGTGAAACAGAGCGTGTCGTAGAAAGTTGCTGTTCTTTTGCTTAACAAATCTATAATATAGTATGAATTAATAAACGATTGAGAATGTGATGAGAACTTTGAGGGGTCGAAGACAGAATTGAAGGAAATTTTGTTGAAATCATTAGATAACGTAGATCCACTTTGGCAATGTGAGTATTTTAGCCAATTACATCACTACAGAAAGCTATGAGCGATAAAAATGAAATTCTCAGAAATTGAACTTCCATCCAACCGAAAATTTGGATTTTTATTTACTTTCATTTTTTTGGTAGTCGCAGCTTATTTATATTTCTCTGCAAACGTTGTGTGGGCATATGCATTTGCAGGAGCATCATCGATATTCATTTTCATTACGTTGATTAAGGCTGATCTACTTCTACCTCTAAACAAGCTATGGATGCGGTTAGGACTCCTACTTGGCATGATAGTAAGCCCAATTGTACTTGGGATTATTTTCTTCGGGTT
Organism: uncultured Alphaproteobacteria bacterium; assembly: GCA_902524845.1. Lineage (GTDB taxonomy): Bacteria > Pseudomonadota > Alphaproteobacteria > Rhodobacterales > Rhodobacteraceae > CACIJG01. The sequence continues at coordinate 19,664 of CABZEW010000021.1, forward strand.
ATTTACACCTATTGCAATGCTTATGCGTGTGAGTGGGCGAGATGAATTGCGGTTAAAGTTTACTAGGAAATCAAGTCACTGGATCTCACGCGGCGAAACAATCAAATCTGAATCATTCAAACAGCAGTTTTAATAAAGGCAAATCAACTGGAATTTTTAAAAGAACTTTGGGCTTTTCTTCGCATACGCAAAAAATTATGGCTTGCCCCTATTATTATAGTGATGGTGATACTGGGAGGCTTGCTGATACTTGCGCAAGGTTCTGTAGTTGCGCCCTTCATCTACACTCTCTTTTAGAGGGAACGCATGCATATCTTAGGTATTTCTGCCTTTTATCACGACAGCGCGGCATGCTTGCTAAAAGATGGTGAAATCATTGCAGCAGCACAAGAAGAGCGTTTCACTCGCAAGAAACATGATGCTAGGTTTCCTCATCATGCAGTTCAGTATTGCTTAAGTGAAGCTGGCATAGCTGCTAAAGATCTCGATAATGTCGTTTTCTATGAAAAGCCGTTTGTTAAATTTGAGAGACTACTTGAAACATATCTAGCCTTCGCACCAAAAGGTTTTACAAGCTTCGCAAAAGCGATGCCAGTGTGGGTTAAAGATAAGCTGTTTCAAAAGTCAGCAATCATCAAAGAGTTAAAATCATCGCTTGACGAAAGTGTTGATTGGCGCAAACGTTTATTGTTCTCTGAGCATCACTTATCTCATGCCGCAAGCGCATATTATCCCTCTCCCTTTGATAGTGCTGCAGTGTTTACGTTAGACGGCGTAGGTGAATGGACAACAACGTCTTTGGCAATTGGTAAAGGTAGTGATCTACAAGTTGTTAAGGAAATACACTTTCCTCATTCACTTGGCTTGCTCTATTCTGCATTCACCTATTACACAGGGTTTAAAGTTAACTCTGGTGAATACAAGGTGATGGGTTTAGCTCCGTATGGAGAGCCACGCTATGCTGATTTAATAAGAGCAAAGCTCATTACAGTTGCTGAGGATGGTAGCTTTCAGTTGGATATGAGTTACTTCGATTACGCGACTGGTTTAACGATGACAAATAAGAAGTTTGATGCATTGTTTGGTGGTCCGCCACGTACGTCGGAGACGGAGCTTACGCAGCGCGAAATGGATTTAGCAGCCTCAATTCAAAAAGTAACTGAAGATATCGTTCTTGAGTTAGCTAGAGGAATAGCCAAAGATACTGGTGAACGTAACTTATGTCTTGCTGGTGGTGTAGCACTCAATTGTGTTGTAAATGGCATTTTGCTTCGTGAAAAAATCTTCGATAACATCTGGATTCAGCCAGCAGCAGGGGACGCTGGTGGTGCTTTAGGTGCTGCTCTTTCAACATGGTATCTCCATCACAATAGAGAGCGTCTTGCCTCAACGGAGCGAGATTTGATGAAGGGTACTTACTTGGGTCCTGAGTTTACAGATACTGAAATTGAAGCTGAACTTACCGCTTGTGGTGCGCGATTTAAAAAATTTTCCGAAGCAGAGATGATTGAAGAAATTGCGTCAGTCTTAGCTGATGAAAAAGCAGTTGGATGGATGCAAGGACGCATGGAGTTTGGACCACGTGCATTAGGAGGACGTAGTATCATCGCTGATCCACGTTCGCCAGTCATGCAAAAACAACTTAATCTTAAAGTTAAATATCGTGAAAGTTTCCGTCCATTCGCTCCCAGTATCTTAAGAGAAGATGTAGGGGAATGGTTTGAGCATGAAACAGATAGCCCTTACATGCTTCTTGTCGCAGACGTACAAAACGATAAACGTCGTTCAATGACGAAAGAAGAGGAGGCACTATTTGGCATTGACAAGTTAAACGTGCCACGTTCGTCAGTACCAGCAATAACGCACGTCGATTACTCCGCACGAATACAAACTGTGCACCATGATACCAATCCTAAGTACCATGCTGTTATCTCGAAATTTAAAATGAAGACTGGCTGTCCACTTGTTGTTAACACTTCTTTCAACGTGCGTGGTGAACCAATTATTTGTACACCTACTGATGCATTTAAGTGCTTTATGGGTACTGAAATGGATGTATTAGCTGTTGGCAATTACGTGCTTTATAAAAAGCAGCAAGACGAGGCACTGAAAGAGAATTATGAGAAACGTTACGAGTTGGATTAAAAATATATTAACTGTTTTTTTTGCGACGTTAATAGCTTTAGTATTTGCTGAAGTACTTCTGCGAGTTATGGGTATTGGATATGGGAATAGTCCATTAGAGCGCTCGCAAACCTATCATCATGTGCACCCGAGCAACTATCAATTTTTTATGCATGATCCGAATGGAGAGTATGGCGGATATCAAGTTTACTATGACGAATTGGGTTTTCGTGTACCAAATGGGTTTTCACGAATAAATGAGCTGCAAAATTTAGACGAAGCAGTGCTTTTTCTTGGTGACTCTTTCACTGAGGGACGTCAAGTTAATTATCATAAAACCTTTGTCTCGCTCGTCTCTGATCAACTTGATGTTCCTACAGTAAATCTTGGTGTATCGTCTTACTCTCCTTTGATATACGAGTTGCAAGTTGAAAATATCGTATCGCAGTTCAATGCTGATTTTGTTGTCTTGCAGATTTATAGTAACGATTTTGATGGGGATGCGAGTTATCTTCAGAAAGCGGTTTTCGAGAATAATAAAATTATCGGTATAGATGGTGGTGAGAATAACACTTTGATAAGTATCGCTCGGAATTCTTTCTTACTCAGGTTTCTTAGAAAATCTCAGTTATTGCTTCAGACAATTTTGTCAAATTCACAGGCTCTATGAGAAAATCCAAATGATGCATTCAATTATGAGCAGAACGTAACTGACGAAGAGTTATACAATACCGTAAAGATAATACAGCGCATCGATTCAGCTCTAGCTGAACAAGATAAGAAACTTTATACGTTTTTAATACCAAGTAAGTCTTTATCACGCGCAGATAGATGTTGCGAACAGGATAACTTGTACGCAAGATTTTATTCAGCATTGAGTGAATTGGGTATTGATACTATAGACGTGAAGTTATTTTTTGAACAGAGTAACAATCAGCGTGGACTATTTTTTATGAAGGACACACATATGACTTCCGAGGGGCATCAAGTAGTTGCATCGAGTATCATTAATCACATGACTGGTGATTAACGTACACTCTTAAAGGAAGAGTTTTGAAAATTAGTTTAGGACGCTGTTGAAAAGTTGAATTTCAATCAGAACTTTAAGTACTAAGCTAACTTTTAAATAATTCACACGTTAAGTAATTTGGCTGTTTTTTTTGAAGGAGCTTTGAAGAGATTAAAACAGAGTAAGTGTACAAAGTTGAAACTCCAGTTAATGCTTTTCTTTGTTACGAGTATAACGACAGAAGTGAATTATCTTTTATTCTATTAAAAAGTCTTTCTCCAATGAGTACAAAAGCCTAAGCAAATGCAGATGATTTGATACGTGCATGGGCTGACGTGGCAAGAGAAGGATTAGAAGGCGAGTATAAAGAAGCAGATGTGCCATGTTGGGAAGGGCATTATTTTCAATTTGGTAGACTGATGTATAACATGCTCGATGTGCTGTAAGAAGAGACAACTACTTGGAGGTGAGAAGATTTTCTGATACGCAAATAGCCTTCTTTCCTTTTGCTAATATGATTGAACCCTTATCAATGGGATATACAAACTCTGAAGACAGAATTTTTTATCGCTGTTGGTTTGATTTATTGGGCATCCAAGTTTTGAAGGTGCTGACGTAAAGGTGATTGAGTCCTATGTATACCTATATTGAGGTATGTGATTGGTATCCTAGCTGTTGATTTAGGGCATGCTGTAAAAAAGCGTAATAACAACTAAGTAAAGTTTTGCATTTATAATTTTCGGATGATCGCCACCAAACTCTGAAAACTAAATCCTTTTAGCTAATACTGAGGCTGAAATGACTGCACCTGATACACTGAATTTCGTTGCATTTAATCCACTTCAAAACCACAATCCTATTGCAGTTCGTCTTCGCAAACTAATTGCAAAGATTGATGATCAAATCCAACTTGCAGCTAACAAAGAGTACTCACCTAGCAAACTAAATAGGTTACTGACGAACGAGGAAACCAAAAGAAGGTTGAAGTAGCCAAACGTGTTAAGCGTTGATGGACTGCAAGTGTTCGTGGAAAGGTAAACCTTGTGGTGCGCTATTGCGTCAAGCCTTTAGAGTTTGTCAAAAGTAAGAATGCACTCGTACTACCAGTGAAGCTGCTGAGCTAGGTGAGTTGGATGCGCATTTAGACAAACAAGCACAGTTTGGAAGACGAGTGACACAGAAGAACAAATGAATGAACGAACAGAATAATGTGTATGGATTAAGCACGTTCTTTGTCTTACACTGCGTAAGCAATGGGTGCATAAACTATTGAATTGCAATAGTCGCATAAGCTCAGAAAAAGCGTGAAGAGTGATTGATGAGTTAACCAATAGTTACACTATCAGGTTGATATAAATGCTACAGAAATAGATGTTTTATCTGTTGAGAATTATGTGCTATATAAAGAACGCCACGATGAAGATCTAAAAGAAAGTTATCATGCACGTTATGAATTGGATTAAGGTAAAGAGATTTTTCTCAGTAATAATGATAAATCTAATAATAATTTTCTCAATTTTTTGTATCTTCGAGATTATATGCAGATTAACCTTCAATGAATTTAAAAACAATATCCATAGCCCAACTATAACTTACGGAAAGTATGTATTTTTTACTGATTTCTACGGATATAAATCACGCACATCAAATACGCCGCAAGAAACTACGAAAAATTTAAATCAAGACCTTATCCTGATTTTGGGTGACTCTATTACCGGTGGCTATGGTCACGCTTATCAAGATATATGGTATAACCAATTAGACCGTCTTCTTAATATTAAAAAAATGTCTTATGATTTTAAGACAGCCGGAGATTTTGGTAATAACTTTGTTGACAATATTTCTAATGGTATTGATTTGATAAATAAGTTAGAAAAAGAGAAGCTTCGGCCTTACAAAGTCATATATCAATTTAATTTTAATGATCTATACCCATACACCAGGGAATCTTTCAAAGAAAATCAAAATGATTTATTTTTAAAATTTGCTAAATGGAGATATGAACATTTAAATAAATCTGTGTTTGCAAGAGTTTTACAACATTATTTTAGTATCCTGAGGAAAAATACTTCAGGTTCATGTGAAGATCGTAATTATGATGCATTAGGTACATACACTTGGACATTTGGCTCGAAGAGCCAACATAAGGAGTCGATTGAACTTTGGCAAAATTTTGAAAAAAATATTTCAGATTTTAATAAATTTCTAACCAATAAAAATATTAAATTTGAAATATTTATGGCCCCCATCTTATTCCAAATTGACCTTAAAGGAAGACATTTACACTATAATCATACTAACTTAGATTTTAATTGCGCAACTATAGATCCTATTAAACGTATTGAACAGATTACCGATGAGAATAATATCTATTTATATAATCCTATAAATTATGTTCGAAAAATGTTTGATGAAAGGCTTCAGGATCAAAACCATGAGCCATTTTTTTTTACTGCGGATAGTAATCATTTCACACCGATCGTTTCTAGATATATCGCAGAATTTATTTCTAAGGAATGGGAGGAATAATAGCGTCAAAAATATTCGAAAAAGTTTGTATTCATATATATTTTATAATTTTTATAAAGATCTTTTTTTGTTTTTACTCGAGCTTGCCAAACTTCGTTTCTTTGCCTTGATAAGGTCGCTTTGCATCCTTCATGGGACAAAGGCGTATTGATAGTAAAGTTTTTTGTTAAGTCTATGATGTGTCTACGTAGATATTTTTCAGGAATAGTAGAGTGAAAATTCGTTTGTTGGAGTTTCAATCCACCCCCATGCACCACAACCCCTTGCCTCTTTGTCATTTCCACGTCTCGAAAATTTAATATAAACTACTTGGTTATATTAAATCAGGATTTTCTGTTTTTTTTAACTTGAAGGCTTAATTCCACGTCCAACTAGGTGCGATGCGTGAAAAATCTCAATATCAATTAAGCCCATTTCTGAATACCATTTTGCTATGGTAACTCTTGATTGTGGTTTATCGAACTGTGGAGCTAGCATATCGAAAGTGTCTAACAAAGCCCATTCTTGAAGTTGTTTTTCGTCCAAAGGGAAAATACCTGCATAATTGGCAACTGGTACCATTCTTTTTAGAGCAACTCCTATAAGTGGTATTCTGCTGAGCAGTTTACTAAGAAAAAGCATTTTTGGAACTATTTTTGTCAAAATATGAAATAATTTTTCTCTCTTCATTCGCTTTGTAAAAGGCCTAAAAACATATTTAGAATGCATTAGTGTTCGAAATCTTTTCCAATAAAAATCAGTACATATGTTACCACCTGGCTTTAAAACGGAAACAAGAGATTTAAATGATTTTTCAACGTCTGGTGTATGTTGTAATACACCTAAAGAATATACGTAGTCGAAGCTATTATCGCAAAACGGTAAAGATAAAATATCTCCTTGAACAACATGTAAATTTGGATAATGGGAAAGATTCTTCCAGCAAGCCTCAACAGCGTTAGAGAAATCAAGTGCTACAACTACTGCTCCAGATTTAAGAGCAATTTCTGCAAATCTTCCAGAACCACATCCTGCATCTAGGATCAATTTGTTTTTAAGTTGTTTTCTATTCCACCCAGTTGCATTATAAAAGCGATCCTTAGAAATACTTGTACCGGAATGACTATCAAGCTGAGTTTTACTAAAATAATTCCATTGCATTCCAAAATTATCGGCATAATTGAAATCTGATACAAAGCGAGGAATATTTCCAACTACAGGATAGCTAAATTTGTTATCATCTGTTGCCAAAAAGGTGTTTGACTGTACTTTTACGATTTTTAGTGTCCTTTTTGATTTAGGACAACGAAACAGTGAAATAATTGACTTTTTCATATTTATTATCCTTTTCTAAAAACATTATTTCTTAATTAATCACGTAAATGATACATTTGTAAAAAAATTTTTTTATTATTAAAAACTTCCAAGTTTTATATCAAACAAGGTATGCTCCTTTTAAGCAGATTTAGGGTCTAGAATTTGTTAATGTATGCGAATAAGTAAGATCTCAAAAATAAATTTTGTGCTCTTTTTTCCATAATTCGAATATCATTAAAGCAAAGAGTCTCTCGCTGTTTGCTCTCCCAGAATCCAAACTTTTGAAGAGTTTATCAATAAAATATCGGTCAAAAGTACAATCTCTATCCATTAAAACATCTTGGAAATAATCTCTAAAAGGTCCTGATTTTAACCATTGACTTAAAGGTATAGAAAATCCTTGTTTCCTTTTTCGGTCGAATTCGACCGGAAGTAATTTTTCTGTTAAATATTTAGGCAGAATTTTTTTTTCTATTTTACTAGCTTTTAGCCAAGATGGAACACGAGAAAAAGCGAATTCTATAAGTTCCCTGTCAAGAAAAGGAGCACGAACTTCGAGAGAATTTGCCATGCTTGCCCGATCAACTTTGACTAAAATATCATCGGTCAGATAATTTTCGAAATCCATCCTCGTAGCTCTTTGCAGTAAATCATCTGTTATTGGAAGATTATCTAGAACAATCTGCTCGGCTGGATATTTTACGTCGCGGAGTAAAGGAAGAAGAGACTGCCTAGATTGTCTATCAAAGAAGTTACCAATAATTGGCAAGTCATTATCGAGATCGGTCCCTAGACCTTCTAACCAATTTCTTCCTTTGAACCCAAGGGGCAGAAATTTTTTGCTTGTTTTTGAAACTAGCGCCCTGAAACCTAGGGGAATTTTACCTAATCTGCTTTTCATCCATAAAAGACGACTGTGATGGCCGTAACCACCAAAAATTTCATCTCCCCCATCTCCTCCCAAAACAACTTTACAGTGGTCACTCACTAATTTACTCACCAAATATGTTGGGATCATAGATGAATCTGCCATTGGCTCGTCATAAAAGTAGGCTAACTTTGGAAGGCAATCAATGTCTGTAGGTTCAGCTTCTAACTCGTGATGATCGGTAGAAAAATAGTTTGCAATCATGAGAGCGTGTTTAGATTCATCCAGCTTTGTTTGCCCAGGCATCTTTACTGTAAAAGTTTTTAAATTTTTTCTTAAATTGGAGGCTAGTGCTGTAATTAAACTTGAGTCAACTCCTCCACTTAAAAGAACACCTACCGGCACATCAGCTATCATCTGTCTTTTTACTGAATTCCTCATTAAAATTTCTAGCTGTTCTAACAGATCTTCCTTTTTATAATTTTGCTCAAACTCTAGTTTCGGTGCAGACCAATACCTCCATACTTTTAATTTACCATCAAGAAGACTAAACGTCATCGCATGTGCTGCAGGCAATTTAAAAATATTCTTAATTATGCTTCTTTTTCCTGGTACATAGCCTAAATACAGGTATGTATCCAAACTCGCTAAATTAATTGATCTAGAAATACTCGGGTTGGTAAAAAGTCCTTTTAGTTCTGAAGCGAAAAAGAAATTTTCTTTATCATGATGATAAAAGAGTGGTTTTTCTCCCGCTCGATCTCTTGCAACAAATACGTTTTGCTTTGTCTTATCATAAATTGCGAAGGCAAACATGCCATTCAGATAATTCAAGCAGTTATATCCCCATACTTCGTAGGCTTTAACAATAACTTCTGTGTCTGACTTAGTCCGGAAACTAACACCTTTCCTAATAAGTTTTTCTCTGATCTCTAAAAAGTTGTAAATCTCACCGTTAAAGACAATTGATTTTGAGTTATCCTCTGAAACCATTGGTTGGTTAGATTTATCTGTTAAATCAATTATGGCGAGTCTTTGATGGTGTAAAATTGCTTTTCTATCCTCTGAAACCCACTCCCCAAAAGCGTCCGGACCACGATGGGTAAGCGTTCTTCTTCCATGACTTAGCCATTTACTATTATTGATTGGTTTTGTTGATAGGCTTCCTAATATCCCGCACATTTAGGTAATTTAATAATTCTTGTTTTGACTGTTTTTAATGAATATGTAACAATTTCAGCTATACTACAGTACGATGTTCTAAAACCAAATAATTTTTAATTTTGTTATAATTTTTATTTAATTTCATTTTGTTTAATCGTGTAAGATAGTTTAAACAGGAAGTTGTAACAAAACAAAATTTCCGGTTAATCCCGGATATCAATAGATTAAAAGCTTTTATGAAAAACATTCGCTTTCTTTTTTTATATCCACCCGAACAGACCTGGCCGGGATTCCCATGTAAGCCAAATGGTTCACTTGCTTACCCTTATCTTGCGGGAGCTTTGAAACAAATTGGTGTTGAGTCGTATATTTATGATGCATGCGTAGGAAATGAAGATGACGAACTCGATGATTTTTTTCATAAATCGAAAAAGCTACCTTCTGGTATGCTTCAAACTGGTGTTTCGGATGCGCGAATCTTGGAGATTGTATCTAGGTTTGATGCAATAGGTATAACGTCAATATTTTCGCAACAGGAAACTCAGGTTTTGAGGTGTGCCAAATTAATCAAGAAGAGTTTTCCAGAAAAATTTCTTTTTAGTGGAGGGGTAAATGCAAGATCTAGGAAGGATTTGTTCTTTGAAGCAGGGTTTGACGTTATTTGTACCTCCGAGTCTGAAAATACAATAAAAGAGTTGGCAAGAGAGATTACAAAACCACAACCCAATTTTAATAATGTTGGGAAAGTATATTTTAAGTCTAAAGACGGTACTGTGGTAAATAATACTCAGAGTGGAGAAATTATAAATAATCTCGATGAACTTCCAATACCCCTTTGGGAGTTGCTTCCAAACGAACGCTATTGGAAAATAGGGCGGCCGCACGGGGGAAATATTAAACCTGGTACACAATTAAAATATGCCTCAATTATGACTTCAAGAGGATGTCCTTTTTCGTGTTCATATTGCCATATAGCTGAAGAAATTAGTGGTAGTGAAGCCGGATCTATTGGGCGCTTTAGAGTAAAATCTGACGAGAGAGTTATTGAAGAGCTAAATATTTTAAAAAACGATATCGGCGCTAAACAAATCTATATTGAAGACGACTCAATTTTGGGAATTAAGCATAGAGCTGTTAGGCTAATGAAGAAAATGATAGGTATGGGTCTCGATCTTATGGACGTGAATGGAATCAATATGATTCACCTCGTGAAAAAAAGCGATACCAAGGGATGGATGATACCTGATGAAGAAATAATTGAACTTCTAGTTGAAGTAGGTTTCACGGACATAAATTTGCCATTTGAGTCAGGAAATCCTAGAATTATAAAGAAATGGTGTTCAAATAAGCTTGCTTTAGAAAGATTTGATCCAAAGGCTCTAATTACGACCATCAAGAAATATAAATTAAATGTAACAACAAATTACATGATTGGGTTCCCTGATGAGACCAAAGAAGAAATTAATCATACTATAGAATTTGCAAAGGAGATGCATAGTTGTGGTATAGACGTTTCAAATTTCTTTTTGGTGATGCCTTTACCAGGTACGCCCATGTTTGATTATTGTATTGAAAACAACCATCTCCCAAAGAACTTTAACCCTGATAATTTTCAATGGACGCGAGCCAATTTGGACAATATTGCAATGGAAAAACGGGAGCTTGAGGTATTAAGAGATGAGGCTTGGGAGGGTTGTAATTCTGAAATTTTTAAGCAGGGTAGAAAAGGTTGGGTCGTTAAAGAAAAATAAGACAAATAAAAAAGGAGTTATTTTTTTGCTTCTATAAATAATGAGTCCCGGGGCCGATTGTCGAGAAATTCACAGTCTGGAAGTGACCCAGATCTATAAGTACATCGATTTATTTTTTGAAATCCTAATCTTTTCAACCTCACAAACATCATTTCATAGTCATACATGTATTTATGTCTGGAGAAATAATTCTCTCTGTCATCGTTGAAAAAATAATCCCTTAAAGTCTGGTCCTTTTGGTTTTGATTATAAAGGGTTACTGCATATTCCAAATCTGGTACAGAGATTCTAATTAATCCGCCAGGCTTTAGCACTCGATAACATTCTTTCAACAGGTTCATTGCGTCTTTTTCAAATAAATGTTCTAAAAAGTGTGATGAAAAAATGTAGTCAACCGTTGCGTCAGAGTATGGGATCCCAAAAGATAGATCATGATGAATGAAAATATTATTTTTGAGAATTTTGTTATATTCATCATTTGTATAATATTGACTGGCACCGGTAGATTTATAAATAAATCGTTGAAAAAAAGAAGGTAAATTTCCAAAAAAAGCGTTTAAACTTCCATCTATATTTATCCATCCGTGATGAACTGCTAATCCGCAACCGAGGTTTAATTTTACATCACTGAAATTACGATTAATTTTATAACGTCTTCTTGACTTTAGTCGTGTTAAAAAATAGTTAAAGACATCAGTAATTTTTCGAGTTGCACTCATTTCAATTCTCCTTCAATTCATTGATCCAGAATAATAGATCCTCCATTCGAGATTTAGCATCATGCCTATCTTTCCATACTCTCTTATAACCGGCATTCGCTATGGCGCTCACTTTCTTGGGAGTTTTAAGTAATAAATCTAATTTTTTTCCCATTTCGTCCAAATTAGTAAATAGACAGATCTCTTTATCAGTAGCAAAGATTGATGCAAGATCATGAGAATATTCGGAAAATAATACTCGCTTTGCCGCAGTAATTTCAAAGCAGCGCCTAGTGTATGTATCCCTATTGAGTTTTGATAAGAAGCACATTGCTATCTTTGATCCTGCAATTGCTTTATTATATTCACTACCCCAGACAAGTTTGACAGGTACTTGCTCTGATAGATATCTACAGTCTGAAATAACTTCGTCCCATTCATAACCCGGACCAAATAACTTAAGTGACCAACCTCTTTTAACTACTTCCTTTAAATATTCTTTTCTTCCGTCTTCTTCATAATGACCAATGAATACAACATCGCAATTATATTTTTGTTTATCTAGGCCACTCAATTCCAATGGAAAATTATTTTTTGGAGAAAACCAAGATCTCATCAATTTTACCTTTTTTGCACCGGACTTATATAGATCATCTATATTCTGAGGTCTGTAGGCGAGTACTAAATCATAAAAAGGTATACAAGCATTGAAGTGTCGCCACATCCATTTTGGGTATGCAGGAGAAAAGGGATCGTCATTGTTATAACCAACAATGATTATTTCTGAATTTCTAGATTTAAGAACCTTCAAGGTTTTTTTAAAAATATGTGATCCTCGATAAACAAATAATATGTCAGGTTTCAGTTCATCTACTTTCTTTATAAGATCCTTATTCAATTTATCCACCAATGGTCCAATCATGTATTTCCTCTGACCTTTGATAAGAAAATCAAAAAACTGAAGTTCTTTATTATTGAAACTGAAATAATGAGACCATTTGAAGGGAAACACTTTGTGACCTAATTCCATTAATGACTCTAATAAAGGTGTCTCATGAAGTTCAGATTGCCAGTCTCCTGCAATTAAAAATTTCATTTTAAATATCCAAAAAATAAGTAATCATTTTTAGCTGCTTTTGCATATCCCAACAACAAAATACGCTTAATATTTTTTTTGAAAAATTTTTACACTTCAATTTAGAGTACCGCACCTGTCAATTTTACCTCACTAAACGTATTGTACGACCTAATAAAGTTTTTAGAAAATTTATAAATTTAAGTGATGAATTTAACCCAAATATTAGTAAAAGAAGTTGATACAATAAGAAGTAAGGTCCTTTATATCCAATTTTTTTTAGGGATCTAGAATACCTTAAAAACTCAAGTATTCCTTTATCACGATGATAAGCTAATAACGGGAAACTATAGGCTGAAGCTATTCTTTTTAAGTGACGCACAAACTTTAGGCCTCTTTTGTTTTCAGCAATTGAGGCGCATCTAAAAAAAGACTCCATTTGATATAAGCTGGACTCTATTGTCCTCTCTCCTGGTAGTACTTTTTCTACTTTAGAAGTTCCAAAATCTCCATAGTCTAGTAGCCTATTATAAATTAGAAAATCTGGTACATACAAAACCTTCCCATGTCTGGATATTAGTGAAATTATGAAGTTTTGATAATAAAACATTCCGTCCACTTCAGATGAAGCATATTTATTGGCCAATTTACGGTTTATCACTAGCCCAGAAACTAAAACAGATCTGTAAAAGAGCCAGGCACATTCTTTCTCATCTACATCTACTAGGGTATCCTTAAGCACATATCGATGCATACTCAACTTTGTTTCACCATCTAATTTTTTGTAAAAGCTTTTATATGACCGCAACAAAGCAACTGGCTTATATTTTTTTAGTTTTCTTTCTATTAGAGGAATTACATTTTCTGGGAAGATATCATCGTTTCCGCAAAGAAGAACATAGTCACCAGATGATTTTTGAATTACATTTCTTAAATTTCTATCATATCCAAGATTATTTTTATTTTTAAAAAACTTTAGGTTTGGAAAGATTTTCTTATATTTAGAAACTTTTTCTTCAATCAAATTTCGTTCTGGTGAA